>CAZPGO010000032.1:0-41504 GCA_964586355.1 uncultured archaeon
GGTTTTTAAGATGAAAATTGCAATAACTAGTAAAAACAATAATTCCGATTCAGAGATTGATCCTGCTTTTGGAAGATGTAAATATTTTTTAATATTTGAGGTTGAAGATAATAAGATTTTAGACACAAAAGTAATAGTAAACACAAGCACAGAAGAAGCACATGGTGCTGGAATTAGAGCTGCAGAAAATTTAGGTAATCTAAAAGTTGATGTTTTAATTACTGGGCAAGTAGGACCTAATGCTGATGCTGTATTAAAAAAATTAAATGTTGATGTTTTGTTTAGATCTGGGATTGTAAAAGAAGCATTAGCTGAATTTTTAGATAAATCTTTTACTACCAAAGAAGATCTAAAAGTCAAAGAAGATTCTAAAGCTAAAGAAGATCTAAAAGTCAAAGAAGATTCTAAAGCTAAAGAAGATCTAAAAGTCAAAGAAGATCTAAAAGTCAAAGAAGATCTAAAAGTCAAAGAAGATCTAAAATTCAAAGAAGATCTAAATGCTAAAGAAGAGAAACCAAACAAGATATTTTTTCCTCTATTAAACAATAACGGTTTATCTTCAGAAATTAGTTTGCATTTTGGGCATGCTCCTTTTTTTGGGATTTATAATTTTAATACCAAAGATTTAGAAATGGTTAAAAACACTTTAGATCATACCAGTACAGAAAAAAGTCCAATATCTCAAATCTGTGAATTATTTAAGGTAAATATGATCTTTGCAAAAGATATTGGGGGTAGAGCAATACAAGAAGCTCAAAATAATGGAGTCTCTTTAAAGACTGGCGATTTTAATACAATTAAAGAAGTTATAGAAAATCTAGATAAGATAGAAAAATTAAATGAAAGTTGTGGGCATTAAATATGATTATTGCAATAACTGGTGGAAAAGGTGGTACTGGAAAATCAACTGTTGCAACATCATTAGCTTACAAGCTATCAAAAACAAGTAAAGTTTTGTTGATTGATGCTGATGTTGATTGTCCAAATGATCATTTGTTATTAGATATAAAGAGAGAACACTTAAAAAAAATAGAACAAAGAATACCAAAATTTGATTATAGCAAATGTAAAAAATGTGGGGCTTGTGCAAGTGTTTGTAAAAGTAATGCTATTGTTTCTGTTAAAGATCAATATCCCATATTCCTAGAAAATCAATGTAATGGTTGTGGTGCTTGCAAAATTGTTTGTAAGTTTGGGGCTATTTCTTGGACTTTTAAGGAAGTTGGAAATATATATAGAGGTAAAAAAGATAATTTAGATTTATTATCTGGAGAATTAAAAACTAATCAACCGGTTTCTGAGTTTGTTGTAAATCATTTGAATAAGGAATTATTAAATATTAAAGACAGATATGACTATGTTATAATAGATACGGCCGCAGGAACACATTGTCCAGTTATTGCAGCACTAGAAAATGCAGAAAAAGTAATTGCTGTAACTGAACCTACTCCGTTGGGCTCTCATGATCTTAATGTTATTTTAGGTTTATTAAAGAAAATGAATAAAGAGGGTTATGTTATTATTAACAGAGCAGATATTGGCAACAAAGATCAGATTATTTCTTTAGCAAAAGAGTATGATAGAAAGGTAATCTTAGAGATCAAATTTTCTAAAGAGGTTATTGATTCTTATACAAATGGGAAACCAATAATCATACCAAATATAGAGAGTATATTTAATTTATTAAAAAGAGAGAGCATATGAAATCATTAGTAATATTATCTGGAAAAGGTGGGGTTGGTAAAAGTAGTATTGTAGCTTCACTAGCTTTAATAATCTCAAAATACAAAAAAGTTGTTTGTGCTGATTGTGATGTAGATGGTTCAAATTTATCTATTTTGTTTTCAAAGTCTATTGAAGCTTATGAAGAGTGGGAGAATTTATCTACAAATGAGATTGCTGTAATTGATCAAGAGAAATGTAGTGGTTGTGGTAAGTGTGTGGATAATTGTTATTTTAATGCTTTGGAGTTTAAAAATAATAAATTAAATGTAAAAGATTTTAGTTGTGAGGGGTGTGGGGTTTGTAAGTTGGTGTGTCCAAATAATGCTATTACTCTTGAACCTATTGATAATGCGAAAATTGGATTTGCAAATACAAAATATAATTTTAAAATAGCTTCTGCGCAACTATTTCCTGGCAGTTCTGGTTCTGGTAAAGTTGTCTTTGAAGTAAAAAACAAAGCCAAAAAAATAGAACCTAGTGCAGATCTAATGATTATTGATTCTGCTGCAGGGATTGGTTGTCCTGTTATTGCGTCTGTTACTGGTAATGATTATGCTTTAATTGTTACAGAACCAACTGCTCCTGGGTATGAAGATATGTTGAGAGCTATAGATATAATTAAACAATTTAATATTAATTATTCAATTATTATAAATAAATTTGATATTAATGAGAAATATTGTAAATTAATTGAAGATTTTGCAAAAAAGAACGATATTACCATAATTGAAAAAATTGCTTTTGATAAGTCTTTTGTTTACGCCATGGTTGATCAAACACCACTTGTTGAATATAATGACAAATATTTGCCAATTTTTGAAGATGTTGCAAAACAATTAATTTCAAAAATATTTTAATGTGATTCTTAACAAAGGGTTTCTTTTTTTTGTAACCAATTTATTTGTAACCAATTTATATTTGTTATTTTGAAGGTTTCTTTTTTTTGTAACTCTGTTTTTGTGTTTGTAGTTATTTTTATAAACATTTCTTTACATATTTATATTATTCTATAGAGAGATATTTATGAAAAATAAATTATATTTAGGGTCCTGTGTAGGCTCATTAGTGGGTCTAATTTTCTTAATTAATTTGATTTTATTTAATAAGATCAAGATACACAACTGTAGTTGTAATAATGTGATTTCTTACAATTATTTTTTTATGTTTCTATTTTTATCTATTGTTTTTTTAGTGTCTTTATTTTATTATCTGTTTAGCCTAAAGCTTACCAAAAAAGAAGATATTATAAAAAGCAATTTTAATTTACTTTATTCTATTTTAGATAATGATGAAAAAAAACTTTTTGATCTCATACAATCCAAAGGAGGAAAAATCCCACAATTAGAGATCTCTAGAAAATTTGGCAAGATAAAAGGATATAGATTAATAGAAAAATTAATTTCTAAGAAAATAGTTACTAAAAAAAGAAATGGAATAAATAACACAATACTAATAAATAAAAATTTATTATATTCTCTAAACTATAAAAAATGATCAATTATGGATAAAATAAACAAAAATATTTTTTGGGTTTTAATTATTTTGATAATAACAAGTGGAGTTTTTTCTAATTTTCTATTTGCAGAAGACACAAACAAGGTTGATGTTTTCTTGTTTATTGGAGAAACCTGTCCACATTGTGCACAATTAGAAGACTATTTAGGCACTATAGCAGAGAAATATGATTTAAATCTAAATATCTATGGTGTATACTATAGTGAAGAAAATCAAAAACTTTTTGAAGAAATGGCTTTAGAGTATGGAATATCAATAGAAAGTGTGCCTACTATGTTTATTGGCAAGCATCATTTTATAGGTTATACTCCTTATATGAATGATGATATTATTTCAGCAATAAACGAGGTTAAGCAAAATAACCCAAATCAGGAATCTCCTATTGATTCTCCTAAAGAAGATCTAGAAAACACAGATAAAGAAAATATCTCTAAAATTTCAACAACTGCTGTAAATCTTCCTGTGCTTGGAAATATTGATCTTTCGTCAGTATCTTTACCTTTATTAACCATTATCTTAGGTTTTTTAGATGGTTTTAATCCTTGTGCTTTTTTTGTGTTGTTGTTTTTATTATCTATGTTAGTTTATGCAAAAAATAAAAAAAGAATGTTAATTATTGGTCTGACCTTTGTTTTCTTCTCGGGTTTAATATATTTCTTATTTATGTCTGCTTGGTTAAACTTTTTTATGGTAACTAAAAGTATAACTTTAATTACAACTATTGCTGGTTTAGTTGCATTAATAATTGGAATAATAAACATAAAAGATTTTTTTGCTTTTAAAAAAGGAATTTCCTTATCGGTATCAGATAAACACAGAAATAATTTACTAGAAAGAATGAGAGGGCTTTTAAAAGCAGAGTCTTTACCTTCAATGTTGTTTGGAGCTGTTACTTTGGCTATTGCTGCAAACATGTATGAGTTGTTATGTACTGCTGGTTTTCCTATGGTTTTTACAAAGATCTTAGTTTTAAATGAGCTTAATAAATTAAGCTATTATTTGTATTTGTTATTTTATAATATAGTTTATATTCTACCATTACTTACAATAGTGCTAATATTTACATTTACCTTTGGTGCCAAAAAATTAACACAATCACAAGGAGAAGCACTAAAACTTATGTCAGGGATGATGATGTTTTCTTTAGGTGCTTTGTTAGTTTTTGCTCCTGGTTTATTAAACAATGTCCTTGCAGCAATTGGAACTATTGTTGTTGCACTCTGTTTGACTGGAATTATTTTATTATTAAAAAAAATCTCTAAAGAAAAAGAGGTGAAATCAGATGAAGTATAAAGAATACGATTTGCCAGATGATCTTTTATATAACAAAGACTCTAGTTGGATAAAGGTAAAAGATAATATTGCAACTATTGGAATTATTGAGCCAATAGCAAAAATACTAAAAGAATTTGTTTTTATGAAATTACCAGAAATAAAAAAAATAAACAAAGGAGAAATATATGTTTCTTTAGAAACCTTAAAGTGGTCAGGTCATTTAACAGCCCCAGTTTCTGGAGAAGTTATTGAGGTTAATGAAGGTTTGTTTGATGATCCTAGTATTATAAATAAAGACCCATATAATTCTTGGATAGTTAAAATAAAAATAGATAATATTAAGGATATAGATTCTTTATTTAAAGCAAAAGATGTTGTTGATTGGTTAGATAAAACAATAAAAGGTGGAAAAATATGAGTAATACAGAAGAATTAAAAAAAATAGATGATCTCTTTATTTATTTAAAAAAAAACTCTCCAGAAAAGTATTCTGCATTTGGTAATATGATGCAAGAAATAGAGAAAGATGGATTAGTCTCTTCAAAAATAAAAGAAGCTGTTGCCTTAGGTATTGCTATTAAGTCTCAGTGTAAAGGATGTATAGCATTTCACACAAAAAAAGCTTTAGAAAAAGGATTTAGTAAAGAAGAGATTTTAGAGATTGCTTGGGTTGCTGTTCTTATGGGTGGTGGTCCTTCTTTGATATATTTGTCTTATGTTAAAGAGGCCTTAGAAGATGAATGAATCCAAAAACACTTGGAGATTATTAGGTTTAGAAAAGACAGAAGACTCTTTTATGAAAATGGCAACAGAAGAAGCCATAATGAATGCTGTTAGAAAAAAAGAGGTTTTGCCAACCTTAAGATTTTATTCATGGAATAGACCTGCAGTTACTGTGGGCTATTTTCAAGAAGCAAAGAAAGAACTTAATTTAGAGGACTGTGAAAAAGACAATATAGAGATCTTTAGAAGACTTACTGGTGGGGGTGCTGTTTATAAATCTCCAGAATATGAAATAAATTATAGTCTAATCATAAGAGAGGATGAAGAGATTATCCCTAAAGATGTAGAAAAATCTTATTCTTTAATCTGTGATGCTATTATTGAGGGTTTTAAAAATTTGAATTTAGATCTTAAATTTAAACCAATAAATGATATTACTCTTAATGGTAAAAAAGTTTCAGGAAATGCACAAACAAGAGTAAATAATGTTATTCTTCATCATGGCACTATTCTTTTAAAACCAGAAGTGGAAAAAATGTTTAAGTATCTAAAAATAGATGATAAGAAACTTTTAGAAAAAAAAGTAAGTTCTGCAAAAGATTTAGTTACTGGTGTTTTAGAGTATAGATCTGTTTCTAAAGAAGAGATTATGTTATCAATAGTTAAAGGTTTTATGAAAACTTTTGAAGTTAATTTTGTTGAGTCTAATCTAACTAATTTAGAAAAAGAAGATGCTAATAAATTATATTCTAAATACTCTGATTCTGATTTTGTTTTTTGGAGATAAAAGGTTTTTTTAATAAGAAAGTTAGTAAAAAAAGAAAACTTTAAAAAAATATCTAAAAAATCTTTTTATTTTTTTTGTATTTTAATATATATGTAGTCTTTTTTATAAAATATCAAATGAGGTGGTTTTATGAAAAAACATACTATCTGGGACGAAATAAAAAGAATGCAAAGAAATATGGATTCTTTGTTTAATGATTTTCTATATACAGAAAGTCCATATCTTTTAGATACCAACAACAGATCTAATGAAGTTTTAACACAAGAGAATTATAGAGAACCTATTTGTGATATAAAAGAAAATGATTCAAACTATACTTTGTCTTTAGAGATTCCTGGATCTAAAAAGGAAGACATTAAAGTAAATGTTATAGATAACACTCTAGAAATAAAAGTAGAACACAAAAAAGAAGATAAGAAAGAGGATAAGGAAAAAGGATATTATAGCTATTCAAGTAACTATGTTGGGTATTATAGATCCTTTACTCTTCCAAAGAACACAGATTCAGAAAACATTGATGCAGAATACAAAAATGGAGTCTTGAATTTAAAGATTCCGAAAAAAGAAATAACAGGTTCTCAAAAATTAATAGAAATCAAATAGTTTTTCTTTTGTGAAAAATCTTTTTTTCCTTTTTTTTTTAATTAGTGTTTTAGCTTTTTTTAAAAACAAAATACTTATAAATTGTTTAAGAGCTTATTATTATATACAATTTATAACAAAAAAGGGGGTTGTTAGAAAATGTTACAATTAATTTTAGGAATTTTAGGTTTAGTTGCAGCAATATGGGTAATATATGATGTTTTTACCAACAATAAAAAAATAAAAAAGGAACTAAAACTAGTTTGGACTATTTGTGCAATATTGTTTAGTATTGTTACTGCTATTGTTTATTTTTTTATGTACAAATACAAATAGTTTAGTTTTTGTAATTTGCCAAAGATAAATTTTGGCTTTTTTTTCTGTTTTTAATATGAAAAACATATAAAAACACTACTTATTAATATATTATTATGTCAAAAGAAGAAATAATAATAGATGCATGGTCAAGTAATAAAATAGACAATTATGATCATGTTTTTAAAGAATTTGGTCTGGAAAAATTTACAGATTATGATCTCTCAGACCATTATTTATTTAAAAGAAAAATAATAATTGCTCAAAGAGATTTTAAAAAAATAAGAAAAGTAATAGAAAATAAATCTAAATTTTTACAATTAACTGGAATAGCGTCCTCAGGAGATCTTCATTTTGGTCATAAGATAGATATTGATCTATTTTTACTTTTTAAACAATTAGGGGCAACAAGCAAATTTTGTATTTGTGATATTGATGCATATGTTAGTAGAGACGACTCAAAGATAAAAGATATGAAAATTGCAAAAGAAATTGCTGTAAAAAATGTTGCTGATATTATTGCTTTAGGAGTAGACCCAAAAGACATATATGTACAATCACAAAAAGAAAAAGAATATTATCAATTTTCATATGAGATTTCAAAAAAGATAACACAAAATATGTTTGAAGCTATTTATGGGCATGTAAATCTTGGTAAAATGTCTTCTGTTTTTTTACAAATATCTGATATTTTACATATGCAACTTCCTTTTATGTATGGTAAAGCACCAGAAATTACAGGAATTGGATTAGATCAAGATCCTCATGCAAGAATCACAAGAGATGTTTCTAAGAGAGTAAATTATGATATAGAACCTCCCTCTTTTTTTTACTTTTTACATCAATCAGGTCTAAAGGAAGGAGAAAAAATGAGCTCATCAGATCCAGACACTGCCATCTTTTTAAATGATAACCCAGAAATAGCAAAAAAGAAAATAAACAAGGCATTTACTGGTGGCTGTGTGACTATTGAAGAGCAAAAAGAAAAGGGTGGAAATCCTGATGTTTGTAAGATCTACGAGATGTTTAAATTTCATCATCCAGATAATGATTTTTTAGAAAAAACATATACTGACTGTAGATCAGGAAAACTACTTTGTGGAGAATGTAAAAAAAATTGTTCAGAATTTGTTTGTAAGTTTTTAGAAGATCATAAAAAAAAGAGAGATGACTCTTTAGAGATTGCTAAAAAAATTGTTTATGGTTAAATTTTTCCAATTCTCTTTTTTTAAACGTTTTTTTTTATAAATTTAAAAAAGAGTGTATTTATATATTTTTTGTTTCTTAAATATAATGGTGTGTAGAAGGGATTAGAAAGGTTTGCATCTTTCTTTGACTAGTATGCTTTAAGCTAGGTCTTTGTTGTTCTGTTGAGGAGTGTTCGCTTCGGTAGTTCTTTTTGACTTTGCAACTTTTCTGCACACCTTTTTTTTGGTTATTTTATAACTACTTTTTATTTTAAATAAATATTTATTAATTCTTTTATTTCAATAAATGTTAAATCAGGGCAAATTTTTTGTAAAAACTTAAAAGCAGGATCTTTAGCATTTAATTGTCTTAATTTAAAATTCCCAAATGTTTTTGCAACATTTGTTTTTTCTAATCTGTTTATTGCTGATTGTATTTTTTTTTTTAAGTTTTTATTTTCTTTATATTTATTTGCAAAATCAATTCTTTGTCTTGTTATTCTGTATTCTTGTCTATATGGATCTTGGTTTATTCTTTTAATAACCTCTTCTCTAACTTTTGGATCTTTAGTATACATTCCAAATAAGTAATTTAAGTGAGCTGTTTTTAGTTCACTAATTGTAAGATCCCCAAAATGTTTTTTTATAAGTTCAATTACTTGTTTATTCTCTACAGATTTAAATTTAGATATGTGCAAAAATTCTAAAACAGACATTTTTGGACTACTATTTATTGCGTCTCTTAATCTTCCAGCAACATTTCTTTGATCTTCAAGGACTATTTCAAAGTTTGGTATTCTTTTTGCTGGTCTTTTTTGAGTTGTAGTTGTTTTTGTTATTTTTTTTACTGGTTTCATATTTTTGCCTTTTAAAATTTTACTGATTATTTAAATAAAATGATCACATATCTTCTAAGATTGGTGTTCCTTCAATAAATTCAGAAGGCAGACCTTGTTTTTTAAAATAATCAACCATTAATATACAAGCAAATTTTTCTGTAGAATAATGAGTTCCACCAAGCAGATTGATTTTTCTTTTTTTTAAATATTCATGTGCTTCTTTTGAATAATTATTTTTTGTGGTAATACCAGTTATAAATAAATTACACTCTTTAGGAATTTTTTCTAAGATTTCTAGATTATTTCCTCCGCCAGCAACTAAAGCGACCTTATTATTTATTATCTTAGAATCTCCATATTTGTATAACTTAATTTTGTGGCCAACAGCCTTTTCAAAATTTTTTTTAACATCTGTAACTTTATCAGTATCCGCAATACCTAAAACACCACATAATCCACCAAAATAAGGACAAAACTGTGTTTCTACTTTTATATTTAGTGCTTTTGATAATGTGTTTGTTGTAGAAAATTTGCTGAAATTATCTAATGGAACATGAAGGCAATAAATTGAAATTCTTCTTTCTTTAAAAATTTTTAAATATTTTTCAGGAATCTCCTCAAACACTTCTTTTTTTCTAATATCCCAAACTTGCGGGTGGTGAACAAATAACAATAGATCTGTTTCTTTTTTTGCTATTATTTTTTTAAGAACCTTCTCTTCTGGAAAAACAGCAGTGTAAACCTTTTTTATTTCTTTAGAAAAATCATAAACTACCCCCATAGATCTTTCTTTAAAATTATTTGATAAATATTTATTTGTTTTAGTAAATTTCCAGTCATCACTAAGACCTCTTCTTAATATAAAGTATTGTTCAAGTTTTTCATATATTTTTTTTGCAAGCATACTAATAATAGATAAGATTTATATATAAATTCTTTCTATTTTTAATATATTATAAAAAGAGGATAATATGCCTGGCAAATATGAAAATATTGTTATGTTAGTTCATCCATTGTATGATCTTATCTATAATGATATTAATGATTTACTTAGTGAAAGAAAAGCAACCAGCTTAAATCTATTTATAAAAGACGCCTTAAAAGATCCAAAAATAAAACATCAATTAATAACAACAATAACAGAATATAGAAAAGAGCTTCTAAAATATCAAAAAGACCCTGCAACACTTCTGTTAATCTATTTGCCAACAGTAAAAAATACAGATCTAGATTTTATCTTTAAAAGGGTGTCTAAGGAACTTATAGTGGATCTAAAAAAAATATTTAAAGAAAGATTAATAATAAGCACTAGGTTTTCAGTAGATAATCTAATCTCAGAAATACCTCTAAAAAATTTTTCTAAGAAAATACAATTAAAGGCCTTTGGAGAATATAAAAATATTTGTGTAACAACCTATCTAGATTCTCTTGCAAATCAATTAGAGCAAAGAGGATTTAAAACAAGATCTAAAATACTTGCAAGAAAATCCTACTCTTCTTCTAATGGTAGATTTCCTGGGTTAGATCATAAGGCAAGGTTTAGATCTTTAAGAAGGTTTGTAAAAAGACCATTGTGATTCTCTAATCAAAACCATTATAAAAGATTTGATTAACTATTTTTAGTATATATTTTACTTAAATATATTTATTAATAAAGATCTAATATGAATAAAGAAATTACTGGACTAACAACCATTGAAGCAAAAAAAGAACTAGAAAAATATGGATATAATGAGCTTAAAGAATCAAATAAAGCTTCCTGGTATTCTATACTATTTAGACAAGTGAAAAGTAATTTTATAGTCTATTTTTTATTTGTAGCAATGATCCTATCCTTTTTTGTAGAAAAATCAGTAACAGCTTATACCATTTTAGCAGTAATAGTTTTAGTTATTGGTGTTGGTTTTTTTCAAGAATATAAGGCAGAAAAAGCAGTTGAAGCACTAAAAGGTATGTTAATGCCAATAAGTGTGGTTTTAAGAGATGGTAAGGAAAAAGAAATTCCATCTAAAGAAATAGTTCCAGAAGATATTATTTTTATAAGAACTGGAGAAAAGATTCCTGCTGATGCTGTGATTTTAGAAGAAAATCATTTGTTGATTAATGAATCAATATTAACTGGAGAATCCAAAGAGGTTAAGAAAAAAAAAATGATCTCTATAGATGATATTACAAATGATAACAAAATATTTATGGGTTCTTTTGTAGTAAATGGAAAATGTAAAGCAAAAGTACTTCACACAGGAATGAACACCAAATTTGGAAAAATTGCTGGTTTAATTTCTGATACTGAAAAAAGTTTGCCTTTACAAAATAAATTAAATTATATAATAAGGTATATTACTTTTTTTGGAGTAATTTTAGCATTATTAGCAGGAATACTAGTTTTATTTAGATCAACACCAATAACTTCAGAAGTTATAATAGAAGTACTGATACTTGTAATTGCAATAGGGGTTTCTGTTTTTCCAGAAGGTTTTCCAGTAGCACTTATAACCACTCTTTCTTTTGGTGCTTATAGAATGGCAAAGCAAAATGCAATTGTTAATAGAATGTCAATTATTGAAACACTTGGAGAGACAACAGTAATCTGTTCAGATAAAACAGGAACTATTACAAAAGGAGAAATGACAGTAAAAAAGATCTTTGTAAATAATCAGTTAATTGATGTTAGTGGTGCCGGTTATGAAAAAAAAGGAGAGTTTTTAATAAATAATAAACCAATTAAAGGGTTTGATGAGTTAGATCTTTTAATAAAAACTGGTGTTTTATGTAATAATTGTTTTGTTCAAGAAATAGAAAATGATATTAATTATAAGATAAGTGGCACACCAACAGAAGCTGCCCTTTTAGTACTGGGTACTAAAAAAAATATTTTTAAGGAAGATTATAAACTAGAAATAATCGATGAAATTCCTTTTAATTCTGATAAAAAGATGATGAGTGTTATCTATAATGAAAACAATAGTTTTACTGTTTATTCAAAAGGGGCACCAGAAGTTATTATTAATAAATGTAATAAAATAATAGTAAATGGAAAAATAAAAACATTAACAGCTAAAGATAAAGAAGAAGTCTTAAAAGCAAATAAAGATTTAAATTTATTTGCATTAAGAACAATTGCTCTTGCATATAAAACTCAAAAATCAAAAGAAGATCCTGAAAAAGATCTAATATTTATTGGGCTTGTTGGTTTAGAAGATCCCCCAAGAGAAGAAGTTAAAGAGACTATTAAAATTTGTCAGAATGCAGGAATCTCTGTAAAAATGATTACTGGAGATAATAAAGAAACTGCTATATCAATTGCAAAACAAATAGGTCTAGATTCCAAAAATTATCTTTTAGGTAGCAATCTAGATTCTATGACAGATGATGAACTAAAAAAAACCATTGAAAGCATAACAATTTTTGCAAGAGTAAGGCCAGAGCATAAGTTAAGAATTGTAAAAGCACTAAAAGAAAATAATGAGATCGTAACAATGACAGGAGATGGAGTAAACGATGCTCCTGCGCTAAAAGAAGCTCATGTTGGTGTAGCTATGGGTAAAGCAGGGACAGATGTTTCTAGGTCTGTTGCAGATCTTATTCTAAAAGATGATAATTTTGCAACTATTGTTAATGCAGTAAAAGAAGGTAGGACCATTTTTAGCAATTTAAGGAAATTTGTAACTTATCAGTTATCTTGTAACTTTTCTGAAATCTTTGTAATTATTATTGGTGTTCTTCTTGCGATTAAATTTGGATGGGTTGTGCCATTATTACTACCATTACATATTTTGTTTATGAATATGGTTACTGATAATCTGCCAGCAATAACACTAGGTCTTAATCCCTCTTCTAAAAACATAATGGCTCAAAAACCAAGACACAAAGGCATATTAACAAAAAACTTAATAATTTTGTTTTTGTTTACTGGTTTGGTTATGGGTGTTTTTACTTTAGCCACATACTATTTTACTTTTAATTATTTAGGTCATTCTGTAGAGATTGCTAGAACCACAGCACTTGCAACATTAATAATATTGGAGTTAGTTGCTGCATATAGTTTTAGATCTTTTAACAAAACAATACTTTCAAGATCTCCTTTTGTAAATAAATATTTGTTTTTTGCTGCTACTTTATCTTTTATAGCAACCATAATTATAATTTATACACCTATAAATAAAATATTTTTAACAGTTCCAATAGTGTTAAGTGATTGGTTAGTTGTTATTTTGTTTTCTGTATTATTTGCAATAATATTTGATCTATTAAAAATATTAAATACTAAATATAATTTTTGGACAATAGAGTGAATATAAACAAATAAAAGAGTAAATATGAGAAAAAGTAATTTACCATTAATTAGAAGAAAAATGGCTGCCTTTGGAGATATAGCAATAAGGGGAACAAATAAATTACATGAAAAAACAAATGGAAAAACATATAACGGATTTCATAATCATTTTATTTTTTCAAAAAAGTTATTAGATACAAATACATCAACAAGAGATCTAATCTCCAGAATTGGAAATGCAGTTAATGATGCTATGCACTATGCATTTAAGTATAGTGGCTTTCAATACAAATTAGTTGGAAACAAATTCAGTTATAAATATAATTCTAAAGATAAACCAACAGTTGTCTTTGTGATGTCAAAAGAAGGAATTGGTTTTGATGCTAATCTTCTAAAAACCACCTTGAGTTCAAAATTTGAAATCCCAGGATCAGAAAATATTCTTGGACTGACATATTCAGGGGGCATATTAGCAGATAAAAAAAATGTTTTTTCTGTAACTATTGATAAAAAAGATTTAATAGATTTAAATTCTGCATTAAGTGAACATTTTAAAAAATTAGAAGCAAATAACCAGAAAATATATGGTAAAGAGATAAATGCTGATTATTTTTTAACAAATTTTTTAGTTAGAAGAATAATTTCTAAAGCTCTGGTGAAATATAGAAAAAGAGAAAAAAATTAATTTTTTCTGAATCTGTTTGGTCTTCTTTGTAGATTTGAAACATCTTTAAAACTTACAAAGTTTACATTCTTTTTATTACCAAAGGATTTATTATTTGATTTTCTATTATTTGTTTTATTAGAAAAACTGGAATTAGATCTTCTGTTAGATTGTTTATTAGTTCTTTGTTTTTTTTCTAAGTGCTCTATTTGTATCCTTTCAAATCCTGGTGTTTTTATGGCTTTAAGTTTAAAACCAAAACTTTTTGCCATACCTACAAATTCGATCTCTTCTCTTACAGATAATAAACTTATTGCTTTTCCGTCTTTTCCTGCTCTTGCAGTTCTACCTATTCTATGAATATATTGATTGTTTTCTTTTGGCAAATCAAAGTTATATATATGCTCTAAATCTTCAATATGTATTCCTCTTGCAGAAACATCTGTAGAAATAAGTATAGCTGTTTTATTTTCTTTATAATTTTTTGTAATATTTGTTCTTCTGTTTTGTTCTAATCCACCATGTATCTTATAAACCTCTAAATTATGTTTTTTAAGGTTATTATAGATTAGATCTACTTCATCTCTAGTGTTACAAAAAACAATAGATTTTTTTTTTTCTGTTTTTAATAGATGTAATAATAATGAGATTTTTTCTGAAGATTTTATTATATAATATTCTTGTAATAACTTTGTAGGGTCTACCAAATGTTGAACTTTTATAATTTCTGGCTTTTTCATATACTTTCTTTCAATTTGATTTACATCTTTAGTAATTGTTGCAGAAAACAACAACATTTGTTTTCTATTTTTTGCAGAATCTATAATCTCAGTAATATCTTTGTAAAAACCCATGTCGCACATTCTGTCTGCCTCATCAAGAATGACAATATCTGTGTTATTTAGATTTAATGTTTTTCTATTTAGGTGATCTAGTACTCTCCCAGGTGTTCCAATTACAATCACTGCTCTTTTAAGTTCATCTATTTGTTTATTAATAGGCATTCCACCAAAAACAACTGTGGAAAAAACTTTTTTATTTTTTGTAAGTGTTCTTGCTTCAGCATAGATCTGATTTGCTAATTCTCTTGTAGGGGTTAAGACAATAACATTTGCTTTTTTGTTTTTATCTAGTATTTGCAAAACACCAGATAAGAATGCAAAAGTTTTTCCTGTACCTGTAGCAGATTGTGCAATAACATCTTTTTTAGCTATTATTTTTGGAATTGCTTTTTCTTGTATCTCTGTGGGTTTTTTATAGTCTAGTTTTTTTACAATATCTATAATATCAGAATCTAGACCAAGTTTTTGAAATTCTTTCATAATTAATCACTTGTCCATTTTATTTTATTATTTAATTTTTTTATTGATCAAAAATAGTTTAATAAATTTTTTACTAAATATTTTTTATTTTTACAAATAAATTCAATAAATTATATATTATTTATAATAAGAAGCATTTAAAATATGGAAAGATTAGCTTCCTATTACCATCATTTTTTAAATATATAATTATATATATTATTTATTAACTAATTTTTAGTACTATTTCTAATAATTAGTAATCTAAAGAAATAATTATTTGTGAGATTTTATGAAAGATAATTTTGTTGTTTTAATAATTATGATTTTAGTGATTACTGTAATTGGTGAGATATTATTTATAATTCCTCACAACACAGAAAACACAAACAAAGTGAGTGTGGTATATCAACCAATGCAATGTGAAGTAGAACCTTGGCAAGATGAAAACTTAAGTCTGGACATTTATTTTTCAAATAAAAATATAACTATAAGTGAATTTAAGAAAATAGAAAGATCAGAAATATTCTGTCAAGCTTGCGAGGTTTGCCCAAAAAGTTATTATTATACTATGAATGTATATGCCAAAGACCTAAGTCATTTAAAAAAAATAGGCTTTAGCCAAATATAAAAAAAGGAGATGAAAAAATGATAAAAGAAAATGATTGGATATCAATTGAATATGAGGGGAAATTTGAAGATGGGAAAGTCTTTGATTCTTCAAAAGAAAAACCATTAATCTTTAAGGTAGGTTCTGGAATGATAATTCCTGGATTAGATGAAGAAGTTGTTAATATGGCAGTAGGTGATAAAAAAACAATAACTATTCCTTGTGAAAAAGCATATGGTCCATTAAGTGATCAAGTTATGGATATTCCAAAATCTGCTTTTGGTGATTTTGATAATTTTGTTGAGGATACAGAATTACAGTTTGTTTCAAGTATGGGTCCTATTCTTTTAAAGATTATAAAGATCAATGAAGATAGCATAAGTGCAACAGTAAATCACCCTCTTGCAGGAAAAACATTAATATTTGATATAGAAATTAAAAAAATATTAACAGAAGAAGAATCTAAAGAACAAGAAGAAAAATTTAATAACTTTAGAGAGCAAATAGAGAAACTACACCACGCAGAAGAAGAATGTTCTTGTGAAAATTGTTCAGAATGTGCTGAAAGCTGTCAAGGATCTGTTTCTTCTGATTCTCAAGAAGATTGTGAATAATTAGATTTTTCACAACCTTTTTTTTGATTTTTTTTAATATAATAAAGCTTTTTATAATCTTTTATACCTATTTATTTTATTTATAATATATATAATATGTGAAATAAATATGCTTGATATTAAATTTATAAGAGAAAACAAAGATCTAGTAAAAGAAAACACAAAAAAAAAAGGAAAAGATGCTCTTTTACCATTAGTTGATGAGATTATAGATCTGGATAAAAAATATAGAGAAGGAATCGTTCTTGCAAACTCTCTAAAACAAAAAAGAAATCAAGTCACAGAAAAAATTGCAGAAAATAAACAAAAAGGACTTGGAGTAGATGAGCTTATTTTAGAAGCCAGAGAGTTACCAGGCAAAATAAAAGAAATAGATGAAAAACAAAAAGAACTTTTTGAAAAAATAATAGATCTACAAA
Organism: uncultured archaeon; assembly: GCA_964586355.1. GTDB lineage: Archaea > Iainarchaeota > Iainarchaeia > Iainarchaeales > CSSED10-239 > JAKQTP01. The sequence continues at coordinate 16,833 of CAZPGO010000032.1, forward strand.
AAAAATTCCCAAATATTGTTTCAGAAAAAACACCAATAGGTAAAGATGAATCCGAAAATGTAGAGATAGAAAGATATGGCAAAATTAAAGAATTTGATTTTGAGCAAAAAACACATAGTGAACTTATAGAAAAATTAAATGTTGCTAATTTTGAAGCATCTAGAGAAGTTGCTGGTAAGGGGTTTTATTATCTTACTGGAGATCTTGCTCTGTTAAATAGAGCACTTATTAATTATGCTACTGATTATTTACAAAGTAAGAACTATACCTATGTTTTACCACCAATATTAATTAACAAAAATGCATGTGATGGAGTAATTGATTTTGAATTTTTTAGAGACATGGTGTATAAGATAGAAAATGAAGACCTTTATCTTATAGGAACTTCAGAACATCCATTAATATCTATGTTTATAAATAAGACAATTGATGAAGAAAAGCTACCAATAAAACTATTTAGCTATACTCCTTGTTTTAGAAAGGAAATTGGTAGTCATGGAATAGATGAGAGAGGTCTTTTTAGATTACATCAATTTGATAAAGTTGAGCAAGTTATTATTTGTGATCCATTAAGTTCAACAGAACTTTTTGAAGAATTAAAAGAGAATACAATTAAATTATTTAAAGATCTAGACCTGCCAATAAGAGTATTAGAGATCTGTACAGGAGATCTTGGAGATACAAAGCATAGGCAGATAGATGTTGAAGTGTGGTCTCCTAGATCAAATAAGTATATTGAAGTTGGTTCTTGTAGTAACCTAACAGATAATCAATCAGTAAAACTAAATATTAAAGCAAAAAATAAACAAAATGACAAACATTATGTTCATACCCTAAATGATACTGCAATTGCAACCTCTAGAGCACTTGTTGCAATTATTGAAAATAACCAAACAAAAGAAGGAACTATTCAAATTCCAAAAGTCTTACAGAAATATATGTTTGGTAAAACAGAGATTAAAAGAAATAATCTATTTTAGATTTTTGTTTTTTATAATCCAATTATTTAAATAAAGTTTGCACTAAAATTATTAAGATCAATGATATTTATAGATATATATTAGAATAAAAAGAGAAAATCACCATGCAGATAAAAGAATTAATAATAAAAAATTTCAAATCCTTTGATTATGCACAAATACCATTCAAAGATGGTCTTGGGGTTGTTGTTGGACCAAATGGATCAGGTAAAAGTAATATTATTGATGCTTTGTTATTTGTTTTTGGAATAACATCTCTAAAAAGACTAAGAGTAGATAAATTATCAGATCTTGTAAACCATAATTCAAAAGAAAAAACAGCAAGAGTAAGATTAGTTTTTGAACATGGTGGTCAAAATGTTGATATTGTAAGAGAAATTGATGCTTCTGGTAAATCTGTTTTTTTACTTAATGAAAAAAGAAAAGCATTAAATGAAATTACTTCTTTTTTAGAAGAACTTGGACTAACTGCAGATAGTTATTATACAGTTCAACAAGGAGATGTAACTAGAGTCATCAACATGAGCTCAGAAGAGCGAAGAAAAATAATTGAAGATATCTCTGGTTTATCTTTGTTTGATGAAAGAAAAAAAGAGGCACAAGATAATCTTGATAAAGTAAATAAAAGACTAGAGAAAGTATCTATTGCTCTAAACGAGAGAAGGCCATATATAGAACAACTATCTAAAGAAAAAGAAGATGCTATTAAATATAAAGAATTGGATTTTAATGAACAACTTTTCACCTATACTCTTTATAGAAAACAAATAGAAGATGCCAAAAATGAGCTAGAACTAGAAGAAGCTACAATACAAAAAAAATTAATTGATATTGATAATTTACAAAAAGAAAAAAAAGAAATTTATATTAAAATATCAGATCTAGAAAAGAAACAAGAACAACTAAATATAGATCTAATTGCTCATTCTGAAAAAGTTCAATCAACTATTGGCAGAGAGCTTTCTGAGAGTAAAGCAAATAAAGAAATTGTTTTAAATAATTTAAAACTTAGAGAAGAGAATCTAGAATCATTAAAAAAAGAAAACGAAAAAGCAGCAATAGATCTTTCTTTATTTAAAAAACAAAGCCAAGATGTTTTAGGAGTTATTAATGATCAAAAACAAAAACTAGATCTTAAAAAAATAACAAGAGATCAATTAAAGGAAAAAGTTGATAATAATCTTAAAGAGTATGAGAAATTAAGAGCATTAAAGGAAGAGTATTATCTTTCATTAAATAATATTAATAAAAAATTAGCTCTATTACAAGACCAATATCTAGAAAATAAAAACAAAATTAGTGCCTATAACTATCAAAAAGAAAGCTTAGAAAAACAAGAAAAAATTAGAGAACAAGAAAAAAAAGATCTTGAACAAAAAAGAAAAGAGATAGAAGATGGATTAATTGTTTTAAGAAAAGATCTAGAAAAAACCGAAAAAGAAATTCTAGAAAATAATAAAGATCTTGATAAAATAAAAAAAGATCTTTTAGAAAAAACAGAAAAACAAAATAAATTTTCTATTGATCTTGCATCATTAAAAAAAGATCTCTCTTTTAGTGTTTCTGTTTTAGATAAAAAAGATAAAGTTAAAGAAAAATTAAAAAAATTTAGTAGTTATGTTGGATTTTTAGAAGATCATGTTTCATTAGACAAATCCCAAAAATCAATTTATTCTAATTATGTAATATTAAAAGATGTTAGTGAGATCTCAAAAATAATAAAAGACATAGATATAAATATTTATTTTGTGGTATTATCTGCTTTAGATCTTAAATTAGAAGATCTGTTTGAAAACTTTAAAAAAGAAAAAACAAAACACACAAAACAATTAGAAATAGATGGATTCTATTTTGATGGTTTTTGTTATAAAAGAATACTTGTAAAAGATAGTAAAGATCTAGAAACAAAGATTGGTAACTTAGAAAAAGAGATCTCAACTAATAAGGAGCAAATAAGTAAGTTAGAAGAAACCATTAAAGAAAAAACAGAAAAATTAAACTTTTTAATAAAAGAGCAAAACACTTATAACATTAAAATAAATACACAAGTAGGTCTGTTAGATGATCTAATCTCAAAAATATCAGATCTAAAAGAGAGAAAAGAATCTGTTGCTACAAAAACTATTACACAAAATCTTGGACAAACAGAAAAAGATCTTACTTTAATAGAAAAAGAGCTCTCCCTTACAAAAACACAAAAGCAAGAAATTGATTCTAAGTTAAAGGAGATAGATCTTGGTTCTCATGATTCTCTAAGAGACGAATATGATTCTTTAGTTTTTGAAATTAATCAACTAGAACAAAGCTTAATCTCTAAAAATGCTGAAATAAAATCTTTTTCTGAAAAAAGTGATAGTAAGGTTAATTACATAGAGATAAATAATCAAAAAATAAAAGAATATGAGTTACAAGTAAATGAGTATAAAGATAAGTTATTAACTCTAGAAAACAAAATAAAAGAAGTTTCAGAAAAATACAGCAGAGAAGAAGAAAAAAAGCAACAAATGTTTGAAGAAAGATCTAAAATTAATCATGAAATTTCTCAATATAATCAACAAAATTATTCTTTAGAATCTGATATTAACGAGATTAATTCTTTGATAAATGATTCAAAAATAAATCTTACAACCATAAAAAGTAAGATAACACAAACAGAGCAAAATCTAAAATTACTTGAAACTTCAATAGATATTAAAAAAGAAAATATAGATCTCTCTATTGAAGAACTATACTCTAAGTTAAGATCTATAAAACGTGAAAAAAATGCACTAGGTAATATTAATTTTAATGCAATTGAAAGTTATGAAAAGCTTGCAAAAGAATATGAAGAAATTATTCAAAAATATGATGTGATTATTAAAGAAAGAGAGCAAGTTGAAGCAATGCTTTCTGAGATTAATATGAAAAAGACTACAATATTTATGGATTGTTTTAATAAAGTAAATAAAGAATTTAAAGATGTTATTTCAAAAATGTCTAAAACCCTCTTAGGATCTCTTGAACTTGTTGGTGAAGATGAATTAACTTCTAAGTTAATGATAAATATTACCAAAAATAAAACCACTAAAAATATTGATATTATGTCAGGTGGAGAAAAGACCATTACAGCTCTTGCTTTTATCTTTGCTATTAATGCTTATAAAAAATGTCCTTTTTATATTTTGGATGAGGTTGATGCAGCATTAGATGATCTAAATTCAGATAATTTATTAAACTATATTAAAGAGTTGTCTAAGAGTACAACCATAATTGCAGTAACACACAATAGTGCTTTAGTAAGTGGTGCTAATCAGATTGTTGGTGTTACTTTGAAGGGTAATTCTTCTGTTATTGGTTTGGATATGGGCGGATATTAGTTTTTTTGTTTAAATCCTTATCTTTTTATTCTTTTTGTTAGGTTATTGATTTCTATTTCCACCTTCTCTTTTTAAACTTAACTGCTTGTTTTTGATTCAGCAACTCTTTTTAAACTTAACTAATCCATGTATATATATATTAACTATACAAAGTTAATTGTTGATCTTATGATTAACATAAGTAAAAACACAAAAACCCCCTTTTTTCGCCCTTTTTTAAAAAAAGGGCAATATTTATTTAAAAAAGGAATAATTATGAAAAAAATTAGATCTTTAATTTTTATTTTTTTAGCAATCATTATGTTATCTATATTTGTAAAAAATGTTTTTGCTAGTGAGATCAACTATACCTTCACAGAAACAGTTGTTCTTAAGGATAAGCCTGTTTTTTATGATCTAACCCTGCATAATCCTTCTAATGAATCTCAATTGTACCAAATTAAGGCATATACCACGCCATTTAAAGTAACATTAATACCAGAAAAAATAAGACTAGCACCAAGAGAAACAGGAACAATCTCTTTTATGTTTGAGCCTCTCTTGGACCAATTAGAGTCTGTTTATGCCTCTAATTTTAAAATAACTTCTAATAATGAAAATAAAACAATATATTTTAATATTAATCAAAAATCTAACAAAATTTGTCCATTAACAATAACTATAGATGATATTATTAATGATGAAAATTTATCATTTATTTTAAGAGTAGAAAATAATAGTACTAGAGGGTATAATCTAGAATTAATCTCTTTAGAAAATATTAATGATTTTAATAGATCTGTACTAAGATCTAACAGAGAAGAAATAATTGAGAAAACATATGTTTTTTCTGATTTTAATAGAGATTTAGAAAGAACAATTCTTACCTATAAATGCAACAATATAGAAAACACAAAAGAAATAGAAATACCTAAACAAGAGAAAGAAGAAACACAAACAGAAGTTACAGGAGTAACAGGTTTTGTTGGTTTTTTAGATCTTGGTTTTGTAAATGTTTTTTTAGACTCATTTGCTGCAATTTTTTTGGGTTTTGTAAATGTTTTTTATAACTCTTTAATCTCTATTGATTTCTTAGTAATTTTAAATTCCACAATAACTCATATAATTTTAATAGTTATTTTAGTATTTTTAATTTTATCTTTTACAACTAGATATATAAAATATCTCTATCTAAAAAAATAAAAAAATGTGATATATTATGAAAAAAATGAATCTTGTAATAGGAATATTAATAATATTCTCTTTTATAAATATTGGATTGGTTTCTGCTAATGCAATTAATAACATAGATCTAACCTTTGATAAAGAGTATTATTCTGTAATGGAAGATACTAGTCTTAGAGTTGGATTTACAATAAAAAATAGAAACAATTTTGATGTTAAGTTATTTGCATACACTGAGTGTGATAATGATGATATTGTTTGTGATTATAGTAAAACATTTGATATTTCCAAAAACTCAGAAAAAACAGGTTCTTTTTATGTTACTGGAATAGATGATTACAGTTCATCAGTAAGAATATATTTAAGAGGGATGGACACACAAACCTCTGGTCAAGAAATAGATTTTTATACAGATATAGATGTTGTAAGGGATTATGACGATTCAGATTTTGAAATTGATCTTAGAAACCATTCTTTATGTATTGGTGAATCTAATGAACTAATATTAGAGATAGATAATTATAATCAAAATGACTTTTATGATCTAAAACTGGAAAGTAGTAAACTAATCTTTGATCAAGTTACTAGTAATCCTGTATATTTAGGAAACGATCTAAAAGAAATAAAATATCTAGTAACTGTTCCAAAAGAGGTTTTACCAGGAACAAGTTATGATGTTATTTTAAGAATAGAAAATGATAGAGTTTCAGTAACTAATGAATTCTCTGTATCAGTTACTCACTGCCCCAAACCTGCTGATTTTAGTGTTAGTGGAGCTAGTGTGGTTTCATATTATTTAAATAAAGATGATTCAAAAACAGAAACCTATACAATATACAATAATTCTTCACATAAGAAAAAAATCTTTGTTGCAGAAACTCAAGAAGATAATGAGATCTTTGTAGAGATTGGTAATAGAGAGATAGAGATCTTACCAAGATCCAGTAAAACAGTAGAAATAACTTTTAATGTTCCTAAAGAAATAGACTCTGGAACAAAGGAAATAGATCTATCTTTTTTTGATGGTTTGCATACTGTTTCTAAAAAAGTAAGATTACAGATAAATCCAGAATATAAGATAAGCACAAGAATACTACAAGGAAATGAAGTCACTTTACCAATAGGGCGATTTGTAGATGTAATGTTAGTTATTGAAAATAATGGAGATCTTTATGAGACCTTTGATATTTTAACAAATGTTTCAGGGGATATTACTCTAAGAACAAGAGAAAACACTATAACAGTTTTGCCAAAAAGCAGTTATATTTTACCATTAACAGTTTCTGCAGGAAACCATATAGAAGAAGGGGACCTTGCAAGAATGGATGTTAGAGTTGTTGGTAGAAATAGTGATTATTTAAGAAATTTTTCAGTAAATTTTAATGTTGTAAGAAGTAAGGGTTCTTTACCTATTGAGTTTTTATCTTTTCCTAAAGAGGTTGCAATTGATGCAAATACTACTGTTAATTTCCAAATAGAACTTAAAAACTTTAGTAATGAAGAGATAATTATTGATAGAATAGAAATAAATAGCCTTCCTCAAAACATAAATTACAGTACTCCACAAAATATTTCTTTGGCATCTCAAGAGAGAAAAATTATAGATGGCTCTTTATATATTGGCAATCTACAATTACAACCAGGTGATGAAATATTAGCAAGAGTTGCTTTTATTGGTAGAGATGGAACTGTACTAGAAAAGAAATTACTTTTAAAAACACCAACAGATGTAAAGACAGAAGAACCTAAAAAATCAAAAGTTACTGGGTTTTTAAATCTAAGTAATTCTATTTTCTTAGGTTTGATTGTAATTTCAATATCAATAATCTTAATGTTTGCTTTAGGTGTTTTTAAGAAAAAAAATAGATTTTAATCCTTAAGATTATCAAAAACATTTTTTTCTTTTTCTATATTTTTCATTTTATTTTCTATTAGTTTCATTGTTTGGTTCATTTTTTCTATATTTTTATCAATTACTGCAATAAACTGCTCTTTAAATTTATCAATCTCATTTATTTTGTCTTGAGCAATTTGTATTTTTTTAATTTCTGATTCTACTTTTTCTTTAATTTCATCTACTGTTCTTATTTTTCCTTTAACCTCTTGAGTTATTGCTGACTCATATATGTTTAGTGCCCCTGAGATCTTTTCATCAATACTTTCTAATAACATCTTTTTAAAATCCACTAATTCATCTATCTTTTTTGAAATGATTTCTGGATCTGTTTTTGAAACTATGGTATTTTTTAGATTGTTTAGTTCCAAAAATTGTTTGTCTATGTCGTTTTTATAAGCATCTTTTGCTTTTACTAAAAACTCTCTTTTAACTCCTTCAAATCTATCCTCATATCTGTTTGCTAGTTTTTGTTTAAAGGACTCTAGTTCAGACAACTTATCATAAAGTTCTTTTGGATTGATTTGGCTAGAGATTTTTTCCTTAAAGTCATTAAGTTTTTTAACCTCAGTATTTATTGCACTTTGTGTGTTTTTTATTAGTCCTTGTGTTATTCTTGATTGAAGTGCTAAGATGTCATTAATTTCTTTTAGTTTTACATTTATTTTTGTGGTAGTGGTTACTGTTAGTTTATTAATATTATCCTGTATTATTTTACTATTTCCTTCCAGTTGTTCACCAAGTTCATTAACATTATTTATGGTCTTTTGTAATTCTGATTTGCCACTATTTATTTCTTCAATTTTTTTATTTAGTTTTGCTTGTTCTATTTTAATCATTGCAAGTTGTTTTGTTATTTGTACATTTGCTGCTTGTTCTTGTTGACTAATCATATCTGTTAATTTAGAGATTAATAGTTGTTTGTTTGTTTCTTGAATTTTTTTGTATTTTATTAACTCTTGATCTATTTTTGATTTTAAATATTCTTCTATTTTTTCTTGTTTAGACTCTATCTCAGAAAGTTTAGTGTTTATTGTGGTTGCAAGACCAGTTTCCCAAATATTTTGATCTTCTTTAATCTCTATTGGTGCTATTGCTGGCTTTGTTATTTTTTTTGTATTTTCTTTTTTATCTAGTTCTTCTATTTTTTCATTAAATTTATCATAAACATTTTCAGAGATTAGATCATCTTTTTCTTCTTTGTCTTTTCTGTTAAGTTGATCTAAATCTAGATCTTTTGTAATATCTGGAAGTTCTTCTTCTGTTTCTTCTTTTTTAGAATCTTCTTTTTTTTCATCACTAAGTTCTTTAACCCCTTGTTTTAGATCAGAGATTTCATCAGAATCAGAGTTAAAAAAATCAGAAGGAATTTCTTCTTTTTTAAAAGCTGATGCTACAGTTACTTTTTTTTCTTCTGGATTAGAAACAGAGATCTCTTTACTTCCATTTTGATCTGATTTCAATGGTTCTTTTTTAGAATCAGAATTAAGTAAATCATTACAATCTTTTTCAGAGAGACCCATTTTTAGCAAATTCTCTTTTATTTCTTTATCAGACATTCCTAAACTTTTTAGTTTTTTAATATTTTCAATAATTCTTGGGTCAGGAATCATAAAAATTTACACATTTTTTATTTTTTTTAAAATTTCTTTATGTACTTCTTCTATTGTTTGTTTTCCATTAATATCTAGTAATAACCCAGTTTTTTTATAATAATCTAAAACTGGTTTTGAATCTTTAAAGTAGATATTAAATCTATGTTCTATAATTTCTTTAGTGTCATCATATCTTTTTCTAAGAAGCATTCTTTTAACACATTCTTTTTTTGGCACATTTATGAAAAGTACTTTTTTTAGTTTATAATTTTTAGTATGTAAAAAATAATTAAAAATTATTGCTTGAGTATTAACTCTTGGAAAGCCATCTAAAATTATTTTGTTAGATCTTTCTTTTTGTATTTTCTTAAATAAAAGATCGCAAGCAATTTCGTCTGGTGCTAGGTTACCTTTACTAATTAGCTTATGAATATATTTGCCGATTTTTGTTTTTTTCTTAATCTCTTCCTTTAAAACATCGCTCATTACAATGTTTTTATATTTTAATTTTTTAGACAACAATTCATTTTGTGTGCTCTTACCACTACCAGCTGGTCCAAGTATAATTAGTATTTCTTTTGTCATGTTAATTTTTGTTATATTTTTTACTATTATATTTTAAAGGTTATATAATATATATCTATATATTAGTAATTATACTAATATTTAAAAAGATTGTTTTTTATAGTTAACTATTAAAATATAGGCAAGTAGCATAGTCTGGATAATGCACAAGCCTCCTAAGCTTGGGATCGTGGGTTCGAATCCCACCTTGCCTGTTGGCTGGTTTTAGTAAATCAGCACTTAAAATATACAAAGTAGTACTAATATTCTATTTTTTAAGCTCAATTGTTTGTGTTGGAAATGCGAAATCTATTTTAGCTTTTTCAAATTCTTTTTTTATTGTTATGTTTATTTTGTCTTTGGTTTTTACATATTCGTTATAATCTAGAGAAATAATCCAATAAATAATTCTAATATTTAATGAAAAATCCCCAAACGATTCAAAAGAAACTAAAAAGCTATCCTGTTCAACATTTTTGTTTTTCTTTAAAATAGTTGTAACTATTTTTTTTGCTTGTTCTAGTTTTATAACACTAGTATCATAAGTTAGACCTAATGTGTAATTTTCTTTTCTTGCTCTTCTCTCAGAAATATTTTCTACTGAGTTTGTTGAAAGTAATCTGTTTGGGATTACTACTACGGTGTTATCAAAGGTTCTTATTTTTGTAGATCTTATGCCAATCTCTTCAACACTACCTAATCCTTCAGATGTTTGTAAAATATCCCCCATCTTAAATGGTCTTTCTATAAAAATAGTAACTCCAGAAATGAGATTTTCTAAAATATCTTTTGCAGCAAATGCTATTGCAATACCACCAATACCAAGCCCTGCAAGTAATGCTGTAACATTATATCCTAGATTTGAAAGTATCACTAATATGGCAAAAGTTAATAGTACGATTTTCACCAAAGATTTTAGTAAAGGTATTAATTGATCATCATATTTGGAATCAGATTTTTTTGCATATTTTTCTAGGTATTCTTCAATTATTCCTATAAAAAACTTTATGAAAAATAAAGTTATTGAGAGAACAACTACAATAAACGTTGCTTGTTTTACAAAGTTTTGTAATGCTAAAGAAGTGTTTAGATATTTAAAACCTATTGTAAAAAATATAAGTATTATAATAACTTTAATAGGCATGGGTTTAGATAATATTTTTGCAATAATATCATCTATTTTATTTTTTGTAAATTTTGTTAGTTTTATAAAAATATTTTTAATTATAAATATTGTAAGCCAACTAACAAAGAATCCTAAGAATATAAAAAAAGAAAATAAGATCCAATTCATTATAGTACTTCCAAATATTATTTGTTCTAGCATTTTTATTTCCTTCTTTTATTTTTGTGTGTGATTTAATCAATTATATTTTTTTTTTAATCTGTTTCTTTGTTTTGATATTTCTTTTCTGCTTTATTTTAGTCAGATCTAATATATAATATAATACATAAGTATTATAAGTATTTTTTATTTACCAACTCTTCTTTATAAATCTACTAGTATTTATAAAAAGAACTACCTAAAAATAAAGAATATCTTTTTATATTGTTTTATTTTCTTTATCTATATATAATATTTTAAAAATGAGATAAAAAATGTATACTAGATGGTATTTAGATGTAATCTTTAAATATATAGGTCAATTGATCTATTATAGTAGTTATACTTTATTGATACCTGTTTTTTTATCTTTAATATTTAAGGAACCATTTGCAGTAACTGTTGCATATTTTGTGATTTTTTTAACTGTTTTTTTTATTGGTCTAATTTTATATAAAACCATTTCTTTAAATAAAAGACCATTTGTAAATCTAAACTTTGTTCATTATCTTGCAATTATTTGTGGATTTTGGATTTTATTTTCTTTTTTTTCTGCTCTTCCATTAGTAATTGTAGGACAGTTTGCTATAATAGATTCTATTTTTGAAACCATGTCTATGCTTACCACAACAGGATTAAGTGTTCTTCCAATATTACCAACACTTGCAAGTTTAATTTTTTGGAGATCTATTTTAGCATGGATTGGTGGAATTGGTTTGATATTGTTGGCTTATTTTGGTGTTTTAAACTCTCACTCCAGTTTTAATAAGTTAATGAGAGCTGAAGGAAGAGAGCTTATAAGACCAAATGTTAAAAACACCATTAAGCATTTGTGGATGATCTATTCAATATTAACTATTTTTGGAATTATTCTTTTAATTGTTTTTGGAATGAATCTATTTAATTCCATAAACTACACAATGGCTGCAATCTCAACTACTGGTCTGCAGATTGGTATAAACGATGCTTTGTTGTTAGAAAATCCTTTTATTCAGTTGTCTTTAGTATTAATAATGGTGATTGGAGCAACATCTTTTTTAACACATTATTTTGCTTTAAGAAAAAAGTCAATTGTTGAATATTTTAAGGATAATCAGTTTATTGCTTTTTTATCTTTAGTAGGTGTTTCTATATTTGTTTTTTTAGTAACTATTGGCTCTAAACACTCATGGACAAAGTTATTGTTTTTATCAGTATCTGCAATATCTGGGGGCGGATTTAAGATATTTGGTGTTGAAGAGATTGTGGTTATTCCAGCAATTTCTCTTTTAATGATCATATTTTTAATGTTTATTGGTGGATCTACTAATTCTACAAGTGGTGGCATAAAGATGCATAGACTTGTTCTTTTATTTAAAACAATTTATTGGAAAATAAAGGAGATAATTCTTCCAGAAAATGCACATTTTTCAAGAAAATATAATGATGAGCAATATGATGATGAAAAGATTTCTTCTATATATTTTTTTTTGTTTATTTATTTTATATTTATCTTAATAGGTACATTTGTTTTAGTTGCATACAATAACCCACTTCAAGAAAGCTTTTTTGAAGTAATCTCTGCTCAAAGTAATGTGGGTTTATCTAGTGGAGTTACTACTAGTGCATTACCAGTAATTCCAAAAGTGATGTTAATAATTAATATGTGGATTGGAAGATTAGAGATTATCCCTTTTTTGGGGTTAGTTGGTCTTTTGTTTCAAAAAAAAATATATTTATAAAAAATAAAGAAGGTGTTAGAAAATGTATATTATTTTAGTTGGTGCAGGTGGTATTGGTTTAGCACTTGCAGAACTTTTAAATGCTGAGGATCATGATGTTGTTGTTATTGATAAAGATCCAATAAGAGCAAAAAAAATGTCTTTAGAAAAAGAGGTTGTAACAATTAATGGGGATGCAACAGATATTGCTGTTTTACAAAAAGCAGGTATCTCTCAAGCAGATCTTTTTATTTCTCTGACTGATAGTGATGAGATCAATTTAGTTGTGGGTTTAATTGCTAAAGAATATGGAGTAAAAACAGTTGCTATTTCTTTGATAAAAACAAATTATAAAAAAGAGGTCTTAGAAAAATTAGGAATAGATATGGTAATACATCCAAATATTGCAGCAGCTGGTTATATTGCGCAAATGATTAGTTCTAAGGATATTTTAGATCTGTCCTTTTTCTCTGTTGGAGATGCTGAATTGATTGAGCAAGTTATTACTAAAAAAACAAAATATCATGGATTACATATAGTTAAGTTTAAGGAATTATTACCACCAAATTCTACAGTTATCGGCTATTTTAAAAATGCTAAATTTTATGTGTATAACCAAGATGACAGAATAGAAGAAGGTCAAAAAATGCTTTTAGTTGCAAAAAAAGATGAAATAAATAATTTAAAAAAATTATTTTAGGTTATATGGGTTATTTTTTGTACTCCACTCTCAAAATGTATACAAAGAGTGTGACGATAAACCCTTTTCCCTCTTCTATCTGCTGTTACTAAACTTTTTGTTTCTTGCCATGATTTGGCATTTTTATTTAAAATAAGTGTTTGTAATATTTTTTTACTTTGATCTAAATTATCCAAATAGATATCTATTCCTGTTTTTTGTGGTTTCTCTTTGACTATATGTACTTGTTTAGAAATATTTTTTCTACTTTCATTCATTTCAAAGATCATATTTCTTGTTTGTGAAACTATTCTATCCATGATTTCTTCCTTTATATCTGAATTATCAAATCTTAATTGTAATATTGTTGTGTAATAATTTCCAGAAAGTCTTGAACATCTCTCACATTCGTTTTTTCTTAAAGAGATGTCTTTTTCCATTTTTATTTCTTTGATTTTATTGCCAATTAAGGCTTTTGCTGTAACAATTACATAATGTTCATGTAATTCATCATCAAGAATCAGTTTTACAAAAATCTTTGCTTGATCTAGGTCTTTTGTTTTTATATGTTTTGCTAAATCTTTTTCTAGATCTTCAACTGTTTTATAATATTTTTTTGCATATTTTAAGATTCCACATCTTGGGCAAAGAGTGATTTCAAAAGTTGGTGCATTTATCACTTGATGTTCTGATACATAGCACTCAATACAGAAACCATTTATTTGAGAATCATCATCAATCTCTTTACCACATTTTGGGCAAAATCTTTTCATTTTATTTTTCCTTTTTTATTCTAATTCTATTACGTCGCCATTTTGTGGATTAACAGCATCAATACCTAATCCTTTTAGTTCTTCTTTAAAGTTTATTGTTGTTTGTTTATCTCCATGAACACAAATGACTTTTCTTGGATTAACTTTTTTTACTAACTCTAAAAGTTCTTCTCTATCTGCATGAGCGGAAAAACTATACTTCATTACTTTTGCTCTTGGTTGATAGCTTTTTCCATCAATTAATAGCTTTCCTGTGTGTTCTAGTCTATATCCGTTTGTGCCTTTAACTTGATATCCACTAAGTATAATTTTGTTTTTAGGATCTGCACCAAGCTCTTGAATATATCCTAATACAGGTCCACCTTCTAGCATTCCTGCAGTAGAAATAATTATACATTGTTGATTAACTATTTTGCTTCTTTTTTTTCTGTTTTTTATAAATTCAACAACATCAACAGCTTTTTTAAAAGCTTTAAAATCTGTGAAAAATTCTGGATATTGTGAAAAAATCATTGTTGCTTTTTTAGACATTCCATCTAGATAGATTGGCACATTATTAATTTTATGCTTTGAGAGTATATTTATTAATTCTTGACTTCTCTCAATTGCAAATGCTGGTAAGATAACAGATCCACCATTTTCAATAGTTTCTAATATTTCTGTAATAAATAATTTTTCTTGATTTTTTCTATCTTTATGATTTTCTAAACCATAAGTTGTTTCTGTTATTAAGTAATCAACAGCTGGTAATTTTTTATCATAACCTTTAAACATTTGACTTTCAGATCCTCTAAAGTCTCCAGTGTACATTACTTTTTTGTTTTCTTGTTCTACTACAGAAATAACACTTCCAACAATATGTCCTGCATCATAAAAGGTTACTTTTGTGTTTGGTGTTATTTCTATGTTTTTTTTATAATCTAAATAGTATGCAGAATCATTTGCTGTATTAATATCTACTGGCTTAAAACCAGCTTCTGTTCCTGTTATTTTTGCAATCTTCATAGTGTCTTCCCATAAAAGGTTTGACAACTGTAGTGTTGGTGGTGTTAAAAACAAAGGAGTTATTGCTCCTGGTTTATATAAGTAAGGAATTGCACCAGAGTGATCTAGATGTGCGTGACTTAATATTATTGCATGAAGTGGATCTCTTACTTTTTTAGGGTATTCTGTTTTTTTTAATGTTGTCTCTCCCTCTGGATCTACATCGCTAGATGCTGGATTAAGTTTTAAACCATAATCCATCAATATATTTTCTTTGCCCTTTAACAAAAGAGCACTTCTTCCAACCTCTTGACCTGCGCCAAGACATTCTAATTTCATAGTTTTTTCTAACCTCTTTATTTTCTATCTTATTAAAAATATATAAATAATAGTTTTATATAATCTTGTTTTTTTAAAAAAGTTTTATAAAAAATAGTTTTTTACTAATTTTTCAAAATACAAAATAATATATAAACATTTGTAATAAATATATATTAGTACAAAACATTTTTAAAATAGAAACATTTTAATGTGATTATGAAATTGGCTTGGTTAAACTTTTTAGAATCTATTTGTTTTTTAGAAGAAAACAATATTGTTTGTCATGAGACATTTATTATTAATAAGAAAGACCAATTAAAAAAACACATAGACTTTCCATATGTTTTAAAGATAAGTTCAGATCTTTTACACAAAACAGAAGTAAATGCAGTAAAAACAGATTTATTTTCTTTAAAGGATCTTGAAAAAGCTTTTTTAGATCTTAATACTGTTTTAATAAAAAACAAAATTGATGGAACCATTTGTTTACAAAAACAAATAAAAGGAATAGAAGTTATTGTTGGTATAACAAACGATTCCCAATTTGGAAAAGTTTTGTTATTTGGACAGGGAGGGATCTTTGCTGAAAAAAATAAAGACAACTCAATGAAAATTTTGCCAATAACAAAAAAAGATACAAAAGATCTTTTAGAAAAAACAATTGTTGGAAAAATAATTTCTAAAGGGTATAGAAACAAAAAATATCCAAAAGAGAAATTAGAAAAACTGTTTTTAGATCTTAGTAAGTTAGCTATTCAAAAAGATATTAAAGAACTAGATCTAAATCCAATAATAATTACAGAAAAAGAGATCTATATCGTGGATGCTAGAATAAAAGTTTAGAGGAAAAAGAATGAATTTTCAAAATATTATGTCAAAAGAAGATATGTTTTTTAAATTAGATAATATTATCAATAAATTAGATATAAAAGATAAGATACTTATTATAACTCATAATGATTTAGATGGGTTGGTCTCAGCATACTGTTTAGAAAAATATTTAATTAGTGGAAATTTTAATGTTGTTGTACATACATTATCCAATAAAATATTAATGCAAAATTTTGATGATTATTGCGATAGAATAAATACAGACCATTTTGATTGTATTATTAGTTTAGATATATTTGATCAGAAAATGTTAACACAATTTAATAATAAAAAATATTTTGTTGTTGATCATCACGCAAGTTCAAAAAATCTAGATAAGGACAATATTGTAAATCTTTCAGATTATTTTAATATAAACAAAATACCAGCAGTTGGTGCTTTTTTATTTGGATATACCCAAAATAAAGTCGAGTATCCTGTTTGGTTCTCACTTGTTGCAAAATTTTGTGATGGTTTAATTTTGGAAAATGAGTTTTTTGTATCTCATCTGGATAATGATATAAATTATATTAATGATCTTCCAAGGCCAGAAATTTTGAAATTTATTGAATTTATTAATTCTTTTTATAATCATGATTTGAATATAAAAGACATTTATTTGCCGTTTAGAGAATGCGTGGATTCCGATAATTTATTTTGGTATGGGTTCTCTAAATCAGAAGAACTAATATATTTAAATAAATTAAAAAAGAAAATAGATATTTCAAAAGACGCACTTTTAAAAAAATGTTTAATAAAATATAAAAAATATGATTCTGCAAAATTAATCTTATTTAATATTACTGAAAAAGAGAATGAGGTTAGAAGGGAAATTATTGGTACTTTTGAGTATCTATTTTTTGGATATAATATTTTATTTCTTTCAAAAACAAATGATGGATATATTATATCATACAGAACAAACACAACCAATTTTGATGTGATCAAAAATTTAAAACCAATATATGATAATTATTGTCATTTTCAAGGACATCCTTTTGCAGCAGGTGGTTTTGTTAAAACAGAATTTAAAAATAAATTTATTAAAGATACATTAAATTATTTAAAAAAATATTATTTAAATAAGGATATTTAAAATATGAAATATAATTTAGATTTACATACGTGTCTTCTAAAGAGAAGATCTCCATCCAAAAGATATTGGAAATATGTAAATAAAAATAATTTGTTAGGAACCGCAATAACTGAACAAAATACTCTTAATCCAAAAGGAGCATATTTTGAATTATTAAAAAATAAACCAAAAAATAAAGTATTGATTCCAGGAGTCTCAATTAACACCGATTTAGGAGAAGTAATAATTCTTTCAAAATCTCCAGAGATTTATGACTATGGAATAATCTATGAGCAAAACATAGGTCTAAAAAGAATATACGATTTTTGTGAAAAAAAAGGTTATTTAATTGCTTTTTCACACCCATTTGGCTATGCCACAAATTCAGTAACTTACAAAATGGGTCTTGATAAATTAGAAAAGTTTGTAAAAACTAAAAATATTGGTGTTGAAACATATAATGGAATGATTGGTTATCTTTCATATTATATGTATGATTCCTTTTTTATTAGAAGATTTAGAGATTTATTACTTTTTTTAGAAAAAAATACTCTTTCAAAAACTATTAAAATTTCAAAATATTTTCAAAAAATTAATTTGATTTTAGATCAAAAAAGTTATGATGTTGTGTATAGATTTTCAGCAGGAATAAAATTAGGTAAAATTGCAAAATTTGTAATTGCTGGTTCTGGAACACAGTATATAGAAAGAATAGGTTCTGGTGTTTTAAGTATTGATCTTTCTAAAAACTTTTTTGAAGATTTTGATGATTCTGAAAAGCAAAACGAATATATTTTAAATAAGATCTATAATAAACAAATAATATCAGTAGGTCCACCAGGAACAGACACAGAATCAGGTTTTGAGAGATCTAAAAGAAGAATTAAAAAAACAAAAGCTTATATTGATTTAATTTATCTTACAAAAAACTCTGTTAAATGATTATTATGATGCCTTTATTTATTTATCCTATGTTTTTAATAACTTTAATCTGCTTAGGATATTATGTTTATCAAGACTTTAAATTTAGAGAAATAAATATTGTTCCAATGATTTTTTTATCAATATTTGCTTTTTTGTACAATCTATATTTTTTTGTTAGATTAGGGGTTTGGAACTTTTATTTAGTACAAATATTAATAACTTGTTTTTTTGTAGGTGTTATTTTTACACTTGGAAAAATTACTGTTTTTGCATATATTGGAGAAGGAGATCTATTAACAATTATTTTTATTTCCATAACTAGTGGGCTAGGTATTTTATATGCTCCAGTTATTTTCTTAGCCTCTTTAGTTGCTATTTTGTTTATTCCTTTGATTTTGTTTTTTTATAATTTGTTTTGTAAGCATTATACAAAGTATTCTTTTTTTGATAATATTTTTTTAATGTCATTAGGTTATCCTTTATTAATCTCTAAGATAAATAAATTTCATACACCTTTAGAAAAAATAAGTATAAAAAACGGAAGAATTAAAAGAATTGTTAATCTTAAACCAAACACAGATCCAAAATCAGAAATTTATGATCTGAAAAAAACAAATTCTATTTATAATTTAAAATATGTTTGGGTCTCTCCATTAATACCTTTTGTGGTCCCAATTTTTATTTCTTACCTGGTTTTTTCAGTTTTAAGCCTTTTTAACTGTTTTTTAGAACTTGGAAAGTATCTTATTTTATATATATAATATTTAAAAATATAATGGACTTTCACTATTCCTATATAATATTTATATTTTTAAATAAAGATTAATAATATGGTAGAACTAAAAAAAAATAAATTACATAAGTCAGAGATAAAAAAAGAAAAACTATCTGTAAAAGATAGTGGATTAAAAAAATTAAGTTTATTTAATCCTAAAGATAATGATAATTATAAGAATAATTCTAAAAACCACTCACTATCAAAAACAAAAGAATATGTTCCAAAAAAGATAGTTTTCAAAAAGTTAGATCTTTCAAAAAAAAACCTTCTACTATCAGCTAATAAAATTAGTAAAGAACAAGATAAGAAAAGAGATCAAAAAACAAATAATTTAGATACTGGTGAAATCTTAAATTATTTAAAAAGTCAATTACCTAAAGACGATCTAACTCAAGACTCAAAAGAAGTAACTGATCTAGAAAATACAAAAAAGTCAGAATCTGTTGATGATCTTTTAGATGAATTGTCCTCAAAAACAAAAGATATGGATCAAGATAACAGCATATCTATAGAACAAATCTCTTTTTTAGATGATTCTCCAAAATTAAAAAAAATGTTTTTTAAAGATCACAATGTTTCTAATCTTTATTCTAAAATAGATAGTCTAGAAAAACAAACAAATTTAGAAGAAGATAGATTAAATAAGTTAGAAAAAAACAGAAACCTTAAAGAAAATAATTTAGTTAAAGATCAAAAAGATTCAAATAACTCAAAAGGACAAAAATTAAAAAAGTTTAAAGTTATTCCTCTAATTGAACAATTTGATATTCCTTCTATTTTGTCATTAAAAGACAAAACAAATTTTGAAGGAACAATATTTAAGAAAGGTTTTTTTATAATGGATGATATTAAATTGGGTTCTGATCAATTAAGACCAAATAATTTTATAAAAGATAAAAATTCTTTAAAACTAAATCCAGAAATTGATAAAAAAAGAGAACAAATTAAAAAAGAAAAAGCTAAAAAGAAAGAAGATAAAAAACAAGAAAAAAAAGATATTACAAATATAATAGTAAATTCTAAAGAGCTTTATGATGATGTTAGTGACTTTGAGAAAAAATCAAATTCAAAAGAAATAATTCCTAATACTAAAAAATTATCTTTAGATAAAGATCAAAACAGAAATTCTGATAAAGAGAATTCTATAATCTCAACCAGCTCCGTTTCTAATAATTCAGATACTAATCAAAAGGTTGATGAGAATGAAGTTTTAAAGAAAAAGAATTCTTTGTTATCTGGTACTAAAGAAACAGGCTTTAGTCATTTGTTACCCTCTAACAAATCTTTTTCTGATTCAAAAGAGATTTCTCAGAAGTTTATAAGATCTGGTATCCAATCAAAAACAGGATCTGTAATTAAAAGCGACTTTGAAAATAAGGCAAAAACTTATCCAGAATTAGTGTATACTATTAAATCTAGTGCAAAAAATTTTGATTATAGTTCTGTGTATGAGAAATATAATATTGATGAACTCTCTTATGTAACAATATTTTATGATAATGTAAAAGGTCTTTGTTATAATATTGTTCAACCAGAGCTTACAGCCCCTCAAGAAAAAATATTTTTAGATATAAAAAAACATTTTTTAGATTCAATTGATCAAAATTATTTTTCCTTTAAGGGGGATAAAGAAAATATTAGAAAATATATTAGATCTATTTTTGATATAACAATAGTTAAATTGTCATATAATCTATCTAGTCTAGACAAAAAAATGTATTTTAGTTTTATTGAAAGAGATGTTTCTGGGCTAGGTTTTTTGTATAATCTTTTAAATGATAAAAATGTTTTAGAAGTAACTTGTCCAGGAGAAAAAACAGCAATAACTGTTTATCATATAAAATATGGTGTTTTACAAACAAATCTAGAGTTTGAAAGTATTCCTAAATTAAACTTGTTTGTTTTATCTTTAACAAAGATTATGGGTCTACATGTAAATTCTAATCAACCAGTAATTTCTGGGCACTTACCAAATGGGTATAAGGTTGAAGGACTTTATTCTGTTGGGGATATAAGTAATAGAGGGTCTTCTTTTATTATAAAGAAATATCTTGAAGAACCATTAACCCCAGTAACTCTAATGACCTTAGGTATTGGAAGTATTGATATCTTTTCATATATCTGGAGTGCTATTGATGAAGGTTATCAGATTGTGTTTACTGGTGAAGAAGAAAATTCTTTAATAACTAACACAGTTGCACAATTTTACCCAGATAAAAAAATAATTTCAGTACAGTCTGTTGATAATTTAACATTAGCTCAAAAAAATTGGATTAAAAGAATTTCTTTAGAAGACACACAGGTAAGTAAAAAACTAATACTTACTCAAAGTATTTCAGAAAAACCAGATTATTTGATATTAGATCAATTTACTGAAGAGTTTTTTGATACTCAATGGTATAATCTAAATATGTTGTCTGTTGATAATAAATTAATTGATACTTATTGTGAAAAAGCAAAATCGATTAGTAGTAATCTATTATTAATAGATCTTAAAAGAATAAAACAATCCAAAAATCAACAACAAACACAATTTAATAAAATAAAAGAGATCTACAAGGGAAAGGAATATGAGGTGATTGACTTTAATTCTAAAGATCTAGAATTCCGTGTTAATTTATTGTCTTCAAATATAGATCTAGCAGCCTTTTCTAAGAAAAAGAAATTATTAAGGTGGTTGTTGGATTCTAAGATCACTAACTATAAGGATTTTAATAGTGTGATAAATGATTATTATTTAGACCCAAATAATTTATTCGAAAAAATAGGATTAAAAGAAAGTTAAAAATATGTTTGGAAAAATATATAGTAAAATTGCTGGTGTTTTTTTTGCAGATATTGCAAAAATAATTTCACCTCAATTTAAAAGTTTAGGCAAAACTCTTGAGTTTACTGATATTAATGAAAATCTAGTTACCTATTTATCAAACTGTTTATTTTTCTCTTTTTTTATAGGTTTTGTTTTAGAGCTGCTTATGGTTTTTGTGTTGTTAAAATTAAATATCTATTTTACTATTATCTCTTTTTTGGTAACAATTATTATAGCAGCAAGTTTTGCTGTTTTGATTTTTATTATTCTTTATAGATTTCCATATTATATTGTAAAAAGCAAAAAAAAAGATATAGAATCAGAACTAGAGATAAGTTCTAAGCATCTTTCTGTTTTAGAAGATAAAAACTTAACAGTAAAAGATGTTTTGTTAATCTTACAATCTATTGAAGGAAACAAGCTATTATCTGAAGAATCAAAAAAGATATTAAAGTTAGCAGATCTTAATCATAATCTAAAAAGCACATTAAAATATATTTGTAGTAATACTTACTCTGAACAAGAATATTCTTTTTTTAGTAAATTAATTGATGTTATTGATAAAAAGATTACACTTTTTGAAGCAATAACAGAATATTTAACAAGTATAGAACAAGCAAAAAAAGAGAAAGCTGAACAAAGAAAAACAAAAATAAATCTTTTGTTTTTAATTAACATTTTTTTATTTATATTAATTTTCTTATTAGTTTTTAGTATTTTTTTAATGCCAGTTTATGAAGAGTCAATAAGAGAGCTATTATTAGCAATTGCTATAGTGTTTCCAATAGTTGAAATAATCTTGGTGTTTGTTTTAAGTAGATGATAGTTTATGAATAAAGTAACAAAAGCAATAAAATTATTTTTTTATAAAAACGAATATCAGCTATTAGAGCTTTCTGGGATATTTGGTGCTTTTTTAATAGTGTTGATTGCTAATTATTTTTTTGTATCTAGTAAAATGTTTTACTTGATTTTGTTGTTTGGCTTGTTTGTTGGCTCTTTTGGTTTTATAATTGAATATTTTATAAAACAAGACAAAAAGAAATCCATAGAAACAGAATATGGTTATTTCTTATCAGATCTTTCTAAAGAATATAAAAAAACAAATAATATGTCTTTATCTTTATCTAACTTATTAGAGTCTAACTTTTATGGTAGTATTAATCTAGAAATAAAAAGACTTTCTAATAGAGTGTCTTGGGGAGAAAGTTTTGAAGAGTCTTTAAAATCAATTAATGAAAATATTAATAGCCCAATAATAGAACATAGTCTTAGTCTATTAAATGTTTTAAAAGAATCAGCAATGACTTATGATAAAGTTTTACTAAATATTTCAAAAGATATTAATATTTTTAAAAGTGAGACTAGAAGTAGAAAATATTTCAAAAATCTTTTTAACTTGTCTATTGTTTTTTATTTTTTATTTATATTAATATTAATCTATATAGATTTTATAATAGGAAAAAACTTTTTATGGTTTAGCGGTTCAGAAGAAATGACAAGAGTTTTTTTTGATAATTTTTTGTTGTATATTGGTTTGTTGTTAGCTTTTTTTACTGCATTTGTAATGTACTCCATTAATTCTGATAGACCAATTGTTTTGTTAAAATATGTGTCTGTTTTATTTTTAATAACTATAATATTATTTCAAATCTTCATTCCAAAACCAGATGCTGATGAAGTACTAATTGATACCATTAATTATTTAGTAAAACATAATAGTGATAAAGAAATAGAGATAGACCAAATAATTGCAATAAAATCCATTAGTTCTAAATTGGTGGTTGATAAAACAGGAATTGAAACTCTTGTTTTTATAAATAATGATTCTTTAGAGAGAATAGAAGAGTTTGGATTAATTATTGAAAATCCTTTGTTTTTTAATTTTTTAATAACTAAAAAAAGCAATCTAAATTATGTTGTTTACTATACCAAGTTGGAATAAACTATGATCTTAAACAAAACCACAAATAAAAAAATAATTTCTAAAAAGAAAATTGCAGACACCTTTATAAAAAGAGCAATTGGTCTAATGTTTTCTTCTAAGAAAAAATTTGATTTTGGTTTGATTTTTGATCTAAAAAGGGAAACTGTTACTGGTGCTGGTATTCATATGTTTTTTGTGTTTTTTAGTATTAATGTTTTGTTTTTGGATAAAAATAAAAAAATTATTGATTATAAGAGATTAAGACCATTTACTATCTATCAACCAGTAAAAAAAATAAGATATATTATAGAATTACCAGTAAAATGTAATAACTATAAAATAAATGACAAGGTGGAGTGGTAAAGTATTTCTAAAATTTTATTAAATAAATCTAAAGGGCTATCAGAGATTATAACTGTCGTTTTAATTATAGTTATTGTTGCAATTTTGTCTGTAATTGTTTATAGTTGGTCAAAAGACACCATGGATAATAGTTTAAGTAGAATAGATAAACAACAAAGCGATCTTGAAAGATATTTGGATTGTAGTGAGGTTAGGTTAAAAGTTGATTCTTGTAAGATTGACAAATACACTAAAGACATAAATATTTTAGTTTTAAATCAATCACAGATGGATCTTCCAGATTTTATATTAAGTATTTTAGGTAAAACCTATGATGGAGAAGAATTTAATCAAAACATTTTATTTTCAAAAAAACTTAAGAAAGGAGAAAATTCTTTTCTTACAACTCTAGATGCTGTGACTGTTTTTGATGATTCTAATATTGATGATTTAGATCTGAGGAAGATAGATCAGATATCTTTAGGCAATCAGAGATGCAATACTCTTTTTATTTCAGATCTTAATTGTGAGATTGTAGATAGTTTAGAAGATCATTTAGTTGCGTATTACAGTTTAGATCAAGAAGATCTAATTTATAATGAATTGGAAGGAT
>CAZPGO010000033.1:0-24533 GCA_964586355.1 uncultured archaeon
TTGTAAAAAATTAGTTTCAATCTTACACCCTAAATAATTTATAAAAAAATTAGAAGAGAGATCTACTGTGTTTTCAACAGCATAAGAAAAAATTAGATCAAAGTATTTAATCCCTTCAATTAGTTGTTTATACTCAGATCTTATTTTTTTAAAACCTTTCTTAAAAGAAAAATTTTTTTTTTTAACTATTATTCTTTTCTGATTTTTAATTAATTCAAAAATATTATTTTTTTGATTAATTATTTTAATACCTTTAAAAAAACCAAGAAACCTACAATAGTTAAAATATACTTTGTGCATGATTATTCTCTAATATTAATAGTTATTGTTTTTAGATCCTCTAAGATCTCTTGATTCCCAAAAGGATTTTTGTATCTTACTTTTATGGTACATACCTTTATAGTTCCTGAGGGATTATCTGTTATCTCTTTGCCTTTAATAATGGCAGGACCTTCAACAAAGTTGTTTCCAATTATTGAAGTGTTATTAAAATTAGGTGGTAGTTCAACCCAATTGTTACAATCAATAGTTCCAGTGGAATTTTCTAAAATAAGTTCTTCTATATACACAGGAACTTTATTTTTATTATCTAGTTTTATATCTAAAAGCTCTTGACTACTTTCATTACTGTTAGAATCATAGTTTAAAATAATATTTGTTTTTGAAAGACTAACAGAAAATTTATTTTCAGGTTCTCTAATATTTAAACTAATATTAAAGGTTTTAGGTTCTCTAAAACTATCGCTGTTTAGAATAATCTTACCTGTAATCTCTTCAGTTTTTGCTGAGGTTGGAACAGTTATTCTTATCAATCCATTTGCCACAGTTTTTTTAGGTATGGTAAAATAAAGAGGATTAAAATAAAACCAAGTATTAGCATCAGTGTTTTTTATTGCATTTATTTCATAAGACACTGTTATTTGAGAGATGTCAACATTATTTTTTTTATTATCTATCTTATAATTAATATTTTTTGTATCTCCAGAAGTCAATTGTTCAGACAAACTTAATCCAGAAACACTTATATTAGGTTCTTCAACTATTTTTAAAGAGGCTAATGAATTAGCAGTTCTTGTATCTTTTGATCTATATTTTATTCTAACACTTAACTTTTGAGTGCTATTTACTTTCTCATCAACAGGAACAGTGAATCTAATATAAAAAACACCACTTCTTTGAGGAGCTAGTTGTTTTTGTGATTCGGGGATGGGATCTCCTAAATAATCTACATAGGTATAAGTCTTGTCTTTAAAATTAGCCCAAGAAGAAGCATCTCCACCAAATACCAAATAGTTAAGATCATAGCTATCAAAAGAATTTTTATTTTCTAGATTTATTTGACAGGTAATACTTTGTCCAGCATAAACATTTTCAGGACAGGCAAAAGAATTAATTATTAGACTAATATTTTTTTCTAATTCTTCAGTAACAGTATTATCTTCACTAAGTTTAATCTCTTTAATATCTGTTTGAATATAATCTGTTGCACTAATCCTATAATAGTAAGTGCCTTTTCTAAGTTTTATTTCTTCACCAATCTTAAGATCTATTGTTTTTGATAATGAGGGGTCTTTAGAGAATTTAAGAACTGCATTATTTACTGCCCTTCCTTCAGTATCATTAACAGAAAAAGAAATATTTGCTACATTTAGAAAAAAATACCAATAGATCAAAAAACCAATAGCAACAAATATAAGTAAAGTTATGATCTTCTTAGTTTCTTTTTTTTTAGCACTATAAACTGGGCTAAAATTTGGCCCGTTTGAGAAGGGATCAAAATCTGGCATATTTTTCACTTATTTAATAAATATTTACTTGCAAGTAGTTCTTTTTTTAATTCTTTAACCAACTGCATAGCAATTTTTTCTTTTTGAATACTTTTTGCTTCTAGTTGCATAATATCTTGATTTAGTTGCTTTACTTGGTTGTAAAGGTTATCAAGTTCTCTTTGAATTGCTATGGAGTGAACCTTAAGAACAATAACTTCTTGATTAGAATTTTTAATCTCTTTTAAAAACTCTTCCTCTAACTCTGAGATCATAATATCTTTTGATTGTTCTTTTGCTTCAATCCAGTTAAGCTCATCAATTTTTTTATTTAACTCAATAATTTTTTCATCTTTTTTATCTATTAGTTTTAGAAGCTCATCAACAGATCTTTTTTGATTTGTGATGTTTGAATACTTTATACTAATATTTTTTTTAATTCTTGCTAAATAGTCTAGTAACAAATTAATTTCGTTTTTAAGATTTTTTTCAATATCAAAATAGATCTCTGGCCTTGTTATTTCTGCTTTGATGTTTAATAGATCATTATCTACTTGTTTAGTGTTTTCTTCTAAAAAAATCTGTTTTTTTATTTTGTTAATTATTGTTAAAAAATCATTTATGAAAAACTTAATCTTTTCAGAATCAATTTCAGAAGAATAAGTTAACAAGGAAGCACTATTTATTGAATTTATTTTTTTAGTAAGCTCCTCAAGACTCTCTTTTAACAAATGCAATGTTTTTAGACTCTCTACTGGTTTTTGTTTATAGATAGGAATATCAAAATAACCATAAATTGCTTTAGACTTTAATTCTATTTCAGAAATCAGATCAAGTATGTTTGGTGAATTCATATTTTTTCTTTTTTTTTATATATTTTATATTAAATAAATACTATAGTTAAATTTAAAGAACCTACATAAAAATATAATATAGTAGTTTATTTAAATTTGTCTGATTATTATATATTTATAAGCTATTTATAAAAAAAAGGGGGGTTTTATATAAATGTTAGAAACAATGTTAAATTTAGCAAAAGCTTTTGTAGGAGAATCACAAGCAAGAATGAGATATACCTATTATGCAAAAGTTGCAAAAAAAGAAGGATATGAAAAAATAAGTGCTGTTTTTGCAGAAACTTCTGATCAAGAAAAAGAACATGCAAAAATGATTTTTAAGTTATTAAATGGGCTTAAGAAAAAATACAGAAAAAACATTGAATTAATAGTAGAAACATCAGTGCCAACAACATATGGAACAACAAAAGAAAATCTAGAATCTGCTATTATGGGAGAACATGAAGAATATTCTCAAATGTATCCAGAATTTGCAAAAATTGCAAAAAAAGAAGGCTTAAAAGAGATTGCAAAGAGATTAGAAAATATTGCAATTGCTGAAAAACATCATGAAGAGAGATATAAAAAACTAAAAAAAGAACTAGAGAATAAAACAATATTTAAAAAATCAAAATCAGTAACTTGGGTGTGTAGAAACTGCGGTTATGTTCATACCGGAAAAGAAGCACCAGAAGTTTGTCCAAGTTGTGATCATCCAAAAGCACATTTTGAAGTAAAGTGCGAAAATTATTAATTTTTTTTAATGGAGGAGGGTGGAGATATATGACAAAAGTAAAAGAAATCTACAAATGTAATATTTGTGGAAACACAGTAGAAGTTTTAGTATCTGGGCAAGGAACTTTAGTTTGTTGTGGGCAAGATATGGAGCTTTTAAAAGAAAATGATTCTGAGTCTAGTAGTGATTTAGATCTTTCTAAAAAGCACACACCCATAATAGAACAGGAACCAAACAAAATAATTGTAAGAGTTGGAGAAATAGACCATCCAATGATAAAAGAGCACTACATTAAATGGATAGAAGTAAATATTGATGGATCTATTTTTGTAAAAAAACTAAACCCTGAAGAAAAACCAATAGCTGAGTTTAAGATGAGTGGAAATAAGATTTCTGCAAGAGCTTATTGTAATATACATGGACTTTGGAAATCATAATTTCCTTTTTTTTTAATAAATTGAAAAAAACATGAAACTAATAGATTCTATAAACCATTTAAAGAAAACAGAGATTGCCAAAGAGATCTCAAAAAAAATAACTGAATTTGAAAAGATTGGCAAAAAGTCTAGTAAAGAGATCTACTTAGAACTTTGTTATTGTTTATTGACTGCTAATTTTAATGCAAAAAAAAGTGTTGAAATACAAAAAAAGATTGGACCTGGTTTTGCCACTTTTTCTTTAGAGAAACTAAGTTTGAAATTAAAAGAGTGTGGGCATAGGTTTCCTAACACCAGAGCAAATTTCATTTACTTATCTAGAAAATATAAAAATAATATTAAAGAAAAACTTCTAGAAAATAAAACAGATCTAGAAAAAAGAGAATGGTTAGTAAAAAAAATAAAAGGGCTTGGTTATAAGGAAGCTAGCCATTTTTTAAGAAATATTGGCTATAAGGAGTTTGCAATAATTGATTTTCATATAGTAGATATCTTAGTAGAAAATAAATTAATAACAAAACCAAAAACACTAACAAAAACAAAATATCTAGAAATTGAAAATATATTAAAAAAACTAGGAAAAAAAGTTAATCTAAGTTTAGCAGAGTTAGATCTCTATCTTTGGTTTTTAGAAACAAAAAATATATATAAATAGTTTTTTTAAAATTAGAACTAATCATCTTAAAATTTTAATAACATCTAACGCCTTACACTCACAAGCACTATTTAGAAGTTGTGAGATTGAGGGTTTAGATCTCTCTTGGTCACTTGAAATAAACTCTTTGATATATAAACCAGAATCAGCAATTACTTCTAAATAAAAAGAATGATCATCTTTTTTTTCAACAGAAATTACATTTGCTTTTCTTTCTCTTACTAGGTTAGCTCTTCTTTTTGAAACTCTTTTTGGGGTTTCTTGTTTTATATCATATTCTTTAACTAAAAAAGTAATAT
Source organism: uncultured archaeon (assembly GCA_964586355.1). GTDB lineage: Archaea > Iainarchaeota > Iainarchaeia > Iainarchaeales > CSSED10-239 > JAKQTP01. Next base: position 4,730 of record CAZPGO010000033.1, read on the forward strand.
CTCCTAAAGGCTCTTTAGAAAAAATTAATGCCCTATACATTTTAGATCTTCTAGAATTTTTAACAGAATCTATATCATTTTCTGTTGCTGTTTTTAGAAAAGACACATTAACATCTTTATTTTCATTAATGTTTTTTTCAAGTATTTTATATTTGTCTTCTGTTAAAGATCTAAACATAGGATCAAAAAGCTCAACTAAAAACTCTCTTCCGTTCCCTAGCATTCTTACATTAATGTCTTCTCTTCCATTTCCTATAAAATTACTTTTTTCTGCACAAAACTCTTTTTCTAGATGTGGGCAAATAATTTCCTGAACAGAAGAATCTTCTAATCTTCCTGTGTTCTTACAAAAATCACACCCTCTTCCATAACATTTATAGCAATAGTGTATTGTTTGTGGAAGCTCTCTTGAAAATTTATTATAAACCCCATATACAAATACAGATCTTATCTCAAAATTAATTAGATCTTTTTTAAAATCAATAACAACAGTACACTCCGGTTTTTCTTTATCTATTTTAAAATCCTTAGAGATCTTGTCTAAAAGCTTTTGTTGGAAACTAATTTTATATTCTTCTCTATCTATGTTCTCTGGAAAAGAACAACCAAGATTAAAGGAAGATATGTGATGTTCTTCTAACATTGGTTTTATGTAATTATAAAATATATCAGTATCATAACCTGTTTTATTAAGGTTAAAAGAAATGGTTTTCATAAATATTCAAAATTTCTAGAATAAAATGCAGAGGGCAGGATTCGAACCTGCGAAGCACTAAGCACTGCGTCCTAAGCGCAGCCCCTTTGACCGCTCGGGAACCCCTGCAAAGATTTATCAAAAAAATCAGTTTTTTTAATGCTTTGTGTTCTTATATATTTATAATAAATAATATTTATTAATAAATGTTTTTAAATAAGACATATTAAAAAAGAAAAAATATGAAAAAAATAGAAGCTTTTTATGATTTTTGTTCAAGCAGATCACTCTTCTTTCCATCTGCTGAGATATATGCAAACTCTTTTGCTGGGTTTTATGAGTATGGACCAATAGGTAATTTAATTAGAGTTAATATAATTAATTTCTGGAGAGAAGAATTTGTAAAAAAAAACAACTTTTTAGAAATCTCAGGATCCATTATTTTACCAAAAGAAGTTTTTGAAGCCTCTGGACATTTAGGAAACTTTGATGACCCTATTGTTACTTGTTTAAAATGTAGACAGACCTATAAACTAGACAAACTAATCTCAAGTCTAACAAAAAAAGAGGTCCCTGAAAAGCTAACAAATGAAGAATATCAAGAGCTAATTAATACTAATAATATTGCTTGCCCTAGCTGTAAAGGAAAATTAGGAGAAATAAATAGATTTAATCTTATGTCCTCTATTAATGTTGGCGCACAATCAGGAAATCTTGGTTATCTTAGAGGAGAAACCTGTCAATCAATTTTTTTAGATTTTTTAAGAATATATAAAACATCTAGAAAAGAGTTGCCAATAACAATCTCTCAACACGGAAAAGTATATAGAAACGAGATAGCTCCAAGAAACGGGCTTTTGAGATGCAGAGAGTTTGAGCAATTGGAAACAGAGTTGTTTTTTGATGGGGATAAGATAGATCAAACACCAATTGATCTAGAAACAATAAAAGATTATAAGATAAGATTGTATTTATTAAAAGATGGTGTTGAAAAAGAATATAGTATTTCAGAAATTGTTGACTTCAAAATAGCTGTAGGAAAAATAATTGCCTATTATCTTTATTTAACACAGAAGTTTTTAGAAGAAATTGGAATTAAAAAAGAAAATTTAAGATATAGAGAAGTTCCAGAAAATGATAAAGCCTTTTATTCAAAACAAACTTTTGATTTAGAAGTTTTGTTTAATGAAGAGTGGATAGAGTTGTTTTCAGTAAACTACAGATCCGATCATGATCTCAAAAGCCATTCTTTAGGTTCAAAAAAAGAGCTTTTTGTCTCAGAGAATGGAAAAAAGATAATACCACATGTTTTAGAAGTTTGTTCAATTGGTCTTGATAGATTGTTTTTGGTTTTGTTAGGAAATTCTTTTTTTGTAAAGAAAGTAAATGATGAAGAAAGAAATGTTTTGTTATTAAAACCAAAGATCTCTCCTTACTTTTGTTCAATTTTACCATTAATGAAAAAAGATGGTTTGTTAGAAAAAGGGCTAGAAATATTCAATACTCTTAAAGAAAATAATCCAAAATATGATTTGTTCTTTGATGAAAAAGGCTCTATTGGTAAAAGATACGCTAGGCTTGATGAGGTGGGGTGTAATTATTGTGTTACGGTTGATCATCAAACATTAGAAGACGATACTGTGACTTTGAGAGATAGAGATAGTTTTGATCAAAAAAGAGTAGGTATTAAAGATCTTTTTGATATTTTGAATAAATTATATCTAGAAAAAATAAAATTTATTGATTTGTAAAAAGAAAAGCGAAAAAATAAAATTTGAAGATTTATAAAAAAGAAGTGAATAAAAAAATGGAAGAATGTGTTTTTTGTAAAATCATAAATGGAGAAATTCCTTGTCATAAGATCTATGAAGATGAATATGTTTTGGCATTTTTAGATATTAATCCAATAGTAAATGGGCATACATTAGTTATTCCAAAAAAACATTTTGTAAATATTTTTGATGTTGATGATTTTTATTTAGAGAAAATAACAAAAGCTCTTAAAAAAATATCTTTGCACTATAAAACAATGTTTGATGGGGTAAATATCTTAAATGCTAGTGATAAATCAGCTCAGCAATCAGTATTTCATTTACACTTTCATATAATTCCAAGAACAAAGGAAGATAATAAAGATCTTTGGCCATATAAAGAGGTAGAAAATAAAACAGATCTAGAAGTCATGGCTGAAAAACTAAAGTTATGATATTACATTAAATCTTGGACAGAATGCTTTTGTTTTTTTTGCCAATGTAGCTCAGCCAGGTTTAGAGCATTTGCCTCGTAAGCAAAAGGTCGAGGGTTCAAATCCCTCTATTGGCTTTTTAGATGTGTTTTTTAAAAAAATATTGGATAATTAAAATATTATGATAAACAGAATGCGCCCTATAAAGGCAAAAAAATCAAAAAAGAGATTATTTGTAGATATTAATAATTACACAAAAAAGAGTTTTAATCATCAAGGAATTCTAGAAACCCCAGCATCTTTTATGTCTTTTTTTAATGGTGCTGTTCAGGAGGTTTATTCTGATTTACTTAGACCATTTAAGCAAAAAAAATATGATGAGATTAAAGAAACAAAAAATAAAGAACAAAAGAAAGAAATAAAGACCCAAGCAAAAAACAATTATGAAAGGTTATGTGATTTTAAGAAAAAATTAGTTTATCTTTTAGATAAGATAAAAAAATTAATTTCTGAGCTTAGGCAATATTTAATAAATCAAAGAAAAGATCTTAACCAAAACGAGATCAAAGAAATAGAAGAAGAGATAAAGGAGTGGGAGTTTGTTGCTGATAATGTTTTAAGCACATTTATTAATTTCATAACAAATACTATTGAAAAGTTTATAGCTCCAAAAATAAAAAAAATTGAAGGTGAATAATATGACTGAGAATTTAAAGATAATACTTGGAATAGTAATAATGGTAATATTAATAGTTGTTTTTTCTATGCTAGTAATAGAAAATAAATCTAATACTGATTTAGATATAGATTATGAAAATACAATAGATCTAACAGATATAAACACAGAAGTTAGTGAAAAAAAAGAAAATGAGGTAGAAAATATGAATCCAATAGTAATTATGGAAACTAGTAAAGGAAATATAGAAATTGAGCTATACCCAGAAAATGCACCAATAACAGTAGCAAATTTTTTAGAGTATGTGGATAGTAATTTTTATTCCAACTTAATCTTTCATAGAGTAATTTCTGGCTTTATGATTCAAGGTGGTGGCTTTGAGAGTGATGGTTCTCAAAAGCAAACAAAAAGTCCTATAAAGTTAGAAACTAATAAAGGATTAAGTAATCTAACTGGCACAATAGCTATGGCAAGAACAAATGTTCCAGACTCTGCAACTACTCAATTTTTTATAAACACTGTAGACAATTTAGGTCTTGACTATAGTAATCAGGATCCAGGATATGCGGTTTTTGGAAAAGTAATCTCTGGTATGGATGTTGTGTATGAGATAGAAAAAGTAGAGACTTCAACAAAATCAGGACATCAAGATTGGCCTGTTGAAGATGTTGTGATTTTAAAAGTTTATAGAAAATAATTTTTTAAAAAAGAGTTTAAAATGGAATGTAGAAAAGAACAAAATCTAAAAAATTGCAATTGCACTTACGATTGTGAAAAAAAAGGGGTTTGCTGCCTTTGTGTTAAATATCATAGAGAACGAGGAGAGATCCCTGCTTGTTTTTTTCCAAAGTCTGTAGAAAAAACTAATGACAGATCTATTAGTTTTTTTCTGGAATTAAACCAATAAAGCTATTTTTTCTTTCCAACAATAAGAATGTGTTTTTTTTCAAAAGGGTCTAGTCTTTTTTTTTCGATTATTGTAAAATATTTACTAAACTTATCAATCTCGTTATTAATAATATTTTGTGTTTTTCCTTGAGAGATTGCTGTTGTCTTTAAACTTAAAACTACAAAGCCACCATCCCTTAAAAAAAGATCAGAGTTTTTTTTAAGAATTTCTACTTGATTCTTTTGTGCTACATCTTGAATAATAACATCAATTTTAAAATCTATTAAATGTTTGTAACTTTCAGGTAAATCTGCGCTTGCAAGTATTGGTACTAAATTACTTCTTTCTTTAGAAAGTAAAAAAAACTTTTGTGTGCTTATTGGAGAGATGTCTACTCCGACAACAACACCCCTATCAGCAAGATCTGAAATATAAGAAATTGTGTAGCCTTCTGCAGATCCAAGATACAATACCTTAGAATCCTCTGTTATTGGTAAGAAGTTAAAGCCCCTTTTTAGTCCAGCACAGATCTTTGATCTATTAGGGTCCCAAAATCTTTTTTTATGTGTGTTTAGATCTAGTGTGTAATAATTTCCACTATCTAAAATTAAATTTTTTAAAATCATAATTATTCATTTTTTTTGTAAATTAATAATATCTTCTTTTTTTTTAAGAATCTTTTCATAAAGTTCTTTAGAGATGTTATTGTTATTAAGATCTGCCTTTACAGCAATAGAGATTTTGTTAGCAATAGTTCTTGCCATTTTTGCTTTGTTTTTTTTATTAAGATCAAATAATAGTTCGTGATTATATAACACCCCATATTTAGGAGTGTTCTTATTTAATTTTAAAGCCTTAAAAAAAGATTTCTCTGAGCCTAGTAATTGAATAGTTGATGAAGGCATTTTTGCTAATCTTTTTATAGATCCAGAAATTTGTAACATTTTTGCTGCTATTTTTGGTGTTGCTATTAAATACAGATTAGGAAAATGTTTTTTAAGTAAAATAGAGATCTCTTCATCAAACTGGTTTTTTAGGTAAATTAGATCTAATATGTTTTTTGCAAAAAGATTTACTAGCTCTTTTTCTTTTTCATCAAAAGTTATAGCAATTTCTTCAAATGCTATTTTTTCTAGTTCTTTTTGTTTATCTGTATTTTCTAAAGATCCATCTAACACATATTTACAATATTCTTCAATGGTTAGATATTGATCAAGAGTTGGATATTTTAGATCAGTAATTATTCTTAGTTGTTCAAATAGTTCATTTATATTTTTTGGTAATTTTTCTATTATTAAGGAATACAGTATTATCTTTTGATCTGTGGTGTTTAGTTCCTGTTTTATTTTCTCTTGTGCTTCTTTAAAATATTTTTCTTTATTTATATCCATACTTATCAATATAATATTAAATACCAAAAATATAAAAATAGTTTAGAAAAAAAGAAATTACTTAATTTCAACAGATTGACCAATAGATTCGCCTGGTAAGCTTTTTTCAAAGATTGCTCTAATCACTCCTTTGTTTCCATGAGCAGCAACAACTTTTCCAGAAATCATCTTGTTTCCAACTGTTTTATAGACCACTTTTTTTCCAAATAATGGTGCTACTGATTCCTTTGTTCTATATTTCTCATCATTTATTTCTATTAATATATGATCTGTGTGTTGTGTGTTTTTTCCTCTTCTAAAGTTTAGTATTTTTCCTTGCATATTAATTTCTCCAATAAAAATTAAAACCATTCTTTTAAAATTAGTTTATATTAATATTTTAGTAACAAACACTTTTAAAATATATCAGCTATTTAAAAAATAAAAAAAATTGATGAAAATATGATAATTGCAGGAATAGACGAAGCAGGAAGAGGATGTGTATTAGGTCCTATGGTTCTTGCGATCTGTCTAGTTGATGAGAAAAAAGAGGTTTTTTTTAAAGAAATAGGAGTAAAAGATTCAAAGCTTATTTCAAGATCAAAAAGAGAGAAACTATTTACTGTTATTAAAGAAAACTCTGCTTATTATAAAATAATTGTTGTTCCTGCTCAAGAACTAAATGTTCTAATGAATGCTTATTCACTTAATGAGATTGAAGCACAAAAAGTTGTAGAGCTTTTAAAAGATCTAAAAGTAATTCCTCAAAGGCTAATTTTGGATTCTCCGGATACTGTTGCTGATAAATATACTCTAAGAATAAGAAATATTCTAAAAAAAACAGAGGTTGCAAATATAGAAGACCTAGAGATTGTTTCAGAGCACAAAGCAGACTATAAGTATATTTCTGTTGCCTGCGCATCCATTCTAGCAAAGGTTACTAGAGATACTCTTATGGATCAATTGGTGGGTTTCTCTTTAAGCGGGTATTCTTCTGATCCTAAAACCATAGAGTATTTAAAAAAATATTTTTTAGAAAATAAGAGTTTTCCAGAATTCACTAGAATGAAATGGAAAACAGTTGACAATATTGTAAAAGATCTTTACCAAAAAAAACTTTTTTAACTATTTTTTTAGCTTGTTTTGTATACGGGTTAGATGCTTATGTAAGTGATCTTCTATATTCTTTCTTTGATAAAAGATAAGTACACCCCCTGCAACAACTATAACAAGAAGGATAATAGAGAACAAAAGACTTAATTGTGTTAATTGATAGCCAATAACACTTAAGAAAAGTATTGAAGGTAGTCTTCCAATTAGAACAACTAAAACAAATTTTTTAAACTTAATATTTGTAAGTCCTGCTATATAGGTAAAAGCATCATGAGGTAATATTGGTATTAAATATAAAACAAATAAAGTTTTTGCTATAGAATTAGAGCTTTGATCAATTTTTTCCATAACTGATTTATTTATTATACTTTCAACAAAAGGTCTTCCAAATAATCTAGTAACTCCAAACACAAGCATAGATGCTAAAAGATTTCCAATAACTGATAATAGCATACCTAAATAAGGTCCAAACATATAACCCCCAGCAATGACTATTGGTGTTGAGGGGATTATTGCAAATATTAGTTGTAATATTAATATAATTATAAAAACTATTGCTGAATATACTCCAAATTGCGAAACAAAATTTCTAATTGCTGTTGGGCTAGAAAAGGCTTTTGCTATTGGTATTGAGATTATGACTGTTAATATGATTAATATTATTATAATAATTAAACCCAATATTGCTTTTTTTTTACTCTTTTTTGAAGAAAATAGGTTTTTCATATTTTGTCTTTTGTTTTTTGGGTTTTTTTTAAGGAAATAAGCACAAATATTGTTTATTTTAACAACCAATATATAAATGTTTCTTTTTATATATTATTTATTGATCATCTTTTGTTATTTTACTAAATACAATTTATGTTCAAAACAAATAAAAATGGTGTGATTTATGACAACAGCAATTAACTATATAAAAAAAACAGTTCAAAACGAGTTTAAGAAAAAAGAAGATGAAAACTATAATTATAAAAAGATCTATACCCAAAGACTAATTGGTTATAGACACTTAAAAGGCACAGTAGTAAAACTAGAAAAACCAACAAATGTTGCAAGAGCAAGAGAACTTGGTTATAAAGCAAAACAAGGAATTATTGTTGTTCTTACAAAAGTAAGAAAAGGATCTGGATTGATCAGAAGACCAACTAAAGGAAGAAGACCAAAAAGAATGGGAGTAAATAAAATCACTAGAAGGATATCTATTCAAAGAATGGCAGAAAACAAAGCAGCAGATAAATTTGTAAATATGGAAGTTTTAAACTCTTATTTGGTTGGAGAAGATGGGCAACACAAGTATTATGAAGTGATTTTAGTAGATCCAAGTCATCCAAGAATAATAACAGATAAAGATCTACATTGGATTTGTGATCCTCAACACAAGGGCAGATCCTATAAAGGAACCACTAGTGCTGGTAAGAAAAACAGAGGCCTTGATAAGAAAGGCAAAGGTTCAGAAAAGAATAGACCATCACTAAGAGCAAATAATAGAAAGGCAAAGTGATTTTTGCCTATTTTTTCTATTAACCCATAATCTTAAAAAACCATTTAAATTTAATATAATTGAAAAAATATGTTTTTAGCAATCTCTTTACAAGACAGTTTATGGATTATTCTATTTATATTTTTTGCAGTATCAATTTATGTGTATAATAAAAAACAAATAGGTAATGCTACTGTTGCTGTGTTAATAACTATTTTTATAATGTTTTTATTATTTTATCAATTTCCAGATCTTGTTTGGTTATTTACTTTTGGTATTTTAGTTTATTGGTTTTTTGGATCAGAACTAAAAAATCTAATTGGCAAAAGTGTTTTTAAAAAATAGTGGTGGCTTATAGTTTATGGATTTTATTAGTTTTTTTGTAGTTTTAGTTTTAATGCTTTTAAGTTATCAGTACAATTATGATATTATCTCAGCAGCAATTATTTTAGTATATTCTATATTTATGCCAAGTAGATCTAATTTTTTATTTGTTGCTTTATTTGGTTTATTGATTTTTATAAAAAATGGAACAATTGATATTTTTTGGTTACTAATAATAGTAGTTTTATTAGCAGTAATAATAATAAGATCCTTTTTTAAAGGAAAAAAAGCATCCTCAGCAAATAATAATTATGATGATCTAGCTAAATTACTTGGTGGAGGATTATAATTTATTTAAGATGTTTCTATTTTCTTCTAAGATATCTTTCATGATCTTAGTCAAAGCATTAATCTGTGCTTTTATTTCTCCAACTTGAGATTCAAGTTCTGATAGTTGTTTTGTAAATGAGTTATCATTTCTTAGATCCTTTTTACTTTGATCTTCAAATCCATTAATTTCAGAAACCTCGTTAGCAGTTTGTTTTAGATCATCTTCCTGTTTTGTTTCATCAAGATCTCCTGTTCCTCTTGGTTTATCTATTTTTGGTTCTTTTGGTTTTGAGAATAGCGAATCAGCATTTGGTTCTTTTTCCTCTTTTTTTGGTTCTGGATTTTTAGTGTTTTCTTCAGGTTCTTTTGTTTCTGTAACTGAAATGTCTTTTTTTATTTCTGTTTTTTCATCTTCTTTGAAATTATCCTCTGTTACTGGGGCTTCTTCTTTTGTTTTTTTAGAATCCATTACTTCTTTATAATTTTTTTCAATATTTCCTTCTTCTACCCCAATATCTTTTAATGTGGAAAAAATTGTTTCCTTATCAACATTTGCATCCAGTAATTCTATTATAGTGTCTTTTATTAATTTTTCGTCTATCATATTTTATAACCTTTTTTATATATGTGATATAAATATATTAATATAAAGAATATAAACATTTTGATTTAATCATAAATATACAAAAAGCAAAAAATATTATAAAAAAGAGAAAAACTATGTTATCGTTAAGTGCATGGGAGACCATATTTGAAGGAAAATATGGAGATCAAGAATTATCTGTACTTTATAATGATGACTATTTTGTATCTTTTTTAAAATCTCGAAATCAAGACTCTTTATTAATTCAGGTGTATAAAATTTTTTTAGCACAGGGGGAGTTAGAACTATTTGTTGAAACATTACCTAATCAATGTATTTTTTATGAAAAGCATTTAGATATTGGAGAAAAAAACACCTATAAGTTTTTATTAATAAATACAGAAACAGAGTTAATTGATAATATGGCCTTTACAAGCTATATTGAAAAAAAAATAGCTCAATTAAATAAGCAAACCAGCTCAATAATATCTGTTATTAAATCCTATAACCTAAAACTGGTTTCTCTTAAAATGCTATCAGAAGAACAGAGAAGTATATTTTTTTCTGATCCTTTTGTAATAAAAACAATTACAAATTTTCCAAATAAAAATATTAATTTTTTAGAAAACTCTACAGTTAACAAACTAATACTTGGGAAAAAAAATGATGTGACTATTACTGGAAACTTAGACTCCATGAGATCTGTGTTAGTAACAGGTTCAGAAGTAGATGATAGACTATACTCAGTAAAACTAATATGTGAAAACTATTTGTTATCAGGCAAAAAAGTTTTTGTATTTGATAAAAGTGGTGTTTTTAAAAGTTTATCTTATCCTCAACAGCACGAAGAGATTCTAGAAAATTTTGATATAAAAATTGCTCCTTTTGGATTCCCTTCAAGAAGTGTAGATTATTTTAAAATTAAGATTCCTTTATCTGTGGTTCCTAAAAAAGCCTTTTGTAAAATATTTAATCTTAATTCTATTTCTGAGAAGATTATTGAAAAAGCATATAGTAATGATCTTATAAACATTAATGACTTAAGAGAAAAAACAGCAAATTTAGAAACAGATGATGATATAACAGAGTTTGAGAAAAAAAGAATTTATAATAAACTAAATATTATAGAAAAAAAATATGAAAATTATTTTGGAAAAACAGACTGTTCTATGCTCTTTGAAGGATCTTATAATCAGATAGGGGCTTGTAGAATTATAAGAATTGATGTTGATGATCCTTTTTATATTTATTATATCTATTCAATAGTAAAAGAAATAGAAAATATAGTAAAAGAAGACATCTTTATAGCAATACCAGAATCAAAAGATCTATTTAATAGTCTGTTTGTTGGTAATGATGTTCTAAAAATATTAGTAGAAAATCCTAGGTTAAATTATATTTTAAGTACAGAATATTTGTCAGATCTTATAACAGATTTTGATGATCTTGCAAAAGTGCATATGGAAGTAATTGCTGGAAATGATGTTGTTATTAGATATCCTGATAGAGATCCTTTAAGGTTGTTATTAAGACCAACACTTACTAGTAGTAATGTTTTCTTAAAACAATAATTGTAAAAACTAGGGAAAATGTCTTTTTTTAAAAAGCAAAAGCTTTAAATACTTCTTCAACCATTAATATTTATATAGGTTTGCTTTTTATTGACCTTATTTTGTTTATATAAAATTAAATCTGTGAAACCTAATTTCTTTGAATTTCAACTAAAAAAGCAATTTATAATTAAAAATAAAAATATTGAGGTGGAAAAAATGGCAATGAAATGCCCAGAATGTGGAAAAAACACAGTCTATAAGGATCCAAAAACAGGAGAACTTATTTGTAGAAATTGTCACACCATGATTAGTGAAGATATGGTTGATATGGGAAAAGAATGGAGAAGTTTTGATCAATCTCAAAGTTCTGATCAAGCAAGATCAGGATCTCCTATGAAATATGTAAAAATAAATAAAGGCCTTGAGACAATGATTGAAAGATCAGGAAGAGATCTTAGAGGTAATAAGCTTTCATCAAAGTCAAGAGCACAAATGTATAGATTAATTAAATGGCATAAAAGATCTTCAATTTCAAACTCTATGCAAAGAAACTTGTCTATAGCATTAACTGAGCTTAGAAGAATTGGATCTTATCTAAATATTCCTGACTCTTTAATTGAGACTGCAGCTTTATTATATAGAAAAACAGTGGAAAAAGGATTGATTAGAGGAAGATTAATTGAAGCTGTTGTTGCTGCTGTTCTTTACTCTGTTTGTAGAACATATAATGTTCCAAGAACCCTAAATGAAATGGCAGAAGCATCTGGTTTAACAAAAAAAGAAATTGGTAGGACCTATAGATTTATTGTCAAAGAACTAGATATTGCAGTACCATTAACAGATCCAACCTATTATATATCCAGATTTGTTTCTGTTTTAGGTTTATCAGGGGCTGTTGAAGAAAAAGGTAAAGAAATAGTAAAAAAAGCAATAGGTTCTGGGCTGATTTCAGGAAGAGGACCAACCGGCGTTGCAGCTGCTGCAGTGTATATTGCTGCATTAATTGAAGGCGAGAGGAGAACTCAAAAAGAAGTTGCTAATGTTGCTGGGGTTACTGAAGTAACTATTAGAAACAGATATAGAGAGCTTAAGTCTAAATTAAAACTAAATATTGATGCTTAAAATTATTTTTAAGCACCTTTTTTTCTCTTTTTTTATAATTTAAATTTTCTTTATAATTTAAATATTTATCTATTAACTATTTAATTATAATAAACTATTATTTTGTAAAAAGGAAAAATTTATGAGACCAATAGCATATTTAAGAAAGAAAATAACCAGAAAACCAAATAAGCCAAAACAGTTAGGTTATGAGAGAAACTCAATAACTGGTAGATTAGAAAAACCAGGAACTTCTGCTTTTAATACTAAGTTGGAACTACAAAAACAAGAGAAAGCAAGTCTACTTAAAGAGTACAAAAGAAAAGAAAAAAACGATCCAAAAATAAATACCCAAAAAACAAGAGATAGAAAAATTCAACAAGATAGAAAAATAAGTGATATTAAAGGAGAAAGAGCTTTTGATCTAAAAATAGCAGAAAAAAAAAGAAAAAAAGCTCTTAAAAAAAGACAACTTAAAGCATGGGTTGGAAAAATTGATTCTTTATTAGCCTTATCCAAAAAAGGAACAGTTCTAGAAATTAAAGAAAAAACTTTTCATGAAATTTTTGGTGTTGAAATAGATGCTATAAAAAAATCTTTTGTTTCTCCCTCATTAAAAAAATCTAGATATAACTATTTACATGAACTTTTTACTGCTGATTTTTTTAGTGTTTTCCATAAATCTTTTGTTCCTACAAATATGGCAAATATGAGTGCTAAAGACGCTATTTATTTTATAGAAAGTGTTTCTAAAAAAGCTAAGCAAAGAAAAGCAAAGATCTATAAAGAGTTTAGAGAAAATATATAATTTCTTTATAGGTTTTTCCTTTGTATTACAAAGTATTACGGTTAAATATATTTCGCATCAGATCTATTTATGGTAATAGTAAAAGCAAAACTAAAAGCTGTTGTGGATGCTTCCTTTTGGATTCATTTAGTAAAACTTAATTTAGTTGAAGAGTTTATAAAATTATGGGCTGTGGTTGTAACCAAAAAAGTAGAGTTGGAATTATTTACTTTTGCTAGAATAAAACTATACACTCCTTTAGATTTAGATATTTATAATGATTTAAAATCAAAAGAAATTATTAAAATTAAAGATCCAAAATCAATACCAAAAGATATTAATTCTCAGATTACTAATCATTCTGGAGAACTATATAGTATAGCGCTTGCAAAAGAAGAAAATCTAATAGAGTCTGATTTTTTAAGGAAGTTAATTGAAAAAAGGCTTAAGGAAAATAGACTTGGCATGGCCTTAAGAGCCTATGAAAAAAAAGAAGTTAATATTGCTGGTGGTGCAAAGATTGCGGGAATAACATATAGAGCGTTTCTTGATGCTTTAGAAGAAAATGGAATTCCAACAATGGAAATAAGTCATGACACCATAAAATACGGTTTTGAATCAATGGAAAGATCTCTAGGTTTAAAACCAAAGAAAAGAGACTATAATAAACTTTATGAAGATATATTAATTAAGAAGGGGAAGAAAAAATGAATGAAAATATTTATGATCTTGCAATTATTGGTGGCGGTCCTGCTGGGCTAACTGCTGCAATTTATGGTAAAAGATATGGATTAAATACAGTTGTACTATCAGACTCTTTTGGAGGAATGATGTCAACAGCGCATAAGATATGTAATTATCCTGGGTTTAATGAGGTTGCTGGTATGGATCTTTCTCAAAAGATGATAGATCAAGTAACTTCTCTAGAGGTTGAGATTGTTTTTGAGAAGGTTATTGATGTTATTAATAATAGTTCTTTTTTTGTTGTAAACACAGATCAAAGAACCATAAAAGCAAAAAAAATAATACTAGCAATTGGTAGAGCAAGAAGAAAGTTAAATATTAAAAGAGAAGAAGAATTAACTGGTAAAGGAGTAAGCTACTGTGCTACTTGTGATGCTGGTTTTTATAAAGAAAAAGTTGTTGGAGTAATCGGTGGTTCTGATGCTGCAGTTACTGCTGCTATTATGCTTTCAGAAATTGCAAAAAAAGTATATGTTATTTATAGAAAAGACCAACTAAGAGCAGAAAAAGTTTGGATAGATCAAGTAAACAATAATAAGAAAATAGAAGTGCTTTATAATCAAGAAGTAAAAGAGCTACTAGGAAAAGAAAAGCTAGAAAAGATAAAATTATTAGAAGATAAAGAACTAGATGTTGACGGTATTTTTATAGAAATAGGGTCAATTCCAAATACAGAGTTGTTGAAAAAAATAGCTGTGGAAATAGATGAAAATGGATATATAAAAGTCAATAAGGATCAAAAAACAAATGTTTCTGGAATCTATGCTTCTGGCGACTCTACAGACTCAAGCACCCTTAAGCAAGTGGTAACTGCTTGTTCTCAAGGTGCTATTTGTGCTTATAACTGTTATTTAGATATTAAAGAAAACAAATAGTTTTTTTTAATTTTTTAAATAATTATACTTATTTTCTTTAAAAAAACAACTTTTTTTTTAAAACATTAGCTTTAAATAAACAACCTTAGCTTATAATATTTATAAGTAAATGTAAGAATTATTATAAATAAAGGTGTATAAAAATGCCAGAAGAAAATACATTAAAACTAGCAAAGATCTTTGAATCGTTTAATAAGAATCTTTATAAGACTAATAAGATCACAGAACTATATATCCCATTAGTAGAAATATTTGAAAACCTGTCAAAAGATATAGAAGTTATTAATGCAGTTCATGAAAAAGAACCATTATTAGATAAGCATCTAGAAGAAGAGATAAAAAAAAGAGAGCTTATTCCATTATATAAAAAAATGCACATCTTAATAAAACAAATAAAACAAGATATTAATACTTTTGAAGAAGAACTAAAAGATGGAGATAAGCTTTTAGAACATTTTAGA
The DNA here is from genome assembly GCA_964586355.1 of uncultured archaeon. Taxonomy (GTDB): domain Archaea; phylum Iainarchaeota; class Iainarchaeia; order Iainarchaeales; family CSSED10-239; genus JAKQTP01. The sequence goes on from CAZPGO010000033.1 coordinate 19,895, forward strand.
TCACACAGAAAAATTGTTTTTGAAAATGCAAAAAAGTCTAGAGAGTTTATGACTAAGATAATAGACTCCTTTAATATTTCAGAATTTGTATTAAAGTTTAATGTTGTAGGGACAATTGATCTAAACACCATAGCAACACACATAGAAGGCAGAAAAGTTGGTACTGATATTGTTGTTTCTGCAAATAATCTTGAACTAATTTATGAAGAAGTATTAAAATCTAATAATCTTAAATTTAGACTAGTTTCTGAAAGTATAGTAATCTATTTTGAAAAAGATAATATTTTGGTAATAGATGGCTCAAGTAAAAAAGTAAAGATCTGTGATCTTGCTGCTGAAGAGTTTGGTGGAAAATTGGTTGAGGAATAGTTATTATTTCAAAAAAAAATTTTATTCCACAAAAACATTAGCAGTCTTTCCACCATCCCAAGTTTCTCTTGGTCTGATTTTTATTAACATTACTTTTTCTGAGTTATCATCAACAACAATAGCATAACCTTGATCCTTTGGCATCTGTGCATAGAATTTATCCATGGGTACATTTAGATAACTTGGTCTTATAGAACTAACAGCCATAATATCCTCTTGAGCAGTCATTCTCATACTCAAAAAGAAATCACATTGTGAAATTGCTTCACTATGTAGCTTGTTTGGTCTTTGTGTTGCTAAAAGTAAGGACAAGCCAGGTTGTCTACCAACCCTAATCCATTGAAGTAAAACATCTAAGGCCATAGATGGTCTGTCTGACGGCATAAACATATGTGCTTCATCTATCATCATCCAAACAATAGGCATCTCACTTTCTTTTCTTTTGCCAGATAATAGATTCATTTCTTCTTCTTTTCTGTAAAGCATACGCTCTTCATATAATCTTTTACCTAAGATGCCCACAATTAGTTCGTGTATGGATTCCATGCCTATAGATTGTTTATATGTGCTAACATCAATAACAGTAATTTTACCAGGAGCTGCAAACTCTTTAGTGGTTGTTCCAGTTTTTGAAAATAGACCCCAGGATTTTGCAACAAGTAGTCTGTTTGCTAAAGAGTTTTTAATTTCTTTAGTAAATTCTGTGTCTTTTTGAGACATATTTATAATATCATCAATATCATATAAATTTCCAACCTTTTGTCTTATACTTTCTAAGGTTCTTGAAAGTAAGGAACTTTCTTGATCTCTCCAAGTTAATCTAAAAATACCAAGCCAATCTTCAGTATCCATCTGTGAAGTCTTGATAGTAAAGTATCCATCATGAGGTAGCTTTTTTTCTACATAGAAATCCTTTTTACCAAGTGGTACTAAATTTCTAATATCTTGACCTTCTGGAGAAACATCCCATTTTTTTAAAAGTTCAGCATCTTCTTTGTTTGGGTATTTCATAGTCCAAAAGATGCCTACAGTATCAATAATTAAAACAGATAATCTTTCTTTTATTTCAAATGGTTGTTTACAAAATTCCTCTATTAATACTGACATTGTGTACGATTTTCCACCACCACGCTTTCCACAAACAATGGCAACATGAGATCTTGCAAGATCCATAAGTACTTTTTTGCCAAGAACAGGATCTTCTCCACTAGAGACAACTACTTTACCTATATACCCTGTAGCTTTTTTTCCATATTTTTTTTGCTGGCTTGAAACTCTTCCAAGAACAATTTCTTCGGTTTCAAAATTAAATCCTTTTTCCATAAATTATCATCTAAAAATTACCTTTTTGTATGTGTTTTTTATTTCATTTAATGCTGATTTTATTGTTGAGTACACTAAATATAAGCTTGTAACTATTAATAAGATATATGCTATTATAATAAAAACATAAGAGACTAATTGAAAATTAATCAAGAAAACAAAAAATATTTTACTAAGAAATATTTGTATAAAAACACCACTAATAATTAAAATTAGTGTTAGATACAAAAAAAAAGAGTCCTCTTTTTTAAAAGGATTAACATTTAAAAAAATGTTTTTTTTATTTTTTTCAAAAAACAAGTTTGCTAGTTTTATTATTATATATATTATAAGTTTTAGGCCAAGAGTAGAAAATACAATAAATGCTAAAAAATAGAACACTAGAGGTATAAGTTCAACAAATAGTTTTATTTGTCCTAAAAATGGGCTGGTTAATAAAAAAGCATGATCTAAACCATAGTTTACTCCAACAATCAAATAAGTAAATGGAATTGCAGCTTGTGTTAGTGCTAAATTAGTTGTCTCAAAAAAAACCTCTTTAAAATTAGTAGTACTTTTTAAAAAATAGGTGCTGGTTGTGTTTATTTCTGGAGCTACAAAAGATCCACTAACACTTAATAAAACACCAATAACTATTCCTACAAAATATGCAATTCCAAAAGTGGCGGCTATAAATTTATAATAAGTATCAACATTCATACTTAAAATATATTATACAACTCTTTTAAAAAATAACTATTTTTAAAATAAAAAGAAAAAAGAACTAGTTTGAAGTTAATTCAACCTTTTTCATTTTTTTTGGTATTACAAAATAATGTTTTGCTTTACAAACAGAACATTCAGCAACGAATGTTGGCTTTTTATTTTGTTTTTTAACTGTTGCTATGTGTTTAGCCATACCACCATAGCCTTTCTTATGTTTTTCAATATTTTTTCTGGTTCCTAGAGAGGTTTTTCTTGCAGCTCTAGACTTGTATAATGTTAATTTGTGTGTTTCATGTTTTTTACATTTTTTACAGTATGTTTTAATTGTTTTTGGTAGTTCCATAATAATTCCCTTTTTTATTTTAATAATGCACAAATTTTTATAAAAATGAGGTGTTTTTTTTAAATATATAATATATTTATAGTAGTATATTTATTTAAAAAGATTGCTTTAAAACATATAAGTAGAGAAAGAATGAAAAAAAGTGATCATTTTGGTAAATTTAAATAAATATAGAAAAGCTTTTTCAATAATAAAAAAAAATAAGATCGTTTATTTTGATAATGCTGCTACTAGTCTTAAACCAAGACCAGTTATTGATAAAATGAATTATTATTATGAGAATTGTCCTGCTAATATTCATAGAGGAATACATCAATTATCACAAGAAGCTTCAGTAATCTACCAAGAAACTCATGAAAAATTATCACAATTTTTTAATTGTAAACCAGAAGAGGTAATTTTAACTAATAATAGTACAGATTCATTAAATCAGATCATGTATATGCTTTATAACTCCAATTATTTTAAAAAAGGAGACGAAATAATAACAACAGTTTATGAGCATCATGCAAATATTGTTCCTTGGCAGTTTTTAGCAAAAAAACTAGGGCTTATTTTAAAATTTGTAGAAATTAATAAAGAGTATACTATGGATCTTGAAGATCTAGAAAAAAAAATAACCAAAAAAACAAAACTAATAACAGTTGCACATATTTCAAATACTACTGGAGTAATTGCACCTATTAAAAAGATTTCAGAAATTGCAAAAAAAAATAATTGTTTGTTTGTAATTGATGGTTCACAGTCAGCCCCTCATATAAAAATAGACTTTAAAAAAACAGGTGCTGATTTTTTTGTGTGTACTGCTCACAAGATGTTAGGCCCAACTGGTGTGGGGTTATTAATAGGGAAAAAAGAGCTTTTAGAGAAGTTTTCTCCTGTAAGGTTTGGGGGAGATATGATAAAGCACGTTACTTTTAAAAACTCTACCTGGAATGATCTGCCCTATAAATTTGAAGCAGGAACTCCTAATATCTCAGGAGCTTTTGGTTTTTCTTCTGCTGTTGAGTATTTAGAGATGGTTGGGTTAGATAATATTTTAAAACAGGATAAAAAGTTGTTAGATTATGCTATTAACGAGATCTTAAAAATAGAAGATATTGTTTGTTATAATCCTCTAGACAGTAAGAAACAAGGACCAATACTTTTATTTAATTTAAAAGGAATAAACTGTAGAGAACTAAGTACACTTTTAGATCAAACCAAAAATATTGCAACAAGAGCAGGGATGCATTGTGCTGAGCCTATTGTATCTAGGTTTGATAAAAATGGTGTAACTAGAGCTTCTTTTTATTTTTATAATACTAAAAAAGAAATTGATGTTTTTATTGACACATTAAAATTTATAAATAAAAAAATAAAATGATCTGTAAATGTTTTTAAAAAAAAGATCTGTTTCCCCATTGATCGCAACAATCTTATTAATAGTTGTTTCTGTTATATTGATCACTGTAATCTTAACTTGGGGAAAAAGTTTTACAGAATCTACCATAGATAATACAGATCTTTTTACCTCTTTTACCGAAGATCTAGATCTTAAGAACTTTATTTTAGTTGACTCTTTTATACAAACATCAACAACAAATAATCTTGTTTTAAAAAACTCTTCTGATAAAAATATTAATATTGTTGGGTATAGTCTACATAGCCTAGATTCCAATTATGCTTTTTTAGAAAAAAGGTTTTATTTAGAAGAAACTTTAAACCTAACAAGTGGATCATTTAATTCCTTACCAATTGTTTGTGCTCCTTCATCAAGATTTTCTGTTCAGTTGATAACAGATCAAAATACTTTTGTTGAAGTTCCAATATTTACTAATAACCTAGATCAAAACAACTATTGTTTAGGTCGAGACGATCTTGTTGGTTATTGGAGTTTTGATGAAGGTCAAGGATCTA
>CAZPGO010000034.1:0-4449 GCA_964586355.1 uncultured archaeon
GAAAAAAGAATCCTCTGGGTAGCAATCTATTTCTAAAACTTCTGCTTGCTTAGAACCTATTAATAAAGGGTCATCTAAATAGTAGATCTTGTTTTCAAAGTACTCATAAAGATAATGATCTAAAGAAGAAATAATTTTGTACCCGGTAATATTTAGATCCTTTGAAGAATGGTTGTTGGATATTAAAATGTTTTGTGAAGAGATAGATCTATTTGTTATTAATCCTGTAAAATCTTGGTTCATTGAAAAAGTGGCTTGATTAAGATTGTCTTTTGAAAAACCTTGTCCCCAAATTAGAACAACAGTAACTAATATTACAGAAACAACTATTAATAAGATTGTTGCGATCAATGGGGAGAGAGATCTTTTATTAAGCATAATTAAAAAATAAAGTTCTAAATGTTTATAATAATAACTATTAAATTATTCTGGATAATATCTAATTTGCGCAATTTTGTCTCCAGAACCTGCTTTAATAAATAAATTCTTACTTTCTAGATAAGTATTATCAGATACTGGATTAGATGTATTTAAATTAACTAATGTCCAATTATTATGACCTGGTGTTGGCTCAAAATCACCACCTTTTATATAAAATTTAAAACTATTATCTCTAGTTCGTTCTATTCTCACAGTATACCAAATATTTGCTTTAAAATAATTTAAATTAGTAATAGAAATATTCTGCATAGATCCATCAATCATTTTTTTAAAATATAACCTACCAGCATATTCACCAGAACCTCTCATTGTTAAAGCATAAGAATCATCTTTATTTTCTGATGAAATAAAATAAATATAAAAAGAACTAGAAGCAACAGAAACATCAAATTCCCAAGTACCATATGCTTGTTTAAATGAAATTCCAACATCGCCAGAAGAATTGCATTCTAAATATTTAGTTCCGTCTGTAATTGTTGGTAAAGGATCTACTTCTAATAAAGAAACAGAGTCTATATAATATTCAGTTCCAACTGTTGTTGCAAAAGGTAAAAACCTAACTAAGCTAAAAGATTCTAATGCCACAAATATTTGTTCAACAGAAGTATTATTTGGTTCAATTAATGAAGTATATTCTTTAGAACCTTTCAAAGAAGCAACCCCTGTTGAATTTCCTTTTGCTAATTTTAATCTTAAAACACCACTAATAGTTCTATATTTAAATAATAATTTATAAGATTTTCCATAAACAATATTAAAAGAATTACTATATATTCCACTAGAACTAAAATCGTTACTAATTATATGTAAATCAGCCGTCCCAGTTATAGGATTTATTATGTTCCTTTCAAATATTTGATTTGCACCTGTATCATACCAATGACTTAAATCATTATCAAAAGAATTATTAATTATAAGCTCACCTTGTGTTTTATTAAATTCATTTATTTCATAAGCTCCACCTATGGTTTCAAACTCCCATAAAGGAACATTAAAAGTATTACAACTAGTAAACAATCTGTTTCCTTGTGGATTGATCTCTAAAGTATATGGCTGATCATTAATATCTATTAACTCTAAAAAAAATTTGTTCTCTGGAACACAGACTAAAGAAATTGGATGTATGGAAGATCTGTTAAATAAAATATTATTTTCTAGGGGTCTATAACTATTTAGCCAAAAATAGTCTGAGTTGTAATCATTTGTTAAGATCCTGTAACCTTTAATTTCTAGATCACTATCAGAAATATTTCTTAGAACAAGTTGATTACCAACTAAAGAAGTTTGCCAAAAAAAATCTCTCTTTGAAACATTTTTTGAAGACTCTAGAAGATCTGTAGCTTGGTTGGTTGTGTTTTCGGTAAAGCCTTTGCCCCAGGTTAAAACAACAGTTATCAATATAACAGAAACAACTATTAGTAAGATCGTTGCGATCAAGGGAGAGATAGATCTTTTATATAACATGATTAATCACTTTCGCCAATTTCTGGATTTGTGGAAATATATAAATTATAAATCTCTAAATCTTTTAAAGCTTTACCATATATTCTAACATCATCTAAATAACCTAAAAAATAAGCCTCATAAGTATCATTAAATTTTTTCACACCAATAGTTGTTTCTTGTATACTTACTTTTATTGGTGTTGTTTTTTCTAATTCAGAATTTAATTCTCCATTAATATATAATTTCATTTTTTCTTTATTATATGTTGCACTTATAAAAAACCAATCATCGATATTAATTGATTCGTTACTTGATATCTCTGATTGATCTATACTAAATAAAATATAACCGTCAGAATTTAATTTTAAATCATAACAACTTTCTAAAATATTATTTTTTGTTTTTGAAATTATTGTGCCTTCGTTAAAAGAATCTATTTTTAACCAAAAAGACAAAGATATAGAATCAGTTATTCCAAAATTATTTGAATCATAACCAGATAAAAGATCAGCAATAGATGGCTCATTTCCATCAACAAGATCTGCTCTTGGATAAGCCCATTTCTGTATTGCGCTAGTATCAGTTGTATAATATAGATAGGTTCTATGAACTGCAAAACCATTATTTTCAGACCATTTATAATCAGCACTTGAGCTAAACTTATTGTTTTCAAGAGTATATCCTCCAGAATTAATATGTTTAGTAGTAAGAGAATAATCATGTGGAAAAACATGACTTACATAAAGAATCCACTCATCTTCATAAATACTTGGAACATAATAACTAGTAAAAAAATAAGGGTTTGTACTCAAAACATTTGTTAATCTATAAACTCCATTAAAACTTTTTGATAAATCATATCCAAAAACACCAAAATAAAAACGACCATCAAAACCAATTACTTCTCTATTCATCCAAACAGAAAATCGATATAATTTTGTATTATCTATAGGGAATAATTTTGTAGCCCAACCCCCATCTGGACCAGAAACAGAATCAGGACTTGCTCTCCAAATTGGAATTTCTCGCCCCCATGGATCAGAATCTAAACTCACACTATTTTCAGTAGTTGATCCTGTTTGATTAAATCCAAGTTGACTACCTTCTGTTCCTATTTCCCAAGTAGTATAATCAATTAAAGATACTTTTGTCTTATTATCTAATACTAAATAATCTGTTGAACCATTAAAACTAAGATGTTGATTTTTAAAATCACCTAAAAATTCTCCAGAAGAATAAATATTTGAATAATTTTTATCACCATAATCTAAAAAATCACCATCAAAAGAAAAATAACCAAACAAATCTGAAAATTCAGAACAGTATGACATATTATAATTTTTTATATTTATTGAAAGAGAAACATATTCTAGATCATCAGTAATTAACTGCAAAATAAAATTCGCTTTAGGAAAACAAATTAAATTTAATGTAGCAACACCACCAGAATCAATATTAATGATGTTTGGAAAGGAATATAATTTTTCTGGATTTATAATATCTTCACTAATTAATTTATAACCAACAAAAGTTATTTTTTCACCATGTAAATTTCTTATAACTATATTACTTATATTTTCCAAATGAGTATATGAAACTACAGAAATAAAAGAAGAAAGATCACTTTCTTTTAAATTTAAAATTGAATTTGTTTGATTAAGATTGTCTTTTGTAAAAGCAGAGCCCCATGTTAAAACAACAGTTATCAATATTACAGAAACAACAATTAGTAAAATTGTTGCGATCAAGGGAGAGATAGATCTTTTATTCATAATATCCTTTTTCTTTATTGTAAATGGTATTTATTTCTGTTGATGTTGGACTTCTAGTCCATATTCTAAAAGAACCTATTTTTCCAATAAAATATGAAGAAGAATATCTTCCCAAATAAAAATCACCAGTATTACTTAAATCAACAGAAGAAATAGATGAAGAAATATTTGCAATTTCATCTCCATCGATATATATTCTCCAAGAAACATTTCTTTTTGCAATTAAAGTAATCATTATCCATTTATTAGTATAATTTTCAACAACCAAATTATTTACGAAAGTAATACCAACAATACCATCAATCAAAGAATAAAATTGCATAGTTCTTACACCACCATGATCAAATCTCAAATACCATCTATTTTGAGCATCCTCATATTTGCCAAATACAAAATTAGAACTATATTCTCCAAAATCATTTGTATTTATCCAAAAACTAAATGCAAAATCATCGGTACCAATATCAAAAAAATTTCCAAAATTAATATAACTATCTGTGCCATTAAAACTTGCAGAAGTATAACCATTCCCAAGATCTAAAAGATCTACATTATAAGAAGTAAATGATTTGCTAGTTGTTTCTTTTAGTTCTCCTTTTGAACTATCAAAATCTAAAACTAATCCACACCTAAAAGGATCTACATCATTAATAGATCTTGAAAAAACTTGTGTTTTTACATAGATGTTTTTATCTGTTATTAAATCTATGAAAAAAGATTCTTCTGGGTAACAATCTATTTGTAAGACTTCTGCTTGCTTAGAGCCGATTATTAATGGCTCTTCTAAATA
>CAZPGO010000035.1:0-30422 GCA_964586355.1 uncultured archaeon
TACTTCTCCCATTAATTTATCAGCAGGTTCTACTTCTCAATTACCTCTTATTTGTGTGCCCGCTTCTTTATTTAGTTTAAATCTAATTACAGATAATGGTACTTATGTTCCAATCAACTTAAGTAACATAAATGGATCTATTCCTGATGGTTGTAGAATGGAAGTAGTTGGGAATGGATCTGAGAGTGATTCTTATAAAATTTATAATGTTTTTCAGTTAAATGATGTGAGAAACTATTTAGATCAAGAGGACATTAATTTTACTTTAGAAAAGAATATTGACTTTGAATGGATTTCTTTAAGTGAGTTTTCTGATATTAATGGTTTTGAGGAATATGATGTTAATGGTTGGTATCCTATTGGAGATAATTGGGATAATACATTTCAAGGAAATTTTGATGGCAAAGGCAAAACTATTAAAAATCTTTATATTTATAGACCATCACAAAACAATATTGGGTTATTTGGATTTGTAGAAAATTCTGAAATTAAAAATATTGGTGTGGTTGATGTTAATGTTACTGGAAATAGTGATGTTGGAGGATTAATTGGAGTTTTACAAAATTCAAATATTTTTAATGCTTATTCTTCTGGAAATGTTACTGGCCTAGGATATTATATAGGTGGATTAGTTGGATGTGCTATATTAGCTGGTGTTTCTTTGGATAATTCTCACATAATAGATAGTTGTTATTCAACTGCAAATGTATTTGGATCATCTGAAAGTGGTGGATTAATTGGATATTTAGGTTGGGGTAAATTATCTAATAGTTATGCTACTGGTAATGTTATTGGAGAAAATGTTTCTGGTGGTTTGGTTGGATATTTTGCAGAAGAAGGTGAAGGAGTTATAGAAAATTCATATTCTGTAGGAAATGTTTCTGGAATACCAGTGGTTGGTGGATTAATTGGTTTTAATGGGGAATCTAATTTTAATGGGGAATCTAATTCAGAAGTTAATAATTCTTTTTGGAACACAGAAACTTCTGGTCTATTAACAAGCGATGGTGGTATAGGAAAAACAACAGAACAAATGAAACAAAGATCTACCTATGTTGGTTGGGATTTTGATACTGTCTGGCAAATTGAAGAAGGAGTTACCTATCCTTATCTAAGATCTAATCCATAATCCCCACCTCCTGAATAATCTCTGTCAAGTAGATATATTTAAATAGATTAACTATCTATAATTAAATAATGATTGCTAATACTTTACTATTTAAAAAAATAATAATCCTTTTACTATTTATAACCCTAAATTCTGCTTTTTTGTATTCATTAGAGCAAAATACAGAAAAAATAGAAATAATACAAATAACCAAATCAGATCAACTAGAAAACCAATTTGATCTTTTTAAAAACGATCTAAAAGAAATAAATTTTAAGGTTTCTTTTGACTCTAAAAATTCTTTTGAAAAAAAAGTAATTTATTCTTATGATGTCTTATCAAATAATTTTAATAAAAATAAAGTGAGTTTAGATCTCTCTAAAAAAGAAGAATATTTTTTTAAAAATTTAAACTCTAATCTACAATTAAAAGTTCTTACAAAAGAGTTTAGTGAGTCTTCTTTTCTTTTAAAAATAGAAGCAAAAGTTTATGATAATTATAATAATCTAATAGACTACACTAGAATCTATCTCTCTTTTCAAGCCAATAATAAAGATCTAGAAAATACAGATTTGTTTAGTGGTTTTAACTATTCTAGATCTCTTGCCTTAATAGAGAACAAAAACGATTTTGATATTATTAAAATTACTACAAAAAACAAAGGTTATGATCTTTATTGTAAATCAGATAACCCTGCTTTAGAAACAAACATAAACTATCCTCAAAAAGAGGGTGAGTTTGATCTAAATATTTCTGTTGATAAAAACTATTCTTTTTTAGAAAACAGATCAATTGTTTCTTGTTATGCTTTTACAGCAACAGAAAAAATAAAATTAAAAGATATTATTGTTATTTATGAAAATAGAGAAATAGAATATTTAGAAGAAGAAAAAATAAATAAAATAGATCTAACAACACTTCTTTCTTTTACAAAAAATACAAATAAAAACATTTTAACTTTAGTTTTTATTTTTGTGCTATTTTTGTTCTTTTTATCACTTTCTAAAAAAAAATAATCTAAAATTTATCAACTATCCAATGAGAAGCATAACCAATAACTCCAGCAATAAAGAAACCAAGGCTAGGATAGTTAATAAAGTATAAAGGAATTGATAAAATTATTCCAACAATAGGAGAATGCAGAACTCCTCTGTGTTTTATAAATTGTAAAAATATTTCTATAATTACTAAAAATCCAGCAGCAAGTATTAGTCCAATTACTCCTGTTACAAAAAATAAAATAGATAAAATAATAATAGAATATATTACAATAGTATTAAACTGTCCCTTTATCCAAGAGCTTTTTAAGTCAAGATCAGGAATTAAAGCATATACTAAACAAAACAAAAACCCCAGCATTACTTCTGGACCAGATAATAAAAATAGCGGACCCAAAAGAAGATAAAAAACTATATAAAATAGGCTTGCCCAAAGCAAGTGATGAAATTTGTTCATAAGTTAATCTTCTTTTTATTATTGAATATGTATTTATTAAACCAAAGGTCTTTAAAAAGACTATCTTCTTTATATTAAAAAAAGAGTTCAAAATCTTTATAAATGATTTGTTCTTTTATTATATATTGATCTTAAACGAGGTGTAAACATATGAGTGAAAATATAATTAATTTAGATGATTCTAATTTTAAAACAGAACTAAAAAAATACAAATTAGCAATAGTAGATTTTTGGGCAGAATGGTGTGGTCCATGTAGAATGTTTGCAAGTATTTTTGAAGAGTTCGCATCAGAGAATAAAGAAGTAACTTGCATAAAGGTAAATGTTGATAATGCCCCAAAAATAAGCACCGAATATAATGTAATGTCAATACCTTCAATATTTTTCTTTAAAGAAGGAGAAATAGCAAAACAAACAATAGGTGTTTTACCAAAAGCAATGTTAAAAAAAATAATAGATGAAATAAAATAAGGATTATTATGACCTATACCAAAAAATTAAAAGCAAAAATAATAGATATAGAAGCAAACAAGCCAATCTTTTTACTAAACGAAAAAGTAGCAGAAGATATTTTAGCATCTACAAACAATCGTGTGGTTGTAAGGTCTGCTAAAGAGTGTGTTACTGGTCTAGTGGATATTACTAATACTGTGATTGATGATTATAGTATTGGAATATATAAGAACCAACAATCAAAACTAAATATCAATGATGGAGATCTTGTTGAGGTAAATGTTATGCCTTACCCAGAATCTCTTCAATATATTATAAATAAAATAAAAAATAACCCACTCTCAGAAGAGGAAGCATATACAATAATAAAAGATGTTTTAGATGACAAATTATCAGAAGCAGAAATATCAGCATTTTTAACTGCCCTTACAATAAATGGTTTAAGTTTAGAAGAAACAACTTATCTTTGTAAAGCCTTAACAAACACAGGAAAAACCATAAGTTTTGATAGACCAGAAATTTTAGATAAACATTCTATTGGTGGAATAAACGGTAGAGTTTCTATGTTAGTGGTTCCAATAATTGTTGCTAATGGTTATATGATGCCAAAAACCGCATCTAGATCCATAAGTTCTGCTGCAGGAACTGCTGATTGTATGGAGGTCTTAGCAAGAGTGGATCTTGGTGCTGATAAGATCAAAGAAATTGTTTCAGATGTTGGAGGCGTTATTACTTGGAATGGTAGACTAGATCTTTCTCCTGGTGATGATAAGATGATAGCTATAAGGCATAGTTTAGGGCTAGATCCAGAAGGCCTGGTTATAGCTTCTGTGTTGTCTAAGAAAAAAAGTGCAGGATCTACTCATTTAATAATAGATTTACCAGTTGGTAAAGAAGTAAAAATAAAAACAAGAGAAGATGCTGAAAAATGGGCAAAAAAGTTTTTAGTTATAAGTAAAGAGCTTGGAATAAAAACAAGAGTTGTTTTAACAAATGGAGAAGTACCTTGTGGAAGAAATTTTGGAGCAGCTTTAGAATCAAAAGCAGCTCTAGAAATTTTAGAAGGAAAATATTTTGATAACCTTGCAGCAAAAGCTTGTGAGATTGCTGGAAAGTTGTTTGATCTTGTTGGAAAGACTAAAGATGGAGAGGGTTATGATCTTGCAAGAGAGACCATAAAATCAGGAAAAGCCTTAGAAAAATTTAAAGAAATCATAAAAGCACAAGAAGGAAATATTTTTTGCTCAGAGGATGTGCCAATAGCTGAAAATAAAAAAACAATTATTAATCAATCTATTGGAAAGATTGTAGATATGGATGTTGCTTTATTAACAAAAATAGCAAGACTAGCAGGAGCTCCATATGATAAGGGAGCAGGTTTAGTTCTTTTATGTGATTCTGGAGATGAATTAAAAGAAGGAGATCCAATCTTTGAGATTTATGCAAATAATCCTGATAAACTAGATCAAGCAGAAGAATTTGCTAAAGAGAATTTAAAAGATATTATTCAAATTGAAAGAATGATACTTGAAGAAATGGATCAATAAGCTTTATTTAAATAAAGTGTTATAAACATCATTAAGTTCATCAGACTCTAATGACTTTACTTTTCTTTTAAGTAAATCTTCTTTAACTTTTTTTATTTTTTCTAAATATTCTTTATCTATATTATTTGAAATTAATCTAAGAGCATTATAAAGATCTTTATTAGAATATCTAAACAATTCTTTTATAAAAAGAACAAAATCAGCATCATATTTCTTATTCTTACTTTCAAAAGAGATAATTGCTGATTCACAGTTTGGTACTGGAAAAAAACTTTTTTTACTTATTTTTTTACTCATTTTTATATTAAAATAATTTTGTGCAAGAACAGAAACAGTTGTGTAGTTTTTAAAACCAGGAATTGCTGTTAGTTTTTCTGCAAATTCTTTTTGCACTACTAGAACTGTTGTTTTGTTTGTGGTTATTATTCTTTCAATAATTTCTTTTGATATAGAATATGGAATAAATCCAACTATCTTATCAAAATCAATGGTGTTAAGATCTACATCTAAGATATTAGTATTAATTATTTTAAGATTTTTTGTATCTATTTCCTCTTTTAATATTTCACACATTTTTTTATCTTTTTCAATAACAGTTATCTTAGGTTGATCTATTAGCTTTTTTGTTAAAAAACCAGTTCCTCCACCAATCTCTAATATTTTTTCTGTTTTTTCTAGTTTTAGTTCTTTTATAACTAGATCTATAACAGAGTCATCAATCATAAAATTTTGATCAAATCTATGATTTGGTTTAAAATTATATTTTAACATTTGTGTGTATAGATCTTTTAACATTTAAACCATCTTTAAAAAAAGTTATTGTTTTTTAAAAAAAGGCATAGTAAATAGATGATGCTTTTCAGTATCCCCATTTAATATTTCTTCCATTATTCTACTAGTAATTATTTTTATTGGATCAGGTAGCATCTCTATTTTTTTTAGATCATCTAAACTTTTAAATGGTCCGTTTTTATCTAAGTAACTTAGTATTGCTAATCTGTGTTTTTTACCAATCATTGGTAATAGATCTAATTGATGTCTTCTTACACCAATAGGTCTTGCAGTATTAAAAAAAGTAACAAATCTTTCTGAGTTTTTTTTAACCAAGTCTTCAATAGTTTTTTCTAATTCGTTTTTTGCTATTGAAGTTAATTTTTCATATGTTATTCTTTTTACTATGATATCTTCTGTTGAGATTACATCTTGAATTTTAACATTTTTGTCGCTATAAACCTCTAACAAAGAAAAATTTGATGTGCCGATGCATTGTATAACTGGTGTTTGTTTGAATTGTATCTCTTTATTTGTCTTATCTAAGACAATTGCTTCTTTTTTTATTTGTGAATACATATTTTTTATTTTATTCTTTTTTATATTTTTTTACAAGCGCTAATATTTGTTCTTTATTCTCATCATTGATACACTTGTTTTTTTCAGAGATTAGTTCTAGTTCTATTTGATTAGGCAATATATCTATAATCTTTGTTGCAACCTCATCAGTAATATCTTCAATCTCTAAAAGCTCTTTTTTTAGTTTTTCTGCTTTTAATACTGTTAATTTTGCAAATAATTTCGCATGTTCATATGCCATTTTTTGTTCATAATTAAGTTCTTTTTCTTTTGATTTTTCTGATAGAATTTTTTTAATTTCAGGCAAAGAAACATCTTCAACATATGTTGCATTATTTTGCATTTTTTTCACCTTTTGCTATTTGTTTTAATAATTTAAGATGAATTCTGTGTGTTATGATTTTTTTAGGTTTATTACCATCCTTTAATTGTACTATTGGGCAATTTCCTTGAAATCCAATTACCTTACCAGTAATTCCATCAACTCTTCTGTGAGGTAAACCGTTATGTACTGAGCTATTTGCATTAATTTGTACAACATCATCTACATTTATTGGTTTTATCATTTCGTTTACTGTTGTTTTATCTCTAACATTTCTTCTATATCTGCTTCTTGTAAGAGATCTTTTTCCTTTTGCTTTTTTATTTGCCATATTCTCTACATCCTTTTTTAATTTTCTGTATTGATTATAATTATATATATGGAGCAGTAAGTTTTTATATAGTGCTTTTTTCTTAAAAATAACCTAACTTTTCTATAGCTAAAACCCATAATCTCCAAACTAAAACTAATCAGAATGTTTGGTTTTTTCTGTTGTCTTTTAGTATTTAAATTTTTTGTATACCTTTATAAACCCTTTTATATATAAAATATATTTATATATAAATGTTTCTTTTGTAAAATCAAGAAAAAACAAGCACAATTTACGGTGTTATTTAAAATAGAAAAAGAGGTTTTGATAAAATGGATTATAAAATTGTAAATTTAGTAGCATCAAGTAGTTTAGGATCTAGTTTAGATCTATATAATTTAGCAACAGCTATACCAGAAATAGAATATGAACCTGAACAATTTCCTGGAGCTATTTTAAAATTAGCTGAACCTAAAGTATCTTTGTTATTATTTAAAAATGGAAATATTATTATTTCAGGAGCATCTTTTGAAAAAGATATAAAGGCAGCAATAAAAAAAGCCACAAAAATAATTAATGAAGTTCAAAAAAATGTACCAATAAAGCAAAGAATTACTTATAAAATAGTAAATTTAGTTGCAACCTCTAGTTTAAATAAGCAAATAGATTTGTTTAATGCTGCTGTAACTTTAGATAATATAGAATATGAACCAGAACAATTTCCTGGAGCTATTGTAAGATTATTTAATCCAAAATTAACCATGTTATTATTTAAAAATGGAAAATTGATTTGTGCAGGTGCTAAATCAGAAGAAGATATTGTAAAAGGATTAAGTAAATTAAAGAAAGTTATTGCCGGATCTAAACCAAAAGCAAAGAAATAACGATTTATTTAAAAACCTTTTCGTTCATAATTGTTTTGTTAGCGATCATAGGAACAAGGAAACACCTGGACCCTTTCCGAACCCAGAAGTTAAGATTGTTACCGTTATTGTTGGCCCTAAGTTCTTTCTTGGAGCTGCAGTTCAGTTGCTAACTTTTATATTACTCTTTTTTTAAAATTAATTTTTATTAATACTATTTATTGTTTATATCTTTAATACTATTTATTTTTTAAACCTTTAATCTTTCATATAACTTACAATTATTTTTCATATAAAATAATTTTTTTATTCTAATTTTATATACTTACTATTTTTAATTATAATGTCTTAATAATATATTTATTATTTTTAATATTTGAGTTGATAAATAATGATAAAAGACAAAACAAAAAAAATACTATTAATATTATTAATTTCTGTTTTAATTTTTATACTTGGTTTTGCTATTAGAGGCCATTTATTAAAATATGACTATTTATTTGAGTATGATCCATATTGGCATCTAAGAGTAACTGGGTATGTTTTACAAGGAGAGTTACCCTCAAATGACCCCTTAGGATTTTACTTAACTGGTGGAACTAGATACACAGGTTGGCCAAGTTTATTATGGCGATTTACTGCTTGGATCTACAAGATAACAACATTTGGAGCAAGTTATAATAAAGAGCTTTTAATGAGTTATGCTAGAGTTTTGCCAGCCATATTTGGTGCACTTATTGCTGTGAGTATGTTCTTTTTAGGAAAAAAAATGTATGACACAAAAACAGGAATAATGATGGGATTACTCTCAGCAGTAATACCCGCATTTGTCTATAGAACCATGGCTGGGTTTTTTGAAGAAGATGCTTTAGGGTTTTTATGGATGGTTATTGGTTTTATTTTTTTAGTTATGGCTATAGAAAGATCTAAACTACAAAATAAAATAAAATCATGCTCAATAATATATGCAATAATTGCTGGATTATTCTTTTGGTTAATGGCAATTACTTGGGAGATGTTTTTATTAATTCCTTTGGTTTTAATTGCCTATTATTTTACTCAAATGGTTTATCTATTAATAAGAAAAGAAAAAAAGCAAAAGATCATAATTTTTTCAATAATCTTTGCAATAGCTTTTTTCTTGTTTGCAACTTTAACAACTATTAGTGGTGGACCTGTGTGGATTAATAGAACCACTGAATATGTTACTCAGTATCTTCCTATTTCAAGTGATAATCTTGAAAGAATTAGTAGTAATACTGTTGTAGAAAGTGATGTTGTTGGAGCCACAGTTGGTGAAGAAAATACTGGTAAACAATTTTTCTTAGAAAAATATAGTTTGTTAATATTTATTCCATTTTTAGTTTTGCCAATAATAATAATAAACTTTATAAGATCTGCCTTTACAAAAAAAGGCAAAGAAAAACCAGCAGATTTTCATACCCTAATTATTTTTTACTGGTTATTGATAACAACCTTTATGGCATGGACCAAATTAAAATTCACTTACACCTTGGGTTTGCCTATTGCTGCTGGTGCAGCATATTTGTTTTATCTTGTCTTTAACTATATTAAAGATAAATCCCTATTAAAAAAAAGAATATTTGCATTTTTTGTTTTATTTATGGTTTTAGGTTCTATTGCTGCAGGAATTCATTTTGTAATAACAAAAGTAAATCCTATAGAGCAAGAACCAGATTGGTTAGATACCATGAACTGGATAAAAGAGAATACAGGAAAAGAGGTTAAAATCTTTAATTGGTGGGATTATGGTCATTGGATAACTTATTTTACTGAAAGAAAAGCAAGTACAGATAACACCAATTCAAATAATAGGGCAACTAGTGACTTTGGAAAATTTATAATTTCACAAGATATTAATGAAAGTAAAGAGCTATTAAGAAAATATGATGCCGATTATGTTTTAGTAGATAGTAAAACTTTACAAAAGCATATGGCCTTTGCTTTATATGCTCATCTTACTATTAACTATCAAGATCCTAGAGTGCAAAAGTATCTATCTATGAGATCAGATTGCCAAAAACACAAAACTCCAATAACAAATGTTGTTAGTTATGTGTGTAATAATCAAAGTTTTACTGAAGAAGGTTTTTTAGATATGCCAACAACTTGGAAAAGTACACCTTATATTGTTGACCAAGGCACGCCTCTTTATGTTTATAGAGATCTTAACAACTCTGCATTTTATTTGTTTAATAATGCGGTAAACAAAACAATATTTGTAAGACTTTGGTTTAACGATCCATCTGTAGAGCCTATTTTAGATCTGGTCTACTCTAAAGGGGATGTTAGGTTATATAAAGTAAATAAGGAGTTATTAAATAATTAAAAAAGATTCTAAATGTTAGAAATTATTATTTTATCTTCTCTTTTTGCATTATTTACAGCCATCTTTGCATTAGGTTATTTTAAGTCCTTTTTTGTATCAAGAGACATAATAGCAATAGATCAGCAAAAAAAAGAAAAGCCTGTTTTGCCACAATCAGGAGGTTTTCCTGTTTTTTTTGGAATATTACTTGGAGTTTGTTTTTTTTTATTATTTTCTGTATTCTTTTCTACAATAAATACTGCTTTAATTTTAGTATCTTTACTCTCTATTTTACTTGCTATGTTAGTTGGATTTTTTGATGATATTAATTTAAGTAAAGAGCCAGTAAAAAACATCTATGGAGATCTAGAAATAAGAGTTGGATTAACACAAATAGCTAAACCAGTTTTAACACTAATAGCATCCATTCCTTTAATATCTTTACTAGTTGGTGATTTTTTTCTAACTTTGCCTTTTATAGGTCACATAAATTTAGGATATTTTTATTCATTTTTATTTGTACCGCTTTTTTTTATAGTATTAACAAATGCCACAAATATGCTTGCAGGAGCAAATGGGTTAGAAGCAGGATCTATGTTTTTAATTACTTTGGCATTAGGGATTTTTTGTTTGATAAATGGAAGAATTGAAGCAGCAATCATTTCAATAATCTCTTGTTTTGCAGTAATCCCTTTTTTAGTAAATAATTGGTATCCTGCAAAAATACTTCCAGGAGATTCTCTGACCTATCTTTTTGGGGCCGTATATGCTACTGTTGCAATTGTTGGAAATGTTGAAATGTTTGCAACATTTATTTTTATTCCTTGGGCTATAGAAATACTTTTAAAGTTAAGAGGGAAACTAAAAGTTAGATCTCTAGGGGATCTACAAAAAGACGGGACTTTACAAAAACCCTATAAAAACATTTATTCTTGGACACATATCATGATGTGGATTCCAGAATGGTTTGGCAAACGTGCAAAAGAATATCAAATAACTGTTGGTATTTTAGCTGTTGAGTTGTTAGTTATTGTTATAGGTTTTATTTTATTTTTATAAGAAATCACAAAGTCTTTTTTGACATTTAATATCTTTAAGTATTTCTGATTTTTTTGACCAGTAATCAACACCATTT
The DNA here is from genome assembly GCA_964586355.1 of uncultured archaeon. Classification (GTDB taxonomy): domain Archaea; phylum Iainarchaeota; class Iainarchaeia; order Iainarchaeales; family CSSED10-239; genus JAKQTP01. Next base: position 10,873 of record CAZPGO010000035.1, read on the forward strand.
TTTATACCTAAAGAATCAATAAAGGCAAGAGCTGAGTTTAGATCATCAAATACAAAAGGATTTTTTTCAAAAGCTGTTTTTATTGCTTCTCTTATTACCCAAACCCCTTTAGAAGAATAACTTTCATTAATTTCTCTAAAAATTATTGTTGTTGCTTTTCTTTTTATTTTTTGTAAATATTTACTAACTTCTATTCTTGAGGCATAATATCCACCAGTAACAGAGGTCGCATATGTTTTTCTAGGTTCATTAATTTCATAATCTTTACACAAAAAATTATTTTGTTCTTCTATTTGTTCAAAGCCCCAGTTTCTAGGGATTAACAGTATATAGAATTTATTATTATAATATTCTTGAAAGAATACAAGATATTTATCAATAGTGTTATTAATCAAGATATTGTTTATAACATCCCTTGAAACAATATCATCTACAGAAGTAATAGCCCATCTTGTAGGAACCAAAATCCTTTTTTTTTCTTGTCCTAATAGACCAGATGAAAGAATCTGTTCTATTTTGTAAACATCATTAAGTTTTTTATTAAGATCTATAATTCCTTCTCTTGCTTTAAGATCTTTGTCTGTTACTACTTTGTCTATTATTTTTGGAATTTTAATGTTGTCTATTATTTTTATGTTTTCAAGTTCATAAGAAAAATTACTAATTCCACTAATGTTTTCTTTAACCAGTTTAGGAGTTTTTTCTAAGTCTAATTCAAGTTCTGCAGTTTTATATGTTTGAGATAGTAGTTGTAACTCCAAAAGTTCTTTATTAGGGTGTCTTGTATCTTCTTTATGTACTCTTTTAAAAGAAAATATCTGTTTAGATCTATATTTTTCAATCTCTTTAGTTTCTTTTTTAATCCAAGTGTTAGGAGAGTGTTCTTTTGCAAGACCATACTCCAAAAAAACTCCTGGACCTATAAATAGATTAGGGTAATTATTTTCATAAACTAAGTTAAATGGCTTAGAATAAAATTGTTTTTTTTCCACTTTATTATTTTAGTATTGGAATATTTTAAATATGTTTATTCTTTTTTACTAAAATCTTCAAAAATAGTTAGTATTTTAAATATGGTCTTACTAAATATAATATAGAAAGAATTATTTTTTAAAGAAAATAAGGAGAATTTTTATGTTAACAGAAGTAGGTAAAAAAAAAAGAGGTCCAAGAGCTTTAGTTGAATATTTTTATAATAAGGTAAATATTTCTAATGCTTTTGGTGTTGTTTTAATACTATTATTATTAAATATCATTTTTTATTTTATAATCAAAATGCCAAAGTTAGGTCTACAAATAATATATGAGATCTATTCTAGTGTTTTTGTTAGTTGGTTTGTAGTTGGTCTTGTACTTTTCTTAATGGTTTATTTTATAAAAAGTGCAAAAAAATTACCAAAAAGACCATTAGAGAAAATATTATCTGGCTTGGCTTCTTTTAGAATACCTACTATTGTTTATAGTTTGTTTTCTTTTTTAATAGTTTTGTTATTTTTTCCAAATCTACTAACATTATTACAAAGTTTTTTATCAAACCCAGCAATAATTGCTAGTGAAACTTTTATGCCAGTAATAACTACTTTTAATATAATTGGGTTGCTTTTATTAGGTCTCTTGACTACAGCATTTTTAGTTTATATTATAGTAATGATGTTTGTTTTTGTAGAAACAGTATTTGATACTAAAAACTTTTTTACAAAATTAGGTTTAGTTATTTTATTTTTATTTATTCTTTGGTTTTGCTCTTGGATTTTTGGCCTACCATTTTAATTTTTATTTTTTTTAGTGTGAGATCTTTTTTATGTTAAAAATATTTAAAAAACAAAATATTGAAGAAAAAGAAGATCCTATTAAAGATTCTTTACAAGGCATTTTATTAAATTCTTATTATAAAGATGACAAACTTTTTTGTGTTATTAAAACAAGTAAAGAAAAAAAAAGATATGTTATAGATTTTTCGCCCTATTTTTATTTAACCACAACAGGTTTATTATCAGAAGAGAATAAAACAGAAATAAAAGAAAAGCTTTTTTTAAAAGATTTATTTTTGGATTCAAAAGAAAACCATGAATTTTGTTATAGATGTGTTTTTTACAAAGTCTCTGATCTTATAGAAATTAGAAATAAGCTAATGAATTTAGAAATAAATTTTTCCTTTAACTATAAATTATTTGAATATGATATACCTTTTATTTATAGATTTTTCTTAGAAAAAAAGATCTCTAATTTTAGATATGTTTTATATGTTCTAAATAAAGAGAATAAGATAATAGAGATTAAAGATATAGGAAAAGTAGAAGTTAAAGAGCTTATTACAGGCTGTTTTGATATAGAAGTTTTAGTCTCCAACACTTTAGCTTTTCCAACTCCAGGAAAAGATCCCATTATTTCAATTAGTTATTTAGATTCTAAGTATAATAGATCTGTGTTTTTTTTAAGTGAAAAAGAATTATCAGATTCAAAAATTCAAGAATATAAAAAAGATTTAGCACTTAAAGATTTTTATAACTACACAAATGAGTTTGATCTAATAAATGGTTTTTTAAAATTTGTAAAAGAAAAAGACCCTGATCTAATTTATACCTATAACGGTGTGTTTGATTTTGAATATTTACAAAAAGCCTATAACTCACACACACAAAAAGATTTTATTTTTGCAGATAGCCCATTAATATTTACAAAAAGACCAAGTAAAAGAATTACTTTGGAAAATATTGTGCATATGGATGTTTATATAATTTTAAAACAATTAAATTATTTACAAGTGTTTAATCAACCAAAATTAGATCTTAATACCATTTACACAAAATTAACAAACAATTCTAAAAAAGAATTGCCTCCTAAAAATATGAGAGAGGCTTATCTAAATAAAGAATATAAAAAAATAATAGAGTATAATCTAGATGATGTACTAGCAACACAACACCTTGCAGAAAACTATCAAAATCTTGTAATTGAGATGGCAAATTATCTTAATGCACCAGTTTTAGATATACTTAATTCTGCAGCAGGTAGCTTGGTTGAAAAGCAGTTTATAAAATATTATTTTGAACATAACTTGTTAGTTCCTAATAAACCATCCCAACAAGAAATAATAGAAAGAAACAAATATTCTTTTACTGGGGGATATGTAAAGCAACCAATTTCAGGAATTCATAATAATATTGCTGTTTTGGATTTTAGAAGTTATCACATATCTATTTTAATGTCTTATAATATAAGTCCAGAGACCATTAACTGCTCCTGTTGTAAGAACACAGATCTTTCTTTAAAAACTTCTGTTTTAGGAAACTATATTTGTAAAAAGAAAAAAGGTTTTGTGCCAATTATTGTTGATCAATTACTAACACAAAGAATGAAAAACAAAGATCTTATGAACACTTTTTCAAAAGATTCAAAAGAATATAGATCATTATATGCAAAACAATATGCACAAAAAATACTTCTAGCATCAACCTATGGGTATATGGGTTTTTCTGGATCTAGATGGTATTCTCGTCAAGTTTTGGATATTATGTTTTTTTTAGTGAGATCAAAGATTCAAGATGTAATTACAGATTTTGAAAATTTAGGTTATTTGGTTCTTTATGGGGACACCGATTCCTGTTTTATACAGTTTACAAATCTAGACAAATTACAGAAAGATCTTTATAAGATCTCTTTAAATCTTCCAAAAGATATGCATTTGGAACTAGAGGAAGTGTATATGTCTGGAATATTTGTAAAATCCAGAGATAAAGAAAAAACAGCAAAAAAGAAATATGCTCTTCTTGATTTTAATGAAAATTTAAAAATAAAAGGTTTTGAGTATGTAAGACATGATTGGTGTATTTTAGTAAAAGAAACTCAAAAAGAAATATTAAAATTAATATTAAAAGAGCAAGATCCAAAAAAAGCAGTAATCTTCATACAAAATGTAATTTCTGATCTTGAACAAAAAGAGGTGCCGAATAGTAAACTAGTTATTCAAACTTTTTTAAGAAAAAGTATTTCTAGTTACAAAACAAAAAACCCAGTAATGTCTGCAGTAATTTCTGCAAAGAAATTAGGAGTGAAAATAAAAACAGGACAATTAATAGAATATGTAATAACAGAAAAAGGAGCAACTATTTCAGAAAAAGCAAAACTAGTAGAGTTTGTAAAAGAAAAAGAATATGATTCTAATTACTATATTAATAATCAATTACTCCCTGCAATTTTACCAATCTTAGAAGAATTTAATGTAACAAAAGAAGAACTATTAACAAGCACAAAACAAAAAGGGATTGGAGAGTTTTTTTAAAATCTATTTTTTTGTGACCATATGGAAAAACTTTCTGGGGAAAACACTCCAACTTCTGTGATAAATTTATCTATTAGTTCATTAGGAGTGATATCAAAAGCAGGATTTTTAAGTAAAAGATTTTTTGGTCTTTTTTCTTTTTCCCAAATTTCTGAATCACTTCTTTCTTCTATAGCTCCTCTAATATTTAATAGATCATTACTTTCATAACAATGGGTTGTGGTTAGAACAATATGAGGTGTTTTGAAATTATTTGCAACTATACTAATACTATGTGTGCCTATCTTGTTCATTACAGATCCATCAGAAAAAATAACATCTGCCCCAGTTAAAAAAAAATCTATTTTTTTAAGATAACTAGATACTGCAGAATCAACAATCTGAATTGTATTTATTCCATAATCACTTAATGCTTTTGCAGTAATCCTTCCTTGATACCTTGGTCTGGTCTCTGTACAGTAAACAGTAAAATTAATTCCTTTGTCGTGTGCTTTTTTAAGAGCTTTTTCAACAAGGTTAGAATGACAATGAGTAAGAACACTAGTTCCATCTGTTATTAGTTGACTGGTAGTCTCAACAATTTTTTGATTGTTTTTTATAATATTTACTCCATACTCGTCAATTGCTTTAATTAGTTTTTCTCTTTCCTCTTTTTTTGAAAATTTTTGAGAATATATTAAAATATAGTTTAGGGAGTTTCTAAGTTTTGGTTCATTTAGTCTTTGTTTTATTAAATGGTTTATATTTTCTTTAAGCTCTTCTATAAACTCTAAACCCTCCTTATCGGTTTTTTGAATATATCCATAGATTACTCCTATGGCTGCAAGTTCAATTTTACTGGCTCCTTGTATCTTTATCTCTTTTATCTCTTGTGCTATTTTTCTTACATTAATATCAATCATTTTATTAATCACCTATAAATAAAGATAAAATAGATTTATATTTAAAGGTTTCTTATCTAATATTTATATATTTTATATGTTTATTTCTCTTATTTTTAAGTAAATTTAAAAAGATCTATAGAGATGATTATATTTTTTAAAAAGGTGAGTTTTTTTGTCAGATACCCAAGGAACAAGTAAAGTTGTAGCAAAAGATGCTAACACAGAAAAAATACAGAGAAGTGATGATGAAGACTTAGAAGAATTTTTGAGATCTTCTCTACCAAACATCTATGTGATTGGTGTTGGGGGTAGTGGAGGAAATAGTCTTGATCGTATGAATCGTGTAGGTATTGAAGGAACAGCATTAATTGCAATGAACACTGATGCCCAAGCACTTTTAAAGATAAAAGCCGATAAAAAAATGCTTATTGGTAAGAAAACCACAAGAGGACTAGGTGCTGGATCTAACCCAGAAGTAGGAAAAGGTGCTGCACAAGAATCAGAAGAAGATATAAAAAAAATTTTAAAAGATGCTGATATGGTTTTTGTAACCTGTGGGCTTGGTGGAGGAACAGGAACAGGAGCTATTCCAGAAATTTCAAAAATAGTTAAAGAAAATAATGCTTTGTGTGTTGGTGTTGTTACCTTACCATTTGCAGTAGAAGGAAAACAAAGAATTGAAAATGCTTTGTCTGGTCTTGAAAGACTAAAAAAAGAAGTAGACACATTAATAATAATACCAAATGATAAAATATTAGAAATCGCTCCAGATCTTCCACTACAAATAGCTTTTCAAGAAGTGGATAAGATATTAACACATTCTGTTAAAGGAATAATAGAATTAGTAACAAGAGCAGGAATAATTAACTTAGACTTTGCAGATCTAAGAACCATTTTATCTAATGGTGGTCTTGCTATGATTGGTGTTGGAGAAACAGCCTCTAACAATAGAGGAAATAATGATTCAAGAGCAATTGGAGCTATTGAAGATGCTTTAACTTCTCCCCTACTAGATATGGATATATCTAATGCAAAGAAAGCATTAGTAAATGTAATTGGTGGAGCAGATATGACATTAAAAGAAGCAGAGGTTATTGTTGAAACTGTGGCTTCAAAAATAAGTCAAGAAGCACATATTATTTGGGGGGCTATGATAGATGACGAGATCCCTAAAAGTTCTATAAAAGTTATGGTGGTAATCTCTGGTGCTGATATTCCTTATCTTTCACAAGTTAATGGAGTTACAAGTTCTAGTTCAGAAATTATAGAGGATAATATAAAAAAAGAAGAACCTAAAGAAAAGCTTTTTAATCAGGCAGAAAAGGTTATAAAAAACAACTGATTTTTTTGTAATTTTTAAAAATAATAGCTTTTTAAAGAATTTTAATCATATAATATTTTAGTAATAGTGATAAAATATGAAAATATTTAAAAAAATAAAAGAATTTTTAATCTCATCAAAAAGAATACTATCAATATCAACAAAACCAAGCAAAAAAGAATTTTGGACAATGTCAAAAGTTATTGGTCTTGGAATGGTTATTATTGGTATTATTGGTTTTTTGGTTAAGTTAATAATGGAATTTATACTTTAGTGATCAAATATGATTTTTACTGTAAGAACAACTGTTGGACAAGAAAAAGTAGTTATTGATATTTTACATAATAAAATAAAAGATGATGAACTTCCAGTCTATTCATTAGTAGAGATGGCAGATCTAAAAGGCTACATCTTAATAGAAGCAGACACAGAAAAAACAGTTGAGCTGTTAATACACAATGTTCCACATATAAAAGGTGGACAAATAGTTTCTGGGAAAATAAATGTTAAAGAGATTGCTGGAATATTAGAATCTAGACCTCTAATGTCCTCTATAAAGCCAGGACAAACAGTTGAAGTTATCTTGGGCCCTTTTAAAGGATCTAGAGCTAGAGTAACAAGAGTTAATGTTGCAAAAGAAGAAGTAGTAATAGAACTTTTTGATGCAACTGTTAAGATTCCAATAACTATAAAAGCAGAAAATATAAAATTATTAAACTAAAAATAAAAAGAGAGTGAAAAAAATTATGACAACAATAAAAGTTTTAGTAGATGCCGGAAAAGCAAATGCTGGTCCACCAATTGGTCCTGCTTTAGGTCCCTTAGGTGTTAACACTGTTGAAGTTGTTAATGAGATTAATAAGGTGACAAAGGATTTAGAAGGTATGCAAGTACCAGTAAAAATACATATTAATACAGACAAATCTTATTCAGTTGAAGTGGGTTCCCCATTAACAAGTGCTTTAATAAAAAAAGAATTAAATATTAAAAAAGCATCAGGAGTTCCAAACACAACATTTGTTGGTAATTTAACTCTTGATCAATTACTTAAAATAACAAAAGCAAAATATCCACAACTAAATTCAAGAGATATGGAATCAGCTTTAAAAGAAGTTGTTGGAACCTGTAGATCTTTGGGTGTAACTGTTGATGGATTAACACCTAAAGAGATTACTGAAAAGATAAATAATAAAGAATATAAAGACAAATATTAGATTTTTTTTTAATATTCTCTTTTTTTATTATTTTTTTAAAAAAAATATATTTTTATATACTATTTCCTTATATTTTATAAATATATTTTAAATAAGGTGATTAATTATCAAAAAAATCTTTTCTAGTTTAATAATGTTAATAGCTTTTTTAGTTTTTACAAATAATATCTTTGCAGCAGACTTAGCAATTACAGATCTTTCTGTGCCAAAAGTTGTTTATGCTGATTCTAATTTTGATGTGAATATTTATGTTGCAAACACAGATGGGTCTAGGGCTTTTGTTGATCTGAATATTGAATTTTATAGACCTAATATGCCTGTGATGATTGTTACAACCAACGCTTTTATTGCTGGCAATTCTATTGGTGTTGTAAATTATGCATTTATTAATGTTGACACAAATTTTTCAAATAGTCAACATATTATAAGAGCTATTATTACTAATGAAACAAATGAAGATCCAACAAACAACATAGCAACAAAATATTTTGTAGTCTCTAAATCACAAGTAAAAACCCCAGTTCCAGACCTGCCTATTTTTTTAGGTATTGCTGTTGGTCTATTTGCTGGTTTTTTTGTAATCTCTTCTAAAAAAAATAAAAAAGGTTCTAATAAATGAATGAAACAGAAATATCACTTTTAAAAAAATCAGGACAAATAACAAATAAAGCACATAAGTTAGCAAAAAAAATAATTAAGCCAGGAGCTTCTTTTTATGAGGTTGGCACAAAAATTGAAAACTTTATAAAAGATCAAGGTGCTTTTCCAGCTTTTCCAATAAACTTGTCCTATAATAATCAAGCAGCACATAATTCCTATAGTGATGAGGAAGTTATAATAAATGAGGATATGATATTAAAAGTAGATATTGGTTCACAGATTGATGGATATATTACAGATTCTGCACAAACAATTATTTTTAATAAAAAACATGAGCTTTTAAGAGAAGCAAGTTTTAAGGCTTTACAAGATGCAAAGAAATATATTTCAGAAAACTTAAGTACAGCTAAAGTTAGTGATGTTGGAGAGATTGTCGAAAATAAGATCTTTTCTTATGGTTTTAGACCAATATGTAATCTTACAGGTCATTTTATATCCATATATGAAACTCATGATCACCCCTCAATTCCAAATATCAAAAACAATATTGATTTAAAATTTAGGGATCTTTGTAAAGATAAATGGTTTGCAATAGAACCATTTGCTTCAACTGGTAAGGGAGAGATCTTTGAAGGTCCAGAAGTTTTTATATTTCAGCATATAGAAGATAGACCAATAAGAAACCAAAATGCAAGAATATTATTAGAAGAGATAAAAGAATTTAATGGATTACCTTTTTTGGAATACTGGATAGGCAAAAACATCTCTGCCTTTGATAAAAAGTTTGCTCTAAGAGAACTATTAAAGCAACAGATTATTTCTAGTTATCCTGTTTTATTAGAAAAACAAGGGGTTTCTATTTCACAATGGGAAACAAGTTTTGCAATATTTAATGATGAATTAATTGATTTGGTGAATATTCATGAGTTCTACTGACTTTTTAAATAAAAAAAATATTTTTAAGTTATTTTTAATAACATTATCCTTAGTCATTTGGGTTTATTTTTTTGTAGCCAGTAAAGCAAGTTTAGATTTAATTATAGTTTTTGATCTTCAATCCATAATTAACACCTATTTTACTACTAACTTTTTATTCTTTTTATTATTTTTTCCATTAACCACAATTATTGTTATTGCCATGTCCTTTAGTGAGGATAAAAAAATAAACCTGTTAAATATTCTTTTTGGAATGTTAATTGCAATAGTTTTATCTATGATTATTTTTAAACTAAGTTATGTTTTTTTAGTGTTTTTAATACTTTATTTAATCTTACATATAGTAATTAGCTTTATTGCCTCAAATAAATATTTAGAAAACCCTGAAAAAAAGATAATCTCTATTGCAACATCTTTAAATTCCATAATTACTTTACTTTTTTGTTTAGTTTTGTTTTTAACAATTTTTTTAGGAATCTTACCAGATCAAAAAATAAAAGCAGAACAAATGGAGATTGGTGTGGTTAATCTTTTTGTTGGAGAAGATATTACTAATTGGGTTAATACTTCTTACAGTATTAGTAGGCAATGCACCTTAGCAAACATAGATTTTATTATGGGCTCATCTCAATATAGGGCTCTTGAGCAAGAAGATGGCAAAGAATCAAAAGCCTTTATAAATTACTTAGAAAGCCTTAAGGAGAGAAGCCAAGAACCAAAAACAAGTGAGGATATTGTGGCTTTGTATCCTGATATGACCTCTAACAATATACGAACAAATGTTTTAAAGACCATTAAATCTATTCCTTTAATGAATATTATAGAGTCCAATTTTGCAATAATCTTTGCTCTTTTAATTATTTTTTTAGTATATTTCTATTTTTGGCTTGCTTTTTTAATAAGTACGATCTTTGTAGTAATTTTTTATAAAATATTTAATATTAATAAAAATACAGAAAATATAGAATAAATATGATAAAAATGAAGTTAATGAAAATAACAACACTATTTTTTTTAATCATAATAAGTACATCAATTTTTGCAACATCAACAACCACTGCACAAAATATAGCAAAGCAATATCTTTTAGAAAATGAGTTCGTGGATGTTAGTGCAAGTAATATCTCTTGTGATGACTCTGATTATTATTTGGTGCCTATAATAGATGTAAAAAGTAATATTGTTTTTTATGTTCCAATATCTGCAGAAAATGGAGAAGTCTTTAAAGAAAAAAATCAAGATAATAAGATAAGATCTTTATTTAAATCTTCAAACCTTATCTTTGAGATAAGTAAAGCAACAAGTAACAACTATCTTACAACTCAGTTAATAGATAAGATTGATTCTTTAAGGCTAGTTTTAGAGTCTAAGGACGCTAGACTTGATGGTATTATAAAATCTAATTATTCATCAATAATTACAAATAAAGTAAAAGACACAAAAAACAAATTAACAGCATTAATCTCTCAATTAGAAGATCTGCAAACAAATCTTTCAAAAGCACAAAGAGATCAATCCGATTTTTTAGGATCTCCAGATTGTTCAAAAACAGATGCTTTAATCTTAACTTATAAAGATGCTTTTGAAGGTTATCAAAATCTAACAAAACAAGCTTTGGATTATAGAGATTCTATTAACTTAATAATTTCAGAAGTTGTGTCAAATGAAGAACTAGATGAAAACACAAAAAGAGTTGTTTTAAGTTATGTTGAGTCACCAACAAACCTAAGTTCAGATATTAGCATAATTACTCAAAGTGTTTCTTCAACAAAAAGTTTTTATGATCCAATAGTTTTAGAGCTAGAAAGGTCTGGAGAAAATAGTAAGATTAATGAAATGTTAAATAATTTTAGAGCAAGAGAAGAATATATAGTGGCAAAATCTTTACTATATAATTATGATTCAGATCTAAAAACATCATTAGATCAAAAAATAAAAAACATACTAAATCCTGATGTGGTAAATTTTTATAAAGACCTAGAAACTGTTACTAAACTAAGTAGTAATTATGAGCAAATAAATGATCTATATTCTAAAGGAAAATATACAGAAGTAATCCCAAAAATAAAAACTGCAAAAACACAGGCGGAAAAAATAATAACAGAGGGCTTTAATTATCAACAAGAGGAACCAATAGTAATAAAATATTATTTTATTGTTGTTGGAGTAAGTATTGTTCTTTTAATAATACTTTTTATTAATAAAGATAAGATCTTCAAACAAAAAAAGAAAAAGCCAAAAACCACCTCTCCAGAAAAGAAAGAAGTTAATTCTTTAGATTCACTTATGGAAAGAAACGATCCTTTTAAATAGTTTTAATTATTTATTTGGTTTAGTTTCTCTTCTGTTGCTTTATACTTGTTAAGAGCTAATTTAAACTCTACATAGTCTTTTGGGTGTTTTTCAATAAGGTCCTCAATGAATTTTATTCTCTCATTTATTACTTCTAATAAAGTATTTATATTTAGATTATATTCCTTAGAGATATCTTTTAGAATCTCACTTTTATAAGTAATTGGGAGATCACTTGTAAATAGATCCTCTTTGTGTTTTTCTTTTGGTTGATCTGAATAGTTATATACTGCATTATATTCTATTTTATTTTCTTTAATATTAAAACCTCTTACCTCATCAATCTCTTTTATACTTCTTTTGGTCTCACTACCTCCAGAGAACCCACCAACAATAACAACATCAAGACTAGTTAATAATGATGGTTCTAAAGAAATTGGTGGGGTTATTAATCTGTTAACAAGATCATTTAGACTTCTTGCGTGTAATGTTGATAAACAACAGTGACCAGAAGCCATACCTTGAAACATCAAAGAAATTTCTTCTCCTCTAACTTCACCGATTATCAAGTAATCAGGTCTTTGTCTAAAGGATTCTTTTATTAGATCCCCCATAGTAACTTCACCATACTTTTTACCAGAATTGTCTGGTGGTCCAAATCCTGGTCTTGTTATGTGGGGTACCCAATTATCTAATAACAAATTAATTTCACGAGTATCTTCAATTGATACAACTCTTTTGCCTGGAGGTATAAATGAGGTTATAACATTTAACAAGGTTGTTTTACCAGCAGCAGTTGGACCAATAATTACTACTGTTTTTCTAAATTCCATAATTGTCCAAAGATAAGCAATTAAAACAGGATTAAGTGTTTTTCCTTTTGCAAGATCTATTGCAGTTAATGGGTTTTGAGGGAATTTTCTAATAGTGAATGTTGGACCTCTAGTAGAAACATTACTTGTTAGTGTTGCATTTACACGAGATCCATCAGGCAAAATAGAATCTAATAAAGGTGATGCATATGATACATAACTTTTACAAAGGTGTGCCATCTTTATAACAAACTGTTGTAATTCTTTCTCATCATCATAAACCAGATTTGTAGCAAGATTACCATATTTTCTATGAACAATAAAAATAGGTATTCCTGTTCCATCTTGTTCTATATCTTCAATTAGTGGATCATGCATTAATGGTTCTATAATATCTAGACCTTTTATTTGTTTGCCTATATAATAAATAATATTTGCTTCTTGTTGAGCAGATAATTTTATTTTTTTCTTACTAAATATTTTTTTTACTTGTTTTAATAAACTATTTTCATCTTTTAGATCCATTAATGATATTTTGTTTATTAGTTCTTGTTTTGTATCCTCTAATATTTTCTTTTCTTCGTCATTTAGTTCTGGTTCAACAACTATATATTTTCTTTCCCCTTCTTTTTCTTCAATCATAGCATAAGCAAAACCAGGTATTAATACTTGATAGTTTTCTGGTTGTAGTTCTTTAGGTGTTGAAAACTCTGGTCTTTTATCATGTTTTGATATTGTAGAAATTGCGTCTTCTTTTTTAACTTCTTTTTTTGTAATTGTTTTTTTACCTCTAAGAGCAAAAAGATTTGTTATGCTATCAGTGAATCTCTTTTGTTCTTTACTAACATAAGCTTTTTGTGTAGAAAAATTAGTTGTTATATTTTTTATTTCTGGTTTTTCTACTTTTATTTTCTTTTTGGTTTTAAATAATTTTTTTATTTCTGAAATTACTTTTACATACTTGGATTTTTTATACCTTTTATATTTTGTGGTATATGGGATATCTAAATTTTTTGAAATATCCAATAATTTATTATTATACTCTAAAAAAAAATTTAAAAATATTTTACAAAGATCTTTGCTTTTTTTTAAAGAATCATCTTTATCTAGTTCTTTTAATAATTGAGAAGTAGTGATTTCTTTTTTTGCTAATTTTTCAAAAAGCTCTTTTTCTTTATCGGTTCTTTGATTTTCATTTTCTTTAATTTCTGTTATGAGCTCTAGTAATTTTGACGAATCATTTCTAGATGGTAAGTTCATAAATAATCTTTAAAAAAATAATAGTAAGAAGAGACATTATTGGTCTATTTTTATTTCTTCTTCTCCTTCTACTTCTGCAACTTTATTATATTCTTCTTTTAGTTTTGCAAGATTATCACTAATACTATTAACAGTTTCAGCAATATCATCCCAGGCTTCTTTTTTAGCATTTGTGTTTGCTGCAACTCTTTTTTTGTTTATTTCTAACATTGTTGCATAAGAAAATTTACTTATATCTCCATCATCTAATTTTTTTTTAATATTTTCTAGCTCTTTTTTAATGGTGTCCTCATCATTTTGAGATACTCTTAAAATCTCTAATTTTGCAATAACAGAATTGCTTAGTTTTTCTATTTCATCTATTATATTTTGTGTTCCTGACATATTTATAACCTCAATTTTTTAATTGTGTAATTTGATTTTTATTATTATATATATTTAAATAATATCCACTAATGTCTATATATGTACAATTACATAAATATATATTCGTATTATTTATAAACCTATCTGTTTTTAGAGTGTTTTTATTTGCTACTTGGTTAATAATTTCCTCATCTTTTATTAAATTACAAGTATTTCCTGTATAGTTGCTAAAATAAAAACAATTCTCGTCTTCTATTATCGTACAAAACTTAACCTCTTGTGAATGTGATTTTATATAATTATAAATATTTAGTAATTTTTCATCAATAGTTTCTTCTGAAAGATCACTATTTAAAAGAACCTCAAACTCATTATTAAAATTACTAGCAAGCATTTCTTGTTTATAATCTGTTTGAGAAACTTGTTTTTGATTATTTAATATTAGTACACCAGTAATTGACATAATTAAAATTATTGTAACTATTATATATGTAAAGCCTTTTGATTTCATTCATTTCACATTAATAAATAATAATATATAGTGTTTTATTGAGATCTATAAAATAATAATCATAAGCAATATTTTTAGTAGTTATTACCTCATCACTACTATAAACACAATTATCGTCTAAACTTTCACAAACACTAATTAGGTAGTTTTGATTTATGTATGGATAAAAGATATCATAAACTAAATCAACATTCTTTAAATTAACAGACTCTCTAAAACCAGAATCTTTTGCTAGAAGGTTAATAATATTTTGATATTGCTGCTCATATTCTAAATTACAATTAGAGGAACCATACATCTGATAAGCAAATACCAAAAAACCAAATAACATTACTAAAGCTATTGTTAATTCAAGAGATTTAATCAAAAATAATCACTTTTTAATTCACCATACCATCAAACATATTAGATATAATAGATATAAATTTTTGTTTATCATCTTCTTCTACTAAATACTCAGGAGGAATAGCATAATAAGCTACTCTATTAGAGTTTGTGGTAACTATTGCAGGAAAAACAGAACCATAGCTTTTCTGATTATTATCAAAAAGGTTTGTGCTATAGTCTATTTTTAAAGGCACTAGGCTTCTGGAATCTATGGTTTTAACTATTGAATAATTATCATAGATCTGTAAATTTGGATTAAGACCAAAAATTAAAGGACTATTTCCATGAGAGACAAGTTTACCAGTAATTACTTTTGGGCCACATTCTTTAAGATCACAAAAGTTTGTAACATAGTTTACTCCAATAAACTCATTAAATTTCAATAATGTGTTATTTTCTGTAACTCTTACCCATCCGTTGTTATAAGGATAGATCTCCGAATTACTATCAAAATATTGATCGCCTTGACCCTTAATGGTTCCAGAGTCACCAATCCAAACTAGTCTTCCACCTTGACCTACATAGTCTATAAAAGTTAATAGTTGTAAGGTTGAAACCTTTCTAGCTTTGTCAACAATAACTAAGCTTGTGTTCTTTAATTGGTCTGGGCTTAAGTAATTTATGTTTCCTGTGTTAACTGTTGCACCGATTAATTTTCTATCAGAAAGCACATCTTTTAATAGTTCTGGATCTCCCATAGCCTCAGTATCTGTGGGGTCATAAAGTATTAAAACACTTGGTTGGTTTTTTCCAGTTGCTAGTGTTTGAATACCCCAGTAAATGTTACACCCTCCAGGAATTACTCTGCATCTTATTGTTCCTGACCAAATAAGAATGTATAAAGTTATTATTATTATAATAATTAAAAAAATTATTCTGCCAGTCCATTTTTTTTTATTTTGATCCATTTTTGTTCTCTTTTATTTTTTCTATCTATAAATATAATAAAAGATTATTATAAAATAGTTTTGTTTTTTATATATATTAATGTTTATTATAAAAGTGATGAAATATGAAAATGAAATATAACAAATCAGCACAACAAGGACCAAGTTCTGCTATAGGGATAATGAAATTTAAAGAAGGGCTTAATGGACCAAAACTAACTCCAGAAACAGTTATAGCTTTAGCTGTTGGTTTATGTGTTTTGGTTTTAGTGTTAAGATTTGTTTTTGGTCTTAGTTAAAATCATCTATACTCTTTTTCTTTTTTAGTGTATAAGTAAGAGATCTCTGAAGAATTTAGAGATCTATTATAGATTCTTGTTTCGCCCAGATATCCATTAAATTTATTTGTCCAACCACTGTTTCCAGCCCACCCAAGATCAGCATATCCTTGGAAAATAATATTTCCTGTATAAGTTCCTGTTTTTGTTAGAACTCCATTTTTATAAAAATAATAATTTCCAGAATCATAAGTTAAGGTAAGATTACTCCATTCATTTTCTAAAACCACTGCATTAGTGTTAATTGCTGCTGCTGTTGAGACGCCCAAGGATAAAACACTTGAAGCTGAAAAGCCGATATATAGTCTATTTGTTATCAATTGATGACCAAAGATCATTGTTTGAGGGGTAATTGTAATAGGTTTTACCCAAATATTTATTGTTCCAGAATCTCCATTAAAATCTTTTGTTGGTATTCTTACATATGTATCAGATCCATTAAAATATCCAGAATTATTAGTAATAATGTTCTCTTTTTTGTAAAAATCTATGATATTTGATCCAAAAATATTTCCATCATTATCAGTAATTTTATCTTTTAATATTAATGATTTATTATCTCTAAAATCATAATAAGTAACTATGCCACTCTCTATATCTGGAGTATTGGTGTCAATTGCGAAATTAAATGGTTTAATTAGCAGATTAACTAAATAATTATTTCCAAAATTATCAATATATTTAAAATAATTAGAATATATTTTATTTTCCATATTAATTTCTCTACCTTTTTTTAGATCAATTGTTTTTTGATCCTTTATTTCTAAGAAATAATTATTTGGATCTAAGTTGTTTATATATTCTTCAAAAACAACCCTTTCCTTATTTTTTATAATATTTATATTTGGATAGTCTGTGTAATCAGTAACCTCAAGATCTCTAGATCTTATTTTTATTAGTGCATCATTTGAACAACTATTAATAGTAATTTTATTATTTTTATAAGTATAATTACAATCAATTGGTAAATTTGTATTTGAATCAAAGAAATCAATTATTATTTTTTTTCTATTTGTATTTAGATCTATTAATTCAATTTTTTTATTTTCAAAATTTACTCCAGAGTTAACATCAAGATCATATTTTTGAGAAAGATAGTTTTCTACAAGTAAACGGTTGGAATCAGATAATGCTGAATTAAAAAGTAATATTTCTGAAATATGCATATCTGTTGCTCTTTGATCAACATTTAAGCTGTTCCAAGAACCAATTGCGATAGTGTTTTCACTAGTGGTGGTTGAAGTTACTGTTCCTGTTACTTCTTCGGTGCCAGAAATAATTTTATGTGTTGTTCCTTCTCTTATATTTTGAATTATGTGCCATTGTTCATCAGGTATTGAAATAAATCTACCGTATGGTACACTTGTTTCTTTAACACCACCACCCCAGGAATTTGCAGAGCTACCATTTCTTCCTAACCAAAAACCGTTTGTGTAACTATGATCTAGTATTCTTTCAAATGTCGATACTGTTGAATGATCTTTGAATAATACAAAGATTGTCCAATCATTTAGAGAAAAATTATTTTCAGTAAGTAATGCTGAATTATTAAATAATATAGCTGGTTTTCCATTTAAAATATTTTCTTTAAAAACCGGTTTATTACCGTCATTATCTTGTATAGCATGATTATCATTTCCACTAAGATCTGTCCAACTACTAACAAGATCATTATCATTTAAACTAAGCGAAGAAGCATCCAACCAAAGTTTTAGATCTTCTGTGAAATTAACATCTAGATCTATTCCTAAATTATAATCAAGATCAATAATTAAAGAATCAGTTTCATCCTTAAAAGCCCAAAACTCTTTAGTTTGTGAAAAAAAAATCAATTTTTCTTTTTCTGTGTTGTTTTTTATTATAGCTATTTCTTTTGAATCTGGCACAACTAAAATTTCAGAAAAATCAAATGATAAATTATAATTTATTTTTAAAAAAGAAATATTTGCATTTGTATCCTCTATCTCCACATAAAACTCATTAGATTCTATTGTTTTATCTGCACTTTTTGAATGTAGATCATTACTTTCAAAACCAAGAATTTTTGAGATGTTGATTGTATCGGTATTTTCAATAATTATTTTTCCAACATCTATTGTAGAATTAAGATCTAAATTTGTTGTTTTATCCACATAACAAAAAGAAATCTTGCTTAATTTATTTGATCCAAAATAAACTTTTTTCCAAGATTTTGTTGTAATTATATTATTTGTCTCTGAATCTATTATTATTCCATTGGAGATCTCTTTAAGTGTTTGTTGATTATTTTTAATTTCACATTCATAGTAACTGTTAGTGTCTTCATTATAATTAAATTTTATATTTAGACTAGAACCCATAAAATCAATAACCCCAATAACATCTCTAAACTCTTTTTTTGAGATCAGTTGTGTGTTTGCTTCTAAATAAATGGTGTCATACATATTTGTTGGTGTGTTTCCAAAATTAACATCAAAATAATTAAATTCTCCATTTAAAAAAGACTCATCAATTACTTTTGTACCAAGAGTGTTTTTTGTATCTGTAAGTTTTTCATTTGCATATAATTCTGTTTGTTTATTTATTGTGCCATAGACATAATTATCTTTTATAATTGGATTATTAGATTTAATTGTATTTTCATCTATTTTTAATCTAAACGGATAATTTTCTTGATCAGTATTGTTTAACTTAACAGTGTATTGGTCATAAAAATCAGCAATCTCAAAAGAAATAGTGTTTGCACTAATGTCTGGTGTTTGATTATCTGTAAGATCTAATGTTTGTGGTAAAGTTATTATTACAAAAGAAATTACTATTAAAAAAATTACTGAAGAAATAATCCAGTCAATATATTCCATATTTTATCTAATATATTATAGTTATTATCTTTAAATAATTTTTCTTTTTAGTTATTTAAAGGTAATTTTCTTATTTGCAAAAAAATACCAATAAAATAGAATAAAATTTGCAATTATTTGTGCAAATATGTACCAAATATTTAATATTGATACAATAAATCCTACTAAAAACAAATTTATAATTAATCCAATAAAATAGATTGTTATGTATTTGGAATATTGTCTAAAAACACATTTTTTCTGATTACAGAAAGTATATTTTTTTTGAAAAATAAAACCAGTAAATGATGATGCCATAAAAGATATTGTTACTGCTAATAAATAAAAGATTTTAAAAAAATCTACTAATATAAATAATAATATTAATTCAAATATAGCAATAAGTATACCGATTCTAGCATATTTTTTCATTTGTTTTTTTGTGGTCATATTTTTTCTTTTTTTTCTTTAAATGTTAGATTTTTATTAGCAGTATAATTCCAAACAAATCCTACTACTATTGCAAAACCTTTTGCAAATATATACCACATATTTGTGTAATCCACTAAGATCTTTAAAACAAACAAGTTTAGAAATAATCCCACGGTTGAAATGATTGAAAACATATAGAATTGAAATAA
>CAZPGO010000036.1:0-4916 GCA_964586355.1 uncultured archaeon
TCAAATATTAAAAAATATTTACATCTTCCAAAAGCAGGATCAATCTCTGAATCGGAATTATTGTTTTTACTAGTTATTGCAATTTTCATCTTAAAAACCTCTTTTTTTATTTTGCTGTATAGAATATATATTCAAAATGTGTTTAAAGGTATGTTTTTATAAAATATAGATCTAAAAAGAAAAAGATATTTACATTCAGAGCCAGAAATAAAATTTTATGTGCTCTCTTTCCAAAAAGTTAAAAGTGCAAAATAAGGAATATTTAAATAAATTTATAATCTCTATAAATTATGCAAATTATAATTATCCCTAAAAAAGATTTAAAATTAACAGACAATTTTCAACAAAAGATTCTTAATCCAAATCACAAAAAAAGGTATAGATCTTTTGGATATATTAAAAAAAATTATAATAGAGAACCTTCTTTATTTATAGGAGCTTATGATAAAAATAAGATTGTTGGAATTATTTTTGGATATATTAAAAAAAATAAGATTTTAATTGGAGAAATGGCTGTTTTAGAAAAATATAGATCTAAAAAAATTGGAACTCAATTACTTTCTTTTTTTGAAAAACAAGCAAAAAAATTAAATAAAGATTATATAGAGTTAGGGGCGTGGGGATCTGCAGAAAAATTTTATTTGAAAAATAACTACAAACCATTAATTTTTGTTCAGATCTATCATAAAGATGTTTCTAAAAATTATAAAGATTTTGGATATGAAATAATTTCTGAAACTAATTACAAGGATGCAAAAAAACTAAAAATAAGATCTGAGTATGATCCTTTTCTTAAAGAAAAAATTAAAAAAAAGTTTAATGCTTTTGATGTTATTTATTTGTTTAGAAAAGAAATAAAATAAAAACTATTTAATTAGATTTATTTTTGTAAGATAATCGCTCGATCAAAACCTTTCCTATTTTCATCTAAATGAACGGTTTTTAAATAATAAAACTTTGATTTAAAGTTTAAGATCATTAATAAATACTTAATGTTTTTTTTGTAAGTGAATGGGGGTGGCATTTTTGCAACTTTACTTGGATATGTGCTTTTTGCATACGTGTACCAAATAATAACTCCATTCTTATTTAACAATTTACTAATTTCTACAAACAAATCTTTTAATTTATTATAATCCTGTTTAAAATATTTAAAAATGAAATTAGGTATATTAGAAATATTAATGATATCAAATTTGTGTTGAATCTTTTGTCTTAAATTTAAAATGTCTGCATTAATAAATTTAATCTTCTTGCCTCCTAATCTTTTCTTCAATAACAAATAATCTTTTTCAGATCTTAAATAATAATTTTGATCACACAAATTTTTAGGTCTAGAATAAAGCTCTCTTTTTAAAAATAATTCTGACTTAAATAATTTTTTACCATCATTTTTAAAATAAGCATAAACTAAATCAAAAAATTCTTTAGTGTCTTTTGGTAATTTAGATCTAAATTCGTCATAAATTTCATATTTTAATGAAACCTCTTTAATACCATTTCCAAAATATTGAATAAAATCCGAATATTCTAAATTTTTTATTGCTTCTATTTTTAAAAACAGCATGTGCTTAGACAATTTATTAATATCAAAACAAACCACTTCTTTTGCACCAAAATAATAAGCATTAACTGCTTGATCTCCTGACCCTGCAATTGTAAGAACAGTTTTATCTTTAAGATCTATTTTTGAATAATACTTACAGATATTTTCTGTCCCATAAAGATATAATGGTGCAATTTTTCCACATCTTATGTCTTTAATTTCAGACAATATTTTTTTTAAATCAATTTTCAAACAGAAACACATTTAAATTATTAACTAGATTGATAATTTTCAATTATTTTAAAATAAATATTAGTTGCTTTTTTTAACTCGGACTTTTTAATTTGCTCATTATCTTTGTGTGCAAACTCTAATGATCCAGGACCAATAACTATTCCTTTTTTATAATAGGATAATTCAGTACCAACTTTTGTAATAGATCTTTTTTTAATAAAATTAATTTCTTTTGGAATATCTGAAATTGCACTTGGAAAATTTAATCCAACAATTACTTTTGCTTTATTTTTAACAATATTTTTAACTTTTTTAATATAATCAGTTTTGTCTTTTGGAGATAATCTAAAACTTAATTTAGCTTCGCAAAAATCAGGAATTATGTTTTCTGCAATACCACCATTTATCATAACAATTGACATATTAGAGCACAGATCTTTTAGATTAGAATCTTTACACACATCTTTTACAGATGGCAAAATATCAATCATCTTATCAATTGCATTAATTCCTTTTTTTGGATCTTTACTATGTGCCTTTTTACCAATTGTTTGTAATTTCAATACCAGTCCACCAAAATTACCATAAAATATATTACAATCACTTGGTTCTCCAACAATAACAAATGGAATTTTTTCAGTTTTAACTAATTTTTTAACTCCAGTAAAAGTATATTCTTCATCAACAGTAAAAATCAAACCAAAATTTGTATACCCTTTTTCTTTAGCTAATATTGCTGCAGTTAACATACAGGCAACAGAAGATTTAGTATCACAAGCACCTCTTCCAAATATTTTGTCTTTTGTTTGATATGCTTTTAAAAATGGCTTAACTGTATCTAAGTGTGCAGAAAAATAGATTTTTGGCTTACCAATTTTTACAATGATATTAAATGTATTTTTAGTTACAAATTGTTTTTTTGCATCAAATTTATGTTTTTTTAAAAAATCATAAACATAATTACAAACATTTGTTTCATTTAAGCTAAATGATTCTATTTTTATTAGATCTAAAAGTAAAGAATTTACATTCATAACATAACACAATTTAAAAAACAACAAAAATATTTAAATTTATAAAATGTTGTTAATTATATCAAATTTAAAATACGAAAAATATAAAAAACCAACACAACATAAAAAAAAACTTTTTTTAATAAGAAATAAAACTTTTTTCTTTTAATATTAAAAAAAAGTTAAAAAAATAATGACATATTTAAAAAAAAAGGGTATAAAATAATTACTAATAATGCAAAAAGTGAAAAGAAAAACACTATGTTAAACAATTGCAAATCATTAATTACTTTTTGTTTTTTAAATAAAGATAAAATTAAATATAGTAAAATAAATAATAAAATTATTATTAAAATTGGACCCAAAATTAATGTAATCAAATCAAAAGAACCACTACAACACAAAATATTTTCAAAAACCGTAAAAAAAACAAATAACAAAAGTAACCCAATTACAAGATTGACTGTGTGTTGTGTTAATTTTGACCAAAACGAATTTAATTTAAATTTGAAGAAATACATTAAAAAAATCAAACTTGGAACTAATAAATAGAAACTAATTCCAAAATCACCAATTTTTCCTAAATAAGACCAAAAACTATATATTAAAGAAGAAAAAACACAAAGTGATGCTAGAATTAAAAGAACTATATTAAATGGTTTTGATTCAACAAAATTAAAAAAATAACTTTTAGATTTTTCATTTATGTTTTTCGGATTTATTTTTTTTGTTTTTACAACAGAGTTTTTTTTTATAGCCATATCAAATCACACAAATATAATATACAATAAATTTATAAATATTCTTATTTAAAAAAACTGCTTTTTAAAAAAATAAAAAAATATTTCATAATTAGAAATAGTCTTTTATTTTTTAAGTTTAATTGGGAACAAAAAATTTGTTTTTTGTTTATATTTTAAATAATCTGGGTTATCTTTAAATTTATGATCATATTTTTTTTCTAAAGTAGGTATTCCACTTACAAAAAGTAATAAAAATACAATAAATAATGGACTAATTAATGAATAAACTATATTCATTGTATTCAAATAAAAAGAAGAAAACACAAAGATTCCTATCCAACAAAGCATTTCTCCAAAATAGTTTGGATGTCTTGAATATTTCCACAATCCTTCATTAATCCAAATATCTTTGTTTTTTTGTTTAAAATTAAATTTTTGAATATCTGAAATTCCTTCTATTGATAGTCCAAGAATAAATATAAATAGACCAACTAAACTTAAATAATTAAAAAGAAGATTATTTGTATTAAATACTAATAATGAATTAATAAGAATTACAAAAACAGAAATACCTTGTAATACCCAAAATCCCAAGAATTTAAAAAAACTATTTCTTATATTATCAAATCTTGTGTCTTTTCCAAGCTTATTTATTCTATAAAATAAATATCCTCCAAGCCTTAGGGCCCATAAAAGAATCATTAATAATAATATTAATTTAACAACCTTATATTGAACACTAAAAAAAGCAAACACACCTAAAATAATAAAAGACAAAGAATAGCTTAGATCAGTCAGCTTATCAGTCTTAAATAAAAACGCAGGAATAAACATTATTAATTGAATTATTAATGAAATTGCTAAGTAAAATAATATTTCTAACATAATTGTCACATTTAATTTATTTTATAATATTTAATCAAAAATTAAAACTAATTTTTTTATATAATAACACGTTTTAATTATAAATCATTTACTATTAATCTATTGTTTCTACCGTTTCTAAAAAATTTATATATTCTTTGGACAAATAATTTTTCCCATCTAATAATTTAGAAATATATGTTTTGCTTGGTTTTAATCCTTCATTAATATTTGTTGCAATATAAACTTCACAAATTATTTTGCCTTTTTTAGAATCAATATACATTTGTTCTCTTTTATATTCTTTTTCTGATACCAACTCATAAACATCTAATTTTTCTAAACCCAATTCATTTATTTTATAAATTATACCTTCAACAAAAGAATCAACAATTGGTTCTACATTAGCAAAACCTTCCTTTGAAAAAGCACATTTAGGATTATTAAAAACTAATTTGTGATTAAGTAATGTGCCCTTTGAAAAAAAAGAATAATTTTCTATTCCAATTCTCTTAT
>CAZPGO010000037.1:0-4192 GCA_964586355.1 uncultured archaeon
TTTTTTTATTATAAACAATATTTCCTACATAAATTTTTGAAAAAAATCCCTTTTTTATTTGTATGGAAATTTCTCCAGAATTGTAATAGTTATCTTTAAAATTATTTAGGGGTTGATATTGATCTTCTTTTTTGTTTATAACTAAAAAAAAAAAAAAAAAAAAAAAAAAAAAAAAAATTTTTTTTTTTTAAAAATATATATATTTTTTTTTTAAATTGGGGGATGCATGTTAAATTATAAAGATTGGAAAAATTTAAATGAGTCTTTTGGCTTTACAAATTTAGGTATATACCAAAAACCAAACCTAGGCATCTCAGGTTTTAATTTATCAGAAAAAAAAGAAAAAGAAAATAAAGAAGAAAAAGAAAATAAAGAAGAAAAAGAAAATAAAGAAGAGTTAACAGCCGCACAAAAAAAACTTCCAAAAGCACTACAAGATGCAATCATTAAAAAGAAAAAGAAAAAAAATGATAAATGTGGTTGTAAAAAAATGAAAAAATGTGGTTGCGGCAAAATGAATGGAGACATGGAAGATGAAGACATGGAAGATGAAGATGAAGACATGGAAGATGAAGACATGGAAGATGAAGATGAAGATGAGGATGAAGATGAGGATGAGGATGAAGATGAGGATGAAGAAGGCAAAGATAAAGTAAAAAAAGAAAACTCAGAAACAGATTGGTGGGATAGCGTTAAAAAACAAACACAGTTCCCTCAAGAAAAATGGAGTAGTGGAGTTGAGTATGTTGATGAAATTCCATATTTAGAAAACAAACAGGTTTCTAAAAAAAAAAATTAAATAAAAAAGGAATTTCTCCTTTTATAAAAAGACACCTAGAAAGATATTTTAAAAAAGACAAATCTCCATCCATTGAAGAAGCTCAAAAATATCTAAAAAAACAAAAAGATCTTAAAAAGTGGAAGTTATCAAGAAATGACTATGAAGAATGTCAATCTCTTTGTAAAAAAAAAAGTAAATGAAAATTTAGAATATGAATCTTTGCTTTTAGAGTTTATACTCCCAAGCGGAAAGTTTAAAGGAAAAGATTCTTCTGCTGTGCCTTTATACTACTTAAAAATGTTGCGGGATTCGTGGAATGATCCAAGTTCTGAATACTACCCAAGCCGAATAAAAAAAGTTGTTAGCTTCGAGGAGCTACAATCAGCAATAAGGGAACAAGAAAATAAGCCAAAATCTCAAACCAAAGAGTTGCCAAAAATAACGCCCAAAATAACAAAACCAACAATTGGCAAATACATAGCAGGAATTGTAGAAAAATCTATTCATGGTTTAATCGAAGGAGAAAAGGCCATAATAGAAAAAATACCAAATGGATGGAAATTTTATGGTTTAGATTCAAATTCCACTGGCGCTTTAAGCACAGATCAAATCAAAGGTGTAATAAAATCAATAAGAGACGAGTTTAATCAGGCAGTAAGCAGCAACAACTTTGATGAACTAAAATCTTCTATAAATATAAAAGAAAACCCAAAACAAGATCCTACACAAGATCCGAAGTCTAAGCACGTATTGCCAGAGGAAAAATTAAGTATAGAACAAAAAGAAATAGATAAAAAATTTGAAAAAATAGTTAACTCTGGATCAAACTCACACATAGTTATAAGAGCACTGGCTGGATCTGGGAAAACCACCATGCTAAAACATTTAGCTTGGAAATACGGCAAACCAGGCCAAAAATGGCTATACCTTGTTTTTAATACAAAAAATAAAATAGAAGCTACAGAAAAGTTTCCATCTTGGGTTCAAGTTAAAACAACAAATGGTTTTTTAGGAGAAATTTTAAAGCATAGCAAAAATTCCTTAAACATAGCTCAAACTGATAGAGTGGTTGGCATATCAAAAGAAAGCTTTAAAAAAATAGAAAGTAAAATACAAATAATTGCCGATAGCAAGGAATTTAAAAATCTTTGTTCAGCTAGATTTGGCATTCCAGACGAACAAAGAATAGAAACCAGCGATAAAACAATTAAAAGTTTAATTAAAGCAATTAGATATTCTTTTAAAGAAGAAGTCATCAGATTGGCAGAGTTATGTAAAAGTAATTCTGTAAATCCAAAAGATGATAAAATTAACGAAAAAATAAATCAGGTCTTTAATAAGTATAATATAGACTCTGAGCTATCTGAAGTTAAGAAAAGAATATCAAAATATCAATCAGGAGAATGGTTGAGCAGACTTTTAAACTCTTTGTCAGGCTATCTTGGATATGATATAAGAAGTAAAGATTTTAAAGAAGAAATTATAGCTGCTACAACCTGGATTTTAAAAGAAACCTATCCAGGAGCTACAAACATTCAACATGAAGTAAGAGATAAAAATGGAATTATCAGAAAATTAGATTTAAATCAGCACAGAGACTTCACAGATGATCTTTGGTATGCTGCCATATATGCCGACAAGCTTCATTGGCCTAAATATGACTTTGTCCTTGCTGATGAGGTACAGGATTTCAATGAGTGTCAAAAAATAACATTAAGAAAACTGTCTCAAGCAGGGGCAAAAATAGTTGCAGTAGGAGACGAAAATCAATCCATATATGGATTTAGAGGAGCAGATACGAAAGCGTTTAATAGCCTATCTTCAGAACTAGCCAACTTAAGCGGGGAAAAAGAAGTAGAACACTCTCTGAGTACAAACTACAGGTCTAGAAAAAATATTATAGATTTTGTAAATAAGTCTACAAAAGTTAATAACTTAAAAGGCAGAGTATTTGAAGATGGAAAAGAGGGAGAGGTAACAGATCAAGAAGTAGAGTACGAAGATATTTTTTCAAGTCTTAAAAAAGAAAATGAAGATAAAAAAATGCCAGAAACCGCTTTTTTATCTAGAACAAATCAACCTTTGGCACATGCTGCTTTAAAATTATTGTCTCGAGGGATACCATTTGTTATTTTAGGTAAAGATTTGGCCAATGAATTAATTAAACATGCTACAAAAATAATGAATTTTAAAAAGTTAAAACCAAATAACAGTATCCAAGAATTATATTATGCCTTACAATCTCACTTAGACGACGAAATAGAGAGCTATGGGGATCAGAGTTCTAAAAAAGCATATTTACAAGAACTCAAGGAAACAACCGAAGCATTGCTAAGTTGTATAGACCAATTTTCTTCTGTTAATGAATCAACAGCCTATTTGGTTTTGTCTGGGTTGGTTGAAAGCTATGGTTACTCTAATTCAAAAAATGACATAGAAAGCTTTTTAAAATGGTTAAAAGATAAGTTATCTGGTCTAAATATAGAAGAAAACGAAAGGGATGCCAAATCTTATAAAGAAAAAATGGAGAAAGAAAAGCCAGTCGTTCTGACCACCTCTCACAAATCTAAAGGATTGGAGTTTGATAGAGTTTTTATATTAAGAGATGATAACTTTCCCTCCCCAAAAGCAGTAACAGAAGATGAACTAGAACAAGAAGAAAATTCAAAGTATGTAGCTTATACAAGAGCAAAAGATCAACTACACATAGTTAAACTAGAAGGTCAACCAGGGTATAACAAAAAATAAGGAAAATTTATGTCTAATATACAAGAAAAAAGAATATTAAATTTAAACACTTGCATAGGAACTTATAATCTAAATTATGATTTTGCCCCCGGTGGAGATCCATTGAACACTATACCGTGTAGAATTACCGTGGAATATGATGGGGTTATTCAAGACAGTGGTTTTTGCGGAGACTCTTCTTTCAACTCCAGTCTAACGCAACAAGGTTATCCACCTGTTGTTAGTAATCTTGGAAAAGGCGTTTTAAAAATAAATAAGCTAACGAGCTTGCCCACTACAGCCTTAGTCACAGTAGACTCTCCTTTGCCAGGAAGTTCTTGGAAATTTTCGTTAAATTGCCCTCCTGGGTGCTATTCTCCTCCAACACCAACACCTAATCCAACTTTAGAACCAACACCCAATCCAACTCTAGAACCAGAACCAACATCAACTCCCGAACCTACAATAGAACCCACACCCGAACCGTGCATTACTTGTGAAGAAAACCCGGCGTGTTGTGAGGATTTTTTAGTCGAAACGCCCAATCAACAAAGTTTGGACTTTTCTTTCATAATCAAAAAGCCTAAATCAGAAATTCTTCCAAAAGAAGAAGAACAGAATGAAACTTCATTAAATTGTTGCCCTGTTCCTCCTGTCGGCGGGGGCGACGTACATTTTGGATGG
>CAZPGO010000038.1:0-27357 GCA_964586355.1 uncultured archaeon
AATCTTTGATGCAAATTATTTAGATGCTGGAGCATTTGAAAATTGGACTGGTTTTTTGACTGCAATCAATTTCACAGATGCTGCTGAATCTGCAAGTGATGGTGCAAATATAAAAATCACCAGTAACACTACAGGAATTGATAGTAATGTTACAATAATTACAGATGATGCAAATTTATTTGAAACACCATTTGAAATACATGGATTTGATGATAGCTTTGCATTATCAGAAGGTTGGAATTTAGTTTCAACAGCATATTTTATAGATGTAAATACCACAATCTATGATGGCAATCCAATAAAATTATATAAACATACAAAAGATGGTTTTGTAACTGCTGATATTGAAGATCTTTCTCCTGTTGATGCAATATTTATTAAAACAAATAATACAACAAGTGTTTTAGGAATGATCTTTGCAAACGTAAATCCAGACGATGCAATTACAATGGATCAAAAAGAACTAACAACTGGTTGGAATCTAATTAGTATTCCATATAATATGCAATCTAATACCATAAATCAAGCATTTGCTCAATTAATTGAAGGAAGTAATTTAGGACTGACAACAGTTTATGATTGGTATAAATCAAATATAATAACTGATTGGACAACAACACTAAACTATGATCAAGGATATTGGGTAAATATGAATCAAGCAGATTGGTATAGTCAACCAGTTGCAATAGTTGAAGTAGATTAAAGCAAGTAAAATCTTGCTTTTCTTTTTTCCCTATTTTTTTTTAATTTAGGATTTTTAAATAGAGGGGTGATATAAAATTATGAGAAAATTAATAATAATGATGTTCTTTATTTTAACAATACTTCCAGCAGTTGCTGCAATACCAGGATTCCCTCATGAATTTTGTGGAGATGTTTTAATTAATGGAGCTCCTGCTCCGAATGAAACACTTGTATCAGCAAGAATAACTGGAAGAGAAGTTATAACCAATTCTCAAAATCCAGTTGCAACACTAAATGGAAATTTTGGTAAAGATGGATTGCCATTGTTAGTTCAAGGAGAACTAACAAATGGAGATGTAATTAAATTTTATGTAAATAATGTTGATAGTGGGCAAACAGCAATATTTGAATATGGTGCTGGACCAGAGTGTGTAGACCTTTCTGTAACAATAACAACACCACCAAGTGGTGGAGGTACTGGCGGATCATCCGGTGGATCTAGTGGAGGTTCTTCTGGAGCATCAGGTGGAATTTCTGGAACTACAGAAACAACAGCTCAAGAAACAACTACACAAGTAAGTAACACAGAAAAAGAAAAAATATTTTCTTCAGTAGATTTAGATACATTATTTGGAAAAGAAACAAATAAAGAAGATCTTACAATAATTTCAAAAAAAACAATAACAGAAAACTTTACTCAAACAGATCTAGAAAAACTTAAGTTAAGTCTAGATTCAGAAACACAAGAAACATTAAATGATCTATTAAAAAATAAAGAAACAGATGTTGCTTTTATTTCAATAAATTTAAACACATATGAAATAATAGATAAAGACAACACAAAAAAAACAGTTAGTCTTATAACCACAAAAATAACAGCAAAAGAAGATCTAGAAGAACTAATCTATATTGAAGAAATTTCAAAAGATATTGCTCAATCAGTATCAGAAATTATATTTAATATTCCAGTCTCTGAAGTTCTTAATGACGATCCAGTAGTACTATTTAGATTCTTTAATATTAAAGAAGGAGAGGTTAAAGAAATAAGCTATACTGTGCCAAAAGAAATTAACACCATAGCAAACAATCAAACATTTAGTATGGGTACACTAGCTGTAATTGATACTCCAATAACAGAAGAACCAATATATGAGAATATAGATCAAGAGCCAATAACAGAAACTCCAAAAGAAAAATCTAATGCTCTTCTTTGGATAATTGGAATAATTGTTTTAATTTCAATTGGGGCTTTTATATATCTTAAAAAACCATTTAAAAAATAGATCTTTTCTATTTTTTTTTCTATTTCTTTTAAATCTACTTATTTTATAAATATTTGGTAAATTTATTTTATTGTAACATTTATAATATATATATGGAGAGATCACAATAAAATGAAAAAAACAAATATATTCTTAATATTAATAACTATAATTCTTTTTGCACAAAACATCTTTGCATTTTCCCCAACCTTTTATGTAGGTGATGGTGTTTCTGGGCAAGCAACTCAATGCCAAAACCCAAACTATTCTTCAATATTTTCTGCAATAGCAGATATTAGAAATTTATCAATTAATAATCCAACAATTATTGTGTGTGAAGGCACATATGTAGAAAACATAGATCTAAGTTATTCTAATAATTTTACAATTATTGGAGAAAATGAAAATGTTATTATTAAATCACCAGTACAAGAGAACTCTCCAATAAAAGCAATAAATGCAGAAAACTTAGTAATTAAAAATTTAAAAATAGAAGAAGCAAATTTAAAAGGAATATTAATTGTTAATTCAACAAATGTTTTTTTAGAAGATATTGTAGTATCCAATATTAAAGGAATAGAAGATGATGTGTCTACATTATCAGGAATACACATATCTGAATCTAATGGAGTAACCTTTTCAGGAGACATTTTAATAGAAAATATTAATAAAAATATAAAATCTACAAATGGAATAGAAATAGAACACTCTGAAACTATAGTTTTTGATACAGATTCATTAATAATATATAATATTAAATCAAATAATAATTTATCAGATTCATTATTAACAGGAATAAAAATCAATAACTCAATAGTAGATATTAAATCAGACATAACAATATCAGAAATAAAAGGAAGAAAAAACACAACTGGTTTTTTAATAGAAAATGATTCAGTAGTAACAAATACAGAGGCTGTAGAAATAGGAATAACAAGCTCTAACTCTGGATCATTGTTTAAAGGATTAGAAATTAAAGATTCTAAACTAGATCTACATGAAAATACCTTAACAAATTTTTTTTTAATAGGGACATTTATGTCAGATGTTTATGGATTATCTTTAATTAATTCAAATGAATCAAATCTTGGACAACTAGAAATGTCAATGGTAAACGGTTTAAATAATACTTATGTTATAAATATTCTTGATTCAGACGATATAACAATACCAAAAATAGAAATGAACAATAATCAAACAGAAAATCTTGTAAGACTAATAAATATTAATAATTCAAATTATGGTGTTATTAATGAAATAATTGTAGGTAATCATAACTTTACATTACAATCAACTAACTTTAAAGTATTAAATCTAGTAAACTCAGCATATGATATTTTTAAGATAAATACAAATTCTTCAAATTTGTTACCAAATTGTATAACTGCAGAAAATAATTCAATATTAAAACTTAATAATATTAATTTAAATAAATGCTCTGGAAACTATATAAAAAATATAGCCTCACAAATAGATATAAAAAAATCACCAACAATAGATCCTTCAAGAATAGAATATCAAGCACCATTAGCATCAGCTACAAAAATATATAAAGAAATGGAAATTGGTTTCTTTAAAGAAGGAAGAGATCTAAGTCTTGAAGCTTTACATTTGTATTCTGGACAAGATGTTTATAGTATTATTGAGAATGCAGGAGAAGTAGTAGTTGTTGATCTGTTATACTATAAAAAAGGATATAACAATGGAATTTTAGAAGAAAACTATTTTAATAACTATAATGCTATAGCCATAAAATCAAAAATTAATGAAAAACCAGAAGAATTTTATATAGAAAATCTTTTATATGAAACAAAGTTTTTAGAATTTTTTGATATGCAAGAGGAATTTATACAACAAACATCAAAAACTGGTACTATAACAAAAAGTGCAGATCATTTCTTTGTAGAACCAAAAGAACACTGTACATTTATTGTTGGAAAAAGTTATGGTTGTTATGATATTAAACTTTCAAGAACTTTAGAAGAAAATAATAATTATACAATTAAGTTTAAGATACCTGTTTCTTGGATGAATAACAATTCCTTAGTAAAAGAAGATATTAAGTTATATCATTTTGAATCCGGAGAATATATTAAACAAAAAACAACACCATTAACTATAGAAGATGGATATCAAATATTTATTTCAGAAGTTAATTCTTTTTCAGAATTTCAGATATCTGGAGTAAAAGAAGACACAGATAATACAGATCCAACACCAACAAATCCAGACCCAACACCAACTCCAGAACCAACGCCACCAGTTAATGATCCTGTTACTCCTCCAATAGATTCAAATTTAGTTAACCCAGAATGTAATATTACTTGTGATCTTGATACAGAAATATTTGATTATATTAACTGCACATGTATAGAAAAATATGTAGATCCTTGTAAAGATGTTGTTTGTAAAGAAACAGAATATATGGATCCTGAAACCTGTGAATGTAATTCTAGATTTGATTCTGATAATGGTAATTGTAGAGGGGTTTGTGATGTTGGATATACTATGGATCTAAATACCTGTACTTGTGTTCCAGTGATCTTAGATGGTCTTCCTAATGGACACATTAAATTATTTAATATTGGTTTAGTTATTTTTGTAATTGCTATTGGGATTATTTTATATTTTATATTTAGGAAAAAGAAAAAATTATTAAAAAATAAAACTGTTCAAAAAAAATTAACCAAAAATCTAAAAAATAAAAACAAATAAGATAATGAAAAATATGTTTCCAAATATAAAAAATAAACATTCATATGATGCGTTTTTTGATCCAAAAGATTATTTGAATTATTTAAAGAAAAACAACAATTTACCAAAATTTAAAATACCAAAAGCAGTAATGATCTGTTATGATAATGATTTATTTGATCTTTTGATTAAGAGAAAAAAGATAATATATACAGGATATCATAACCTCTATTATACAAAAGAATCAAAAGAAATAGGCATTGTTGGAAGATTTGGTATTGGGGCACCAATATCTGTAACCATTTTAGAAGAATTAATTGCTCTGGGCGTTAAAAAATTTGTAAGCTTTGGAACCTGTGGCACTTTACAAAAACACATACATATTGGTGAGTTTGTTTTGTGTGATAAGGCTATTAGAGACGAAGGAGTTTCATATCATTATCTAAAATCAAGCAAATACGCTTATCCTTCTAAAAAACAATTTTTAAAAACAAAACAAATAATGGATAAATTAGATCTTTCTTATCATATTGGGGCTAGCTGGACAATTGATGCGCCTTATAGAGAAACAATAGAAGAACTTAAAAGATATCAAAAAGAAAATGTGCTTTGTGTGGAAATGGAAGCATCAGCTCTTTATGCGGTTGCTGAATATAGAAAAATAGATATTGTTTGTATATTTACTATTAGTGATAGTTTAGCAGAACTTATTTGGACTCCACATTTTCATAAAATGGAAAAATATTTATTAGATATATATGATCTATCTATTAAAATTTTAAAGAAATAACTTTTTTTTATTTTTGTTTTAGTAATTAGAAATTTAGATCTATTATTAATTAAAACAAATATTTAAAATAACTTCCACTAATATTATGTTAGGTGGTGTTATATGAATAAAGTTGTAACTATGAATTTAAGAGCAAATAACTATACCAGTAGAGTATTAGGAGTAATTAAAGAGAAATATGCTTTAAAAGACAAAGGAGAAGCATTAAATAAATTTGTAGAAATGTTTGGAGACGAATTTGTGGATAGAGAAGTAAAAGAAGAAGTCATAAAAGACGTAATTGAATCTTGTAATTATCATATTAAAAAAAAAGGATTTAGATCTAGAACTATAAAAGACATAAAAAAAGAAATAGAGGGTTAATTGTAATGACTTTCAAATATGATTTTAGTGATTCTTTAATAGAAATACTGAAGCAAATACATAAAAAAGATAAAAAATTATATGCTTCTATTTTTAAAAAAGTTGAAGAAATAGTGTCAAGAGATTTAACCACAATTGATTTTTATAAAAATTTAAGATATGATTTAAAGGAATATAAAAGAGTACATGTTATGAAAAGCTTTGTTTTATTATTTAAAATTTATAAAACGAAGAATTTTATTTTATTTGAAAGGTTAGATCATCACGATAATATTTATAAAAAATAAAAAGTTTTAGATCTTTTTTATTTTATCTAAAACATTATCCTTTCCAAAAAAATCTATAATATTTGAAAACTTTGGACCAACACTTTTTTTAAACAAAAGAACATAAAAATTTCTAAAAGCATCTTTTATATTAATGTTTTTAGATTTCATATAGTTATAAAATTGATTTTGATAATCCTCACAATAATCATTATTCTCTAAGAAAGAGATAATCTCTTTTTTTAT
Organism: uncultured archaeon; assembly: GCA_964586355.1. GTDB lineage: Archaea > Iainarchaeota > Iainarchaeia > Iainarchaeales > CSSED10-239 > JAKQTP01. Next base: position 6,306 of record CAZPGO010000038.1, read on the forward strand.
ATCCTCATCAAAAGAATCTTCAGATTTACAAACATATTTTTCAGTTGCAAAATCATTTAACCAGTTTTTCATACACTCTGAAATTTGTTTAACTCTTTTTAGATCGTTTTCTTCTGTGAGATTATTGACTTTAATATAAAAATTAACAGCATCATCTCCAAGAACCTGATTTAATATAAGAACTTCTTGTGGTTTTGGTTGAAATGGTCTTTTTTCAGTTTTCCAAACATTACTCATCTCATACTCTTTTAAAACATCAATATCTATTTCTTCTTTATTACTTGATTCTAAATGATCATAATACTTTTTTTCTAAACTATAAAACTCTTCATACCTTTGGAAAATATTTTCATCTAATTGTATATCAAAATTAGAATTTGGTTTTGTTGATACATATAAAAACCTAAAAGTTTCTGGTATGTAATATTTTAAAATATCACTAATGGTGTAAACATTACCACTAGAAGAAGACATTTTTCCTGCGCCACCCTTAACACCAATAAATTCATACATAAAAACATATGGTGGTTGTTTATTATAAACATCCTTAATTAATATCTTTGCAAGATCATTAGATCCTCCAGAAGACATGTGATCCTTACCACTAGGCTCAAATGTTTCATTGTAATAAGCCCATCTCATTGGCCAATCAACTCTCCATCTAAGCTTTACATTGCCATTTTTTGAAAAGTCTAGTTTCCCTTCATGATTACAATTTTTACATCTATATTCTAGCGTATAGTTATTATCATACCCTAAAATAATATCAGTAATCTTATTACATTTTTCACACCATAACGTAACTGGCCACCAATTATCCTCTAATGGTTCTTTTCTAAACCGATTATAGATTTCCATAACTTTTGATCTGTTTAACAATGCTAATTTTATACCCTCTTTATAAGTTGTAGATCTATAAATCTTTTCTTGATACAAATATTCTGCAGAACACCCAACCCTCTGTAATTCATCTTCAAACTTTCTAATAAAAAAGTCAGCATATGATTTTTCTTTATTCCATGGATCTGGAATATCAGTAATACACATTCCTATGTAATTTTGATATTCTTCTTTTCTGTCTTCAGGAATATTTTTTGGAACCTTTCTAAAAGGATCAAAATTATCCCAAGAATGAATGTGTTTTACCTTTTTTCCTAATTTTCTTAGTTCTTGAACAATTAAGTCAACAGTAAAATATTCTCTAAAATTACCAACATGTATAAACCCACTAGGAGTTATACCAGATGCACAAACATATTCCTCTTTATCAGGAAACATTTTAATTATTTCTCTTGCGTGATTTTCTGCCCAATTCATATTTGATCATATTTATAATTGTATTAATATATTATATGTAAAAGAGTTTTTAAAAAGATATATCTCTTATATAGTTATAAGAAATAAAAAATAGAAAATGTTTTTTTAAATAAAAAAATCATTTACTTTTAACAGAATCAAACTTTTCTAAAATACTCAAATATACTGGAGTTGGAACATATTGTCTTACAATTTCTTGCCAACCAGTAAAACCAATAAGACCTTTTACTAAACTAGAACAGATCTCAGAAAACTCCCTTGGACACATAAAAAATACTGTTTCTATACTTGGTCTTAGATCATTATTAATATTTCTCATTCCTCTTTCAGTTTCATAATCAGAAGTAGATCTGATACCTCTTAAAATGTAGTTTGCTTTAACTTTTGAAGCATATTCAACTAAATAATCATTCTCAAAAGAATCAATCTTTATATTCTTGTAATCCTTTGTTGCATCTTTTAACATTTGCATTCTTTCAGTTAAAGTAAAAGTGTATTTTTTATTATAATTAACACCAATTGCAACAATAACTTCATCAAATAACTTAGAACCCTCTTTAATTAACCACATGTGGCCATTTGTTAGTGGATCAAATGATCCTGCATAAACTACTCTATTCATAATATCTCACTAATAATATTTGTAGTTTAAAGGTTTTTTAAAAAGATGTTTTTATTGTTAAATAAAATTTTAAAGTGATTTTTTTAATAATTATAAAATATTTGTTTAATACCATTGGACAGCAACCCCCCTACGAAAACACCCCCTATTATTAGAAGTAATATATATTTGGTTGGTTTTTATAATAAAATAAAAATAAATATGAAAGAATACCTTTAAAAATATTTTATATCATTATTACATTATTTAATGTGTTTGTGATATAAAATGAGCTATGAAATATTGTTAAAAAAAATTAGGTTATCTGGAAAAAAATATATAACAGATAAAGAATTAAATGAAAATATTAAGGAATTAAATTTAGAATATAATAAAGTAATTAATAATTTGATTACAAACAGATATTTGATTAGGATCTTTAGAGGTATTTTCTATATAACAACATTAGAAGAAAAAAAATATAAAAAAGTAGATGTTTCTTTTAATGAGATTATAACAAATGCTTTAAAAATAAAAAAAATAGATAATTGGTATTTTGGATTAGATAGTGCAATAAAATTAAATAGAGTAATTTTTGAAACCTGTTTTGTGGATTATATAATCAATGATAAGATATTTAGAGCAAAACCAATAACCATAATGAATAGAAGAATTAAATTTATAAAAATAAAAAAAGATCTTTTAACTTTTGGTATAATCAAAAACAAAGGATTAAGATATTCAAATTTGGAAAAAACAGTTTTGGATATTATTTATATATTAAAGTATAATAATGCAACAAATAAAGAAATACTAAATAAAATCATAGATTTAATAGACAAATGTGATACAAAAAAATTAAAAAAGTATAGTGTTTATTATCCAAAAACAATAATTAATGTTATAGAGGAATATATTTAGATGACTAAAAAAGAATTGATTGAATATGTCTCTAATCAGACAAAGATAGCTAATAGTGAATTAATAGAAAAAGATATAATTTTGCATTTGTTGCTGATTAATTTAGAAAAAGAAAAAGAATTTCAATCAAATTATGTTTTTAAAGGAGGTACTTGTTTAACAAAATGTTACTTAGGTTATTATAGATTTTCAGAAGATTTAGATTTTACTTATATACCCCAAAAAGAATTTGATGGACTTTCTGAAAAACAAATAAGAAAAGAACTATCAAAGAAAATAAATTATTTAGCAGAATTATTATTAAAAATATCTAAAAAGTGGAACTTAGAGTTTTCTAAAAACAAAAAAAATTCTTTATATTTTGATTTTGGAGCAAATAATAAATTTGTTACTTTTAAAGTGTGGTATTTTTCTAAAATAACTAAATTAAAACAATTTATAAAAATTCAAATAAATTTTGTGGAATTATTTAAATATGATTTTAAATTTCTAACTGCGAAAAATTTACTTATAGATTCTAATAAAAAAGAATTTCTTTTTTTGTTTCCTGAGTTTAAAGATCTATATTATTATCCTAAAATAAAAGTCTATGATATACAAGAAATTCTAGTAGAAAAAAATAGAGCCATACTTACAAGAAAAGCAATAAAAGCAAGAGATTTTGTAGATGTTTTTTTAATTTTAAACTATTTAAATAAAGACCTAAAACTATATGAACAAAATATAATCTTTAAAAGCAAATTTATGTTAAACAAATATAATAAGTATTTAGATAATCTAAACATTAGAAAAAAATTAGGATTTAATTTTGTTTTTGGAGATGAATCTAAACTATTAATAACAAAAATAGATCTTTTAGAATTTAAAAAATTTACAGAAAAACAAGTTGATTTTTTAAATGAAATTATTACTAAATTATAGTTTTAAACCCTTTTTTTCAACTCATTAATTCTATCCCTAATCTTAATAGCATTCTCAAAATCAAGAGAATCAGCATATTTATTCATTAATGCTTCTAACTCAATTATTAGATTTGGAATTTCTTTTGTTGGAATGTGTTTTGTGTCAGTAATATCTGCTTCTTTTTCTTTTATTGGTTTAATTATTGTTCTTGGAGTAATATTATTCTTTTTATTATACTCTAATTGAACAGATCTCCTTCTATTAGTCTCATCAACAGCACTTTTAATAGAATCTGTTTTCTTATCAGCATATAAAATCACATAAGAATCAGCATTTCTTGCTGCTCTACCAATAATCTGTATTAGACTTTTACGATCTCTTAAAAAACCCTCTTTATCAGCATCCAATATTCCAATAAATCCAACCTCTGGAATATCTATTCCTTCTCTTAAAAGATTAATACCAATTAAACAATCAAACTTACCAAGTCTTAATTCCCTAATAATTTCTGTTCTTTCAATAGTATTAATTTCAGAATGAAGATATCTAGTTTTAATATTTTGATTAGATAGATATTCAGACAATTCTTCTGCTTGTTTTTTTGTAAGAGTTGTTACTAGAGATCTATATTTTTTATTTGTACTCTCTTTAATATTTTTAATAAGATCAGAGATTTGATCCTTTGTTGGTTTTAGATAAACCATTGGATCAACTAATCCTGTTGGTCTTATCAATTGTTCAACAATAGCAGAAGATATCTTTCTTTCATAATCTCCTGGAGTTGCAGATACGAAAATAACATTATTCATAAACTTTTCAAACTCTTTGTATTTTAATGGTCTATTATCAAAAGCACAAGGAAGTCTAAAACCATAATCAACTAAAGCCTTTTTTCTAGAATAATCTCCAGCATACATTCCATGTAGTTGAGGAATAGTTTGATGACTTTCATCAATTACAAGTAGAAAATCTTTTGGAAAAAAGTCCAGTAAACAAAAAGGTCTTTTGCCAGGTTTTCTTTTATCAAAATGTCTGGAATAATTTTCTATTCCTGTACAGTATCCTGTTTCCTTCATCATCTCAATGTCATAAAGTGTTCTTTGTTTAAGTCTTTGTGCTTCTAATGGCTCTAATTCTAATAACCTTTCTTCAAGCTCTTTTTTAATATTTTTAGTAACCTCTAAAATCTCATTAGAATCAACAACAAACTGTTTAGCAGGAAAAACATAAAAAGAATTAGTGTTGGAGATTACTTTTCCAGAATCTTTATCAATCTCAGATATTTTATCAATAGTGTTTCCAAAAAACTCCACTCTTATGAAGTTTTTATAATAACCAGGAATTAGATCAACAGTGTTGCCCTTAACCCTAAAATTACCAGTATCCAAATTATAATCATTTCTTTGAAATTGTATTTTTATTAATTTTTTTAAAAAAACATCTCTTTTAATTTCCTGATTAACAGAGATCTCAAAACCCATTTTTTTAAAAGTTTCTGGATTTCCAGTACCATAGATACATGAAACAGAAGCAATTACTATAACATCAGATCTTGAAGAAAGAGAAGCTAATGTAGATAATCTTAATTGTTCAATTTTTTCATTAATTTTTGTGTTTTTTTCAATATATAGATCTCTTTGTGCAATATAACTTTCTGGTTGATAATAATCATAATAAGACACAAAGTATTCAACCTTGTTATTAGGAAAATACTCTTTAAACTCATTATATAATTGAGCAGCAAGAGTTTTGTTGTGCGCAAGAATTAAGGTTGGTTTGTTGTAGTTTGTAACAACATTAGCAATTGTAAAACCCTTACCACTACCAGTAACCCCTAAGAGAGTCTGAATCTTTTTATTTTCTTTTAAACCTTTTGATAATTGAGCAATTGCCTTTGGTTGATCTCCTCTTGGTTTAAAGGAAGAAGTAAATTTAAAGTCACTCATAATTTTGTCAAATTATTAAATTAAATATATTTAAAAAGATTTAATATATAATATATGTATAAAAACAATTTTAATAATATTTAAATTTGAAAAAACATGCCATTACACAAAACTTCAAAGCCAATATCTAAGCCTAGTAGAAAGAGTGAGAGTAAGAAGAGAATAGAACTAAAAAAACCAATAAATATTAATAAACAACTAAGACTAGCAATAATTACTAGAAAAGCAAAGATACTAGAAGCAGAAAGACACGAATTATCTATTCTTTTAAAAAAAGCTAGTGATCAAAATTTCACAAAGATCTCAAAAGCTATAGAAAATAATTTAGTAGAATCTGAAAAACTTAGAAGCCAAAGAGCCAATTTAATAGAAGAAAAAGTTGCTTGATTTTTTATAAATTATTTTTACTAATTTGTAGATCTAAGACTATCTGAACAATTGAAGGCGAATAACTTCTTATTATTCTTTTGTTTACAATTTCTAAAGAAACCCTCTTTTTTTTAGCAATCTCATTAATTATTTTAGATACTTCTGTGTAGGGGTCGTTTTTAGGCACAAACTTGTATATATGTATAAAACCATTATCCTTTACAGAAAAGATAGCACTCTCTAAAAAAAGATCAGAACTTTTAGGAAGAGGCATAACTATTCTATCAAAATAGTTTGGGTATTCTTTTGCTTTTTCTTGAACATCTCCAAGAACTGGTATAATGTTATCTACTTTATTAATCTTTATGTTCTCAATTAAATATTTAACAGCAAGATCATTAAGCTCAATTGCAACGATTTCTTTACTGTTACAGTTTTTAGAAATAGCTAAAGCAAATGGTCCTGCACCAGCAAAATAAACACCAACAGCCTCATTTTCTTTAACTAATGAACAGATCCTTTTTCTTTCTGCTGATAGTCTGGTTGAGCAAAACACTTTTTCAACATCTATTTTTATTTTACAGTTGTTTTCTTTTATTATAGTTTCTTTTTTATTAAGTCCATAAACCAATTCCATATCCTGAGTTCTGTAAACCCCTTTATGTTCGCCAACTTTATTTAGTACTGTTTTTATTTGTGGATGAATCTCAAGAAGAGTTTTTCCAATAATCTCATAATATTTTTTAAGAGATTGATCTATTCCTATTATGATAATATCTCCAACAATATCATAAGCAGAATTGATTTTAGAAATAGTTTCTTTAGGCAATTTCTTATCAAGAGCCTCTTTTAGTTTTTTGTCTTTTTGTTTCTGTTTTTTTGGATCGGTTATTGTTATGATTTTGTCTTTATATTTCTCTATTCCTTTTTTGATTGGAATAATAACAAAATCTTCATCCCTTTCTATTTTAAAAGAATTATCAATAAGAAAATTTTTTTTTAAATCAGAAATTAATTTGTTAGCACTTTGTTTTTCAATTTTTATTGCAAGAACCATAATAATTACATTTTTCCCAAAATTTGTATTTGATTTGTTTTAAATACTAAAAGTATTATATATATTTAACATATAGAAATAAATTTAAAGAAAAGTATAATGACAAAAACAATAGATTTTTTGACAAATAAGATAATAGGACCAGTTATTAATCAAACAGGGTATACCCTCTTTAACACCTTAGTAATAGGTTTTTCTGTTCTTTTTTTTTATTTTCTAGCATATAGGTTTTTAAAAAAGATTATAAAGATAGATAAACATTTTCTAATCACAACCATCTATTTTACAGTTATTGGCGCTTTTCTAAGAATATTAGAAGAAGATTATGTAATCTTTGGGGGTGTTATAAAAAGATCTATTAACCCCTTAAAGTTTGGTTTTTATTTTTATACCCCTGGACTTTTGATTTTGTTGGTTGTTATTTATGTTATGTGTTTTTCTATAAGTTATCTTATCTATAAAGAAAGATATTATGTTTTACTTAAGAAAATTGCTTTATTTTTAATAACAATTATAAGTTTTATAATTTTATTTAATATTATTAATTGGCAAATTTTTTTTATAAGTATAATAATGATCTTTTTATTTTATTTTTTATTAGTAAAAAACTCTTATAAACTTATAAAAAAACAATACTTTGAAAACAAGTTATTAATATTATCACAAACAATTGATCTCTTTGCAACACTCTTAGGAGTTTATTTTTTTAAAGGATATTTGTATGAGCAACATTTTTTGTCTAGAGCTTTAATAGGTATAAGCCCTTTTTTATATTTTTTTTTAAAGGTTCTAATCACTTTTGGTTTTATTTATATTTTAGATTATTGTTATTTTCCAAAAACAGAAAAAGATCTTAAAAGAAGATATATTAAGCAAATTATAATTATTCTAGGATTTCTTACAGGAATTAGAAATCTGTTAACCCTTTGGCTTTTGATATAGTTATAGTTAAGAAAAACTATTTAATAACCTAATCACAAAGAAATATTTGCATAAAAACACCCTTTTATTTTCTAAGAAAAACCCCCTAAAGATAAACTTTATAAACTGTTTTATACAAATATTAATTATTAAGTGAGATCTATTTTATTTGTTATTTAGCCTCAGTAGCTCAGTGGTTGGAGCAATCGACTGTTAATCGATAGGTCGTAGGTTCAAATCCTACCTGGGGCGCTTAAAATTTCTGTCTCTTTATAAAATAATAACTTAAAAATTATTTGTTTTTACTATGTTTTTGACCTTATAAATATAGAAAACAAAAAATCACTTTTGAATTAATGTGTAATCAAAGAGTATGCGGTATAAACTGTTTTAATTAAGTATAATTGTATTATCTGTTTTTAACAGACCTTATTTAACAATAAACACTAACTCTAGGATCTTGTATAATTAAAATAACAATATTTATAAATAAGATCTTCTTATATTCTTTAGTACTATTTAAAATAAAGGAGAAATAACAATGTCAGTAATATTAGTAAACAGACACAATTTTGAAGAAGAAGTAATGGATTCAGATCTTCCTGTGATTGTGGATTTTTGGGAAAAAAGTTCTAACCAATGTAGATTATTAAATCCAATATTTGAAGAACTTAGTTTTGAGAAAATATATTTAAATAAAGCAAAATTTGTAAAAGTAAATAGTGAAGAAAACAAACCAATTGCAACAAGATATAATGTAGAAGATGTGCCTTGTATTGTTGTTTTTCATAAAAAAAAAGAGATTGGAAGAGTTAAGGGATTTGAGCCCAAGTCTATTTTAATACAAAAACTGAATTATATTTTAAGAATTTAGTTTTATAGATCTCCTTTATTTTAAGCTTATACCTTTTTATTTAGTTTGGAACATATATTATGTATGGTAGGATCTAAAACAAAACAAAAAACAAAACCAATAAAAAAAGATTTTACTAAAGATTGGTTTTTAGAGATCTTTTCTGTTAAATTTTTTAACAATAATTTATTATTGGTTTCTTTTATTTATGTTGTTTTAATTATAATAATTTATGCACTTGTAAGAGAAATAATGTATTTTAGAATAAACCATTTTTTTATTTATTTATTAAAAACAATATTTATGTTATCAATTTTAATTTTATTAAAAAGATATTTTGAAAAATAAGAGAAAAATATGAGTGAAATATCAGAACTGAAAAAAATAGTTTTAGAAAATGCTTATAAGTATAATGGTAAGGCCGATCAAAAAAGAGTGTTTTCACAAATACTCGGACAGATGCCGAAATATAGAGAAAACACTTCTTTATTATTAGAGATCCTAACACCAATAGTAACTGATGTAAACAATTTAGATCTAGAGCAACAAAAAGAAGAACTATTAAAACTAGGTTCAGAAGTTTTTGAGAAAAAAGAAGAGACTACAAAAAGAGATATATTTAGTTTTATAAAACTAAAAGACGCAACAAAAATAAAAACCTGTTTTCCACCAGGTCCGGAAAAATATTTTCATATAGGGCACTCTAAAGCTATTTTTTTAAATTATTTATTTGCTGAAAAATATGGTGGTGAGTTTTATTTAAGATTCGAAGACACAAATCCAAAGTTAGTAAAACCAGAGTTCTATAAAATTATGCAAGAGGATATAGAATGGCTTGGAATAAAACCAAGTAATGTTATATATGCCTCTGATTATATAGAACTATTAAAAGAGATGGCTATAAAACTAATAGAAAAAGAAAAAGCATATGTTTGTTTTTGTGATAGTGAAACAATTAGTAAGAATAGAGAAAAAAAAGAAGCCTGTAAATGTAGAAATAAAACAATAGACGAAAATCTAAAAGAATTTAAAGAAATGGATGATTTCCCAGAAGGAAAAGCAACTTTAAGACTAAAAATAGATCTTTCTCATAAAAACACCAGAATGAGAGATCCAACAATATTTAGAATAATTGATGCAAAACATCCTAGAATTGGGGACAAACACAGAAATTATCCTACCTATGATTTTCAAAATGCTGTTTTAGATGGTTATTTTAATACAACTCATAGATTTAGAACAGTAGAATTTGAGATGGCAAGTGAATTACATCATTATATTAGAAAAGAATTAGGTCTTTATGATACATTTACTTATGAATTTGCAAGATTTAATCTAAAAGGAATGGAGTCTTCTGGAAGAGTTATTAGAGAAAAAGTAAACTCTGGAGAACTTATTGGTTGGGATGATCCATCATTACCTACTTTAAGGGCACTTAAAAGAAGAGGTTTTTGTGCTGATGCAATTAAACAATTAGTAATTGAAACAGGTATTACTAAAAATAGTGGAACCGAGATTACTTGGGACACTTTAATAAAATATAATAAAAGAATATTAAACAGTTCAGCAAAAAGATATTTTTTTATAGAAAACGCCAAAGAGATAAAGATTACTAATGATCCAATGGGAGAATATTCTTTAAAGATTCATCCAAACTTAGATCTTGGTTTAAGACCTTTTAGATCTGTTGGTAAATATTTTGTTGAAAAAGAAGATTATGATTCTTTTATAGAGAATAATCTAATAAGATTAATGGACCATATAAACTTTAGAAAAAATAAAGAAGAACTAGAGTTTGTAAGTAATGATTATTTAGATTTTAAAAAAGAACTAGCTGAAAATAAAAAAATAATACATTTTCTGCCAGCAGATAAAGAGCAATTAGTAAAGATAACAATATTTACCCCTGATCACAAAATAATAGAAGGAATTGCAGAAAAGAATATTGAATCACTAAAAATTGGAGAAGTTATTCAATTTGAAAGATTTGGTTTTTGCAGATTAGATTCTATAACTACAAAAGAAAACATTAAAAAATATAATTTTTGGTTTACCCATTAAAATAAGGAGAGCATATAAAATGATTCAAAAAATAACAAATGATGTATACAAAATAAGTTTGTCATCAAACCTTTATTGTATACTTTCCGAAAAAACATTAATAGATACTGGAAACTATTTAGATAAACATTTAGTAGAAAGAGAGTTAAGTGGAATAATAGATCTAAAAGAAATAAAAAAAGTAATCTTTACTCATCTTCATTTTGATCACATTGGTAATTTTAATCTCTTTCCTAATGCTAAATTTTATGTAAGCAATCAAGAAATGTTAGACTTTAAGAGAAATAAGTTTGAAACCATATTAAATCCAGTAATTGCAAAAAAATTTAATGTTGAATTGCATGATGTTTTTAGAATGAAACTTCCTGAAAACTATACAGTAATTGCAACACCAGGACACACAAGAGGAAGTATTTCTTTATATGATACAAAAAACAGGATTCTATTTTCAGGAGACACATTATTTTTTGATGGTTTTGGAAGAGTTGATATGCCAACATCAGATCCTGAAAATATGGAAAAATCTTTATTGCTTTTAGAAGAATTGGATTTTGAGATCTTATGTCCAGGACACGACTATTAATCTCTTAAAGATCTTTAAATAGATTTTAAACTATAAGAAATTGAGAGAGCATCCATATTTAGAGGTGCTCTATTTTACTCTAATTTTTCTAAAAATTTTCTATAAGAAACTCTAGTTATTTCAGCACCTTCAGAAATATTTACTTTCTTTTTCTTATATTCTTCTATTGCTTTTTTTTAAAGTTATATATAATCTAATACCTTTCTAAAATATATTTATATAACTAATATCTTATACTTTTTAAGATCTTTTTTTAATTTCTCATAATCTCCAGTAAACTCAATAGCATTTATTCCTAAGTTAATTGCAGGATAAACATCATCTAGGGGGTTATCTCCAATCATTATCATTTCCTCAGGTTTTACTTTTGCTATTTTTAACATTTCTTCATATATTTTAGGATCTGGTTTTATGGTTTTTACATTAAAAGAAAATAGGGGATAATCTATATAATCTAAAAGATCTGTTTTTTTTCTAATATTTTTAATAACAAAAACAGAGCTGTTAGAGATTAATCCTGTTTTTAGGTTTAGATCTCTTATTTGTTTTAATAAAGGAATTACAAAATCATATAACACAACATTATACTCAGAATCCTCTCTAATCTTTATGGCTTTCATAACATTAGAAAAAGTAGGTTTTATTTTAAAATGTAGCAAAAATTTAGAATATGCTTCAAATTCATTACTCCATTCTTTTGTTTGAATAATACTTTCAAAAGCCTTAACCACTTTTTTATGATCATCCTTAATATTAAAAGCAATTTCTAATTCCTTAACAGAACTAGTTAGTTGATTCTTTTTTCTTGTTGCAAGAGTGTTCCACAAATCAAAACATATTAATTTTATCATTTTATTTTGTCCTTTTTATTAATAAAAATACTTTTTTTAATAAATATCTGTAAATCAATAGAATTAAAAGAATAATTAATTTCATATATGTTATAGTGATTAAAAAATGGGCCTAAAATATAAGCAAATAGATGTTTTAAATACTGAGCAATTTAATGTATTTGTAAATAATGATAAACTACTTTTAGAGATGTATCGTATATTTTCAGAACCAGGAAAATCAGGTTTTCCTTTAGTTGCTGGCTCTTATGAAACATTTAAAAAATCTTATCTTAAATATAAAAAAACACACATGCATATTTTTTTAGCCTATAATAAAGAAGAATTGATTGGAGTAATAACTAGTTATAGAGATGAGAGAAACACAGCTTATGTTGATAAATTTGTAGTTAAAGAAAAATATCAGGGAAAAGGGGTAGGCAAAAAATTAATGATAAGAGCTTATGGTAATTTATTGAAGAAATTTAAATTTAGAAAAATAGAAATGACTGCTAAAATTGGAGCTCAAATAATAAATAAAGAACTTTGTGGTGTAAGTAAGATAGGAAATAAAAAAAGAAGTTTTAATGGGTCTACAAGATATAGTTTGAGTGACAGATCATTACCAAAAAGTCATTTAGCACTTCCAGTAAAAATATCTTTAAAGCCTAAGAGACCAAAAGTTTTATAATCTGGATATTACCTTTATAAATAATTTGGTAATCTTTTATATTATATTTATAAAATGAATAATTATGAAAAAGATTTTTTTATATATATTGATATTATTTTCTATATTACTAATGATCTATATTTATCAAAACACACAAACAAAACCAAATGATGATATTTCTAAAGATATTAAAGAGCACCAAGTAGAAGAAATACAACAAAGTAATAAATCCACAGCAATAATCTTAGGAATTATTGTAATTGTTTTTTTTGTGTTTTGGAAACTGTTTTTTAGATAGAAAAGAAGAGATTACTGTTTTTTTTTGTAATATATTGTATTTATATACCTTTTTCTTTATAATATATTTATTAAAACAAAGTGTTTTTAAAAAATAAGAAAAACACACTAGTAACTTAGTATAAGGAGTGAAAAAAGTATGGAAGGTACAGTAAAGTTTTATAACTTTAAGAAAAGATTCGGATTTATAACTGGAGAAGACGGAAAAGATTATTTCTTTCATCAAACAGGTATAGAATCACAAGGATTTGTAAAAGACGGCATGAAAGCAACTTTTGAAGTAGCTAATGACGAGAAAGGTCCTAAAGCTGTAAAAGTTAATATAATGCAATAAATATTTATAACATTATAAAATTTTTATAACAACTATTTTTTTTTATTTTTTTATTTTATTTTAAATATAATTTATTTAAGAAAGATCTCTTTTTTTTAATCAAAAACCAAACTATTTTAATCTACAAATTGTTTTATAATCTTTATTATGTTCAATATCTTTATAGAGCATAATAAAATTGATCAATTATGAATAAAGTATATTTTAGAAAAATAAATTCCTATAGTAATACTGAAGAAATAAATAGATCTATAAAAATTATGTTAGAAAACATAAAACCAGATTTTAAGGGATATTTACCCTTAAAAGTACATTTTGGGGAAAAAGGCAATAATACTTTTATAGAGCCCAAAAATTTTAAATCACTTATTAGTTATTTTAAAAAAAATAATACAAATCCTTTTTATATAGAAACAAATGTTTTATACAAAGGAGAAAGAACAAAAAAAGAAAATCATATAAGACTAGCAAAAGAACATGGTTTTAATGATCTTGACATAGTTATTGCTGATGGAGAGATCGGAGAAGAATATAGAGAAGTAGAAATAAACAAAAAACATTTTAAAAAATGTAAGATTGCAACAGAAATTGTAAAATCTAAGCAAATGGTTGTAATCTCTCATTTTAAAGGACATGCTCTTTCAGGATTTGGAGGAGCTTTAAAACAGCTTGGAATGGGTTGTGCTGCTAGAGGCGGGAAACTGGATATGCATTCTAATTCTAAACCAATAATTAATCCTTTAAAATGTAGAAAATGTGGAACCTGTGTTAATAGTTGTCCTACAGGTGCTATAAACTTAACATTAATACCAACAATAGACTCTACTAAGTGTATAGGTTGTGCTAAATGCATAGCTGTTTGTCCTTATGGAGCTATGAAAGTCAATTGGTTAAGTACTTTGCCAAAAACATTTAATGAGAAGCTTGCAGAGTATGCTTATGCTGCAACTGTTAATAAAAAAATACTATATATTTCTTTTTTATTAAACATAACAAAAGAATGCGATTGTATTGGAAAAGATCAAAAAACCATAGCAAAAGATATAGGGATATTAATCTCTTATGATCCAGTGGCAATTGATAATGCTTGTTTTGATTTATTAGAAAAATATGAAGGTAAAAAAATATTTTCTGGTAAAAACATATTAAAATATGCAGAAACTTTGGGGTTGGGATCAACTGAATATTTGTTAGAAGAAATTTAAGAAAGATTTGAATATGTTTAGAAGAATAATTAGAACCATAAAAAAACCTAAAAACAAATCCAGAATAAAAGAAAAAGAGCCAAGAGCAGATGTAAAAAAAATGGAAGAAGGACTTTTATTGGATAGTTGGGAAAAATATGGACAAAAAGAGAGATATTTTTCACTTTTTATAGAAACTCTTCATAGAGAACCATTACAATTTTTAAAAAAAAATCCAGAAAAAAATCCAGAAGTTTTATTTTTAGGTGCTGGTAAGGGAACGTATATTTTAGATTTTAAAAAAGAACTTATTTCTAATAAAATAGATCCTATAATTGATGTGTTGTCAATACAAAAAGTTTTAGACCCTAGAGTCAGATCTATAATAAGAGAAGATCATTCAACTGGAGAATCATTAGAAACAATAGCATCTAAAAGCAGAAGATTAAAAGAAAAAGTAACAGATCAAAATATTGCAAAAATTAAAGCAAATAGAAAGCTAACTCAAAAAATGATGGCTAAATACTCTTTGGTAATGGCACCATATAGTGTTGGTTTTCATACAAATTATCCAGCATCAAATGTTTTTAATGTTTGTCTTATGTTAAAATCTAAGGGTAGAGCTTATGTGCAAATACCAAGATTTAATTATGTATTTAAACAGGAATTATTTTCACTTCAAAACAAAAAACTATTAGTGTCTAAAAGAAAACAGATCTTAGAAAAGGCAAAAAAATATAAATTTGAAAAAAGAACTAATTTAGATCCTTATAATCAGATTCCCTATAGTGAAAAGTTAAGAATATTAACACAAGTAGAAGACATTTCTAGATATGTTAATAGAATGCTTGATTCTTTTTTTCCAAACTTAAGTAAAGAATATAAAATAGAGTATATTAATAGCGCAAAAACATCTGACTCTATTTTTTTAAGAATAACTCGTAATTAAATTAAATTAAAAATTGCTTGAATACCAGAAAGAATATAATTAACTCCCCAAGCAAGAGTTATAAGCCCCATTAATGTTGTAATTACTTGTATGGTAGTTTTTGCTTTATTTGTTACATTTTGATATCTTATTGAAAGATAAAATAAAGCAGTAATAATAACCAATATAATACCAAGAGCAACACCAGTTACTAATTTTCCATAATCAGAAGAAGAGATTATAATTGCTGTTATTGTTGCTGGACCACTAATAAGAGGAGTTGCAATAATTGATGCTATTGCATGAATTGAATCCCCTTCCATTTTTTCTATGTCACTAAAAGACTTACCTAAAGACATGTTTATTCCTAAAATTAATAGTATTATTCCACCAGCGATCTTAAAACTATTTATGTCTGTACTAAATATTTGTAAAAGGCTATTACCTAAAAATAATACTAGATAAGAAATAATTGCTGCAAGAAGAACAGAGAGTAAAGCAATTCTTAACTTTGCTTTTTTTTCAAAACCTTTTGTGCTAACAAAGAAGACTACAAAGCTAGTCAATGGATCTATAATTACAAAGAACAGAATAATTAATGAAAATAATTGTGAAAACATAATAAAACCATTTTTTATAATGGTCCTGCCCGGATTTGAACCGGGGATCTCTACCATGTCAAGGTAACATCATAACCCCTAGACCACAGGACCTCAATTATATTTATTATTAAAAATATATATAAATTATTGCTATTTGTTTGAATAGGTTTATATTTTAATTTAGATGATTAGAAATTGTATAATTATAGTTGTTTGTTATTTCATCTTGAGTAAGAGCTCTGTTATAAACTCTAAAATAAACACAATTCATTGGCATAAAATAAGAACTATTAGAATATCTAGAACCAGATATTCTGCCAAGCCCATTATTAAAATAACGGGCACTAGGTGATTCTGAAGTGAATTGTTGAGATAATACTTGTTCTTGTGAATTAATATAGATCTTATTATTTGTATAGGGCACATCAGATCTCATTTCAAAAACATAATGAGCCCAATTATTAACTATTCCTAAAGAAGTAACTGTTGGTTGAGAAATTCCATAGATGTCGCTAGCATAAGTATTATATCCAATTGTTCCAGAATTAGTCCACACATCATATCTTAACCACCCAAAAAACATTTTTGCAGAATAGTTTGTTTTTATTTTACAAAACATTTCAATAGTTGCTGTTGTGGTAAGATCTGAAGCAAAAAAATCCATGTAATCATTACTACCATCAAAATCCATATCATTTTGGTTCCATAAAGGTTGTTTTGTTTCTTCTATTTGAATGGCATCATTAGAAAATTTAGAAATATCATACAATTTTAAAATCTTGTTTGGATCTGTTTCACTAACTTTAACACCCTCTCTTGCATTTAGATAGAGCACTAAATTATCCCAAATGTTATTATCTTTGAGATATTTAATCTCTTTATCTAAATTATAAATACTAGTTATATAACCATTATCTAAAGAGACTTTTTTTGAATAATCAATAACAATTGAATCCAAATAAATTAATGGATTATTATAAATAATATTAGCAGAAACAAAATAATTAGAATCTGTTAAAAAAGAAATAGTAATATTTCTTTCAGGCAAATTTTCTAAAAGAACAATAATTTCTGCTCTTTTTGGTGCTATTTCTATTTCAGTATCAAAAAGGTAAATTTTATTATTAAAATATTCTAATAATTCAGAATTGCTTGAAACTAGAACCTTATAACCAATAAGTTTTAGAGTTTTTGATTTGTGGTTATTAGTAACTAATAAGTGATTAGTGTTTTCTATGTGGTTAGTTGTGATTAGTCCTGTAAAATCTGTGTTTTGTATTGCTGAGTTTTGAGCGATTGATAATTTATCTTTTGCAAAGTCAGATCCCCAGGTTAAGACAACAGTGACTAATATTACACTTACAACTATTAGTAGTATCGTTGCGATCAATGGGGAAACAAACCTTTTTTTAATCATAAACTAATACTTCCCTTTTGTTGAATTATAAAATCCTAATATCTCTTCTGCAGTTAATTCTCTATTATAAACATAAACATCATTAATTAAACCTTTAAATGTATATGATGCTGATTCTGTCCATCCAGAAACAAACATTTTTTGTGTAACTGATTTGCTTCTCATTGAATTTCCATAGCATATAGATAAATTTTGGTTTATTCCATTAAAATATAATTTAACCCCATCTGATGGTAAACCATTATAAAAAACAGCAGAGACAAATGTCCATTTATTAAGTAAAGCATCAGAAGGTGCTCCATATACTTCTCCAGATCCTGTATTAAATCCAAAACAATTTGTCCCATAAAATATAATATCATATCCACTTATCCAACCAATAGGCATGTCACTATTAACTCCAGCCCAATTTGCCCAAAATAAAACTGTGTTTTTTGCTTCTGGGTTTAAATCTACAGAAAGATTATTTATTACAACTTGATCAGTAGCTTCGTTAAAACTAAGAGCAGAATCATATTTTAAATCAATAAAAGTAGCTCCATTTAATGCCCCGTGGTTCTTATATTTAGAAAAATCCTTTGTATCTCCATCAAATGGCCAATAACCAACAAGCCCTTCTTGACCTAAGCAATAATTATTAGAATTATATAAATTATATGTAATTGGTAGATCTATAAATGTGTTTTTGTTTGTAATAAATTGAATAGTAAAAAAGCGAGATGGAATACATACAATAGCTGTTGATACTATAGCCCCTTTCTCTAAATAAATAGGATTTTCAAAATAAAAGTTTTTTTCTAAAAAAACATAATTAGAGTCTTTGCTTAATAATCTATATCCAATAAGATTAAGATCTGAATAATTGTTTGTGTTTTTAAAAATAATAGTGTTATTTTCTAAAGATTGATTAATAGAACTTAGTGCTAGAGAACCTTTTAAGGTGCTATCTTCTTTTAGAAAGTTATTTTTTGCTTGATCTAAATTTTCTTTTGCAAAGTCAGATCCCCAGGTTAAGACAACAGTGATCAATATAACAGAGATCACTATTAGTAAGATCGTTGCGATCAATGGGGATATTGATTTTTTTTTTAACATGTTTATCTAGTTTATTAACTATTATAGAAATCATATAATTTTAAAACTTCTTTAGAAGTTAAAGCCCTATCATAAATTTTAAAATCATCTATAACTGCTGTTGCTGAAAATGTACTACTAGGATATATGCCCCCAATTGTTATTCCGTTTGTTGTTGTTACAGAATGTATAGAGCCTCTACTTCTAAGTAGGTTTTTTTTATTTCCATTTAAATATATTTCAAAAGAATCTATTGAAAAATTTGCTGTTTTTTTAACCCAGGTTACATAGATCCATTCATCTATAGGATATTCTTCTTGAATATAAAAAGTAGCTCTAGCCCAGAAATCAACTCCAATATATTCTTCAACACTATTATATCCAGACATAGTTTCATAACCCCCACTACCTATGCCCCAAACACCCTTCTGATTTATAAGATCTGTTTTTTTCACCCATGTTGATATAGTAAAATAAGGGTCTGCAGATAAATAAAAAGAACTATTTCTAGCATAACTAGAATTAGTAAAACTTAATGCTTGATCTAAAACACCATCAACATATTGAGGGTTTCCTACTACTGATAAATCGTGTTTTTTAAAATAATCTTTAGCATCTCCATCAAATTTCCAATAACTTATTAACCCACAACTCAAAGGATTTATATCATTTATAAATCCCGCAAGAACGTGTGTTCTTACATATGTGTTTTGATCTGTTAACAAATCTATGAAAAAAGATTCTTCTGGGTAACAATCTATTTGTAAGACTTCTGCTTGCTTAGATCCGATTATTAATGGCTCTTCTAAATAATAGAGCTTATTTTCAAAATAATCATAAAGATAATGATCAAGAGAAGAAATTATTTTATAACCAACAACATTTAGATCTCTTGAAGAATGGTTGTTAGATATTAAAATATTTTTAGAAGAAAGAGATCTGGTTGTGATTAGTCCTGTAAAATCTGTGTTTTGTATTGCTGAGTTTTGAGCGATTGATAATTTGTCTTTTGCAAAGTCAGATCCCCAGGTTAAGACAACAGTGATCAATATAACAGAGATCACTATTAATAAGATCGTTGCGATCACTAGGGAAACAGATTTTTTTAACATTCTTTCAACTTTTTAATAATGCTTGTTATTTTTATAAAATATAAATATTATATATCAAAAACATAATAAATTAAACAAATAAAGATTTTTAAAGCTATAATTATAATAATTGGTTTCTGTTAAAAAATTATTCCTGAATTTTAAGAATTTAGATTTGTTTTTAATGCTTTTGCTTTAATATATTGGTAGAAAATATACTAATAATACCAATCAAAGGATTCTTCTTTACAAAAATAAAAAATAGGTGATTGATATTATTATAATTTGTTCAGGCTCTGAAACTATTGGTAAGAAAATTGCCAAAAAATTAAATTTACCTTTTTCTAAACTAACCACACAAAGATTTCCAGATGGAGAATTAGATGTTTCTTTTGAAAAACAAATAAAAAATAAAAGCATCTATATTGTTCAAAATTTTCAAAACTCAAAAACATTAAATTTAAATGATAAAATACTTGAAACATTATTTGCAATCTATACAGCAAAAGACCTAAATGCAAAAAAAATATATTTAATTGCCCCTTATTTTCCATATTTTAGAGGAGATAAAAGATTTAAAAAAGAAGAATGTATCTCCATAGAAGTAATGAGCGAACTATTTAGTGTTTGTGATAAAATTTTCTGTGTTGCCCCACATCTTCACAGAATAAAAAATATTAAACAAATTCTAAAAAAAGGAGAAAAAATAGAAGTAGATCTTCCAATTATTGATTACTTAAAAAAACAAAAACTAAAAGACCCTGTTTTTGTTGGTCCAGATATGGAAAGTCATCAATGGGTTGTTAATGTTGCAAAAGCCTTTAACAAAAAGCCAGTAATTGCTCTAAAAGAAAGAAAAAGTGCAAGAAAAGTTGTTGTTTCTCTTCCAAGCAATATAGATCTAAAAGGTAAAGAACTAATAATTATTGACGATATTATTAGTACAGGACACACAATGATAGAAAATATAAATCAATTAAAAAGATATAAGCCAAAAAAGATCTACCTTATAGGAATACACGGAATCTTTGTAGAAAATGCTTTAGAAAAACTACAAAAAGATTGTAAGGTAATATCAACTAACACACTT
>CAZPGO010000039.1:0-29625 GCA_964586355.1 uncultured archaeon
ATAACTAAAATAACGCTAACAACTATTAATAAAATTGTAGCAATTAAAGGGGAAACTGATCTGTATTTTTTTAATAACATAATAATAATAATAATAATATATAAAGATTACTAAAAACTAAAAAACAAATATAAAAACACAAAATCTAAAAAAGATTAGAGAAGATCAAAAATAAGCAATTACAAATTAATTTATTAATATATTCTAACAAAATATATTTATGGACCAGTTTTTTAAAAAGCACACCCCAAAAGATCTAGACTCAGTAGTAAGTAATAAAAAAGCTATTATCGAGATTAGAGAATGGACAAAGGACTACAAAAAACCTTTGTTTATCTATGGGCAAACAGGAATAGGCAAAACTCTTTGTGCTAACCTAATAGCAAAAGAAAAAGAGTGGGGTATTATGCAAACTGATGCATCAGATATCAGAGATAAAGACACCATAAGAAATATAATACAAGTTGCTAGTACAACTAACACATTATTTGCAAAAACTAGATTAATATTAATAGATGAAGTAGATTGTGTTGCAGATAAAAGAGGAGGAGGAGATTCTGGGTTTTTTTCTGAGTTTGAAAAAATTATAAATAAAACAAAACAACCAATTATTTTTATAGCAAACAATCCATATGACAATAAAAAACTTAGACCATTATTTGAAAAATGTGTTCAAGTAAAATTTGATTTACCAAATTCACTCTCAATACTAAAGTTTGCAAAAAATGTTTGTGAAGAAGAAAATATTGATTATGACTTAGTCTCTTTAAAACAATTAGTGGAAAACACTAATAATGATATTAGAGCTTTATTAATAGATCTACACACAACCTCACTTACAGGAAAACTTACCCTAGAAGATGCTAATTTCTTTTCTGATAGAAAAAGGGATCAAGATATTTTTAAAGTTCTTCCTAAAATATTTTTCCCAAAAGACTTTTATGAAACCAAAAGAACAATTGATACATTAAATATTGATTGGGAACTTTTATTTTTGTGGATTGATGAAAACCTACCAAAACAGTATAAAAATCCAATCAATCTTGCAAATGCTTTTGATTCATTAAGCAAAGCTGATATTACCAAAGCAAGAATTAGGGCAAGCCATTGGATCTTGTTCAAATATGTTTTAGATTATATTACTGTTGGTATTGGTTACTCAAGAACAGAAAAAGAAATAAGAACTGGCTTTAACCCATATCAATTTCCAAGACTATTAAAAAAACTAACCACAAAAAACAAACTTTTACAAAAAAGTGTGGTTGAAAAAATTGCTCAAAGATCTCATTGCTCCAAAAGCATAGTGTATAGAGATTATTTGCCATTTATCTCTATAATTGCAGAGACAAATAAAAACAATGCAGGACTAATACTTTACTTTGGATTTACTTTTGAAGAAATTAAATTTCTGGGAGCAAAAATTACTCAAAAACAATATAATCTTATTACAGAATGATTAAATATGACAAAAAATATAAGAATAGCTATATTAGATAAAGAAAAATGTCAACCAAAAACATGTAACTATTTATGTAAAAACCTTTGTCCTGGTGTGAGAATGGGGGAAGACACCATAACTATTGATGAAAAAACACAATACCCAATAATTGATGAAGTGCTTTGTACTGGTTGTGGTATCTGTGTTAATAGATGCCCTCACAAAGCAATAAGCATAATAAATATTGGTGTAGAAATTGATTCTGCTATTCATCAATATGGGAAAAATCAGTTTAGGTTATTTAATATACCAATTCCACAACAAGGATCTGTTACTGGAATAATTGGAAGAAATGGTGTTGGTAAAAGTACAGCCATAAATATATTATCAGGAACCTTATTACCTAATTTTGGTAATTATGAAAAATTAGGTGAGTTTGATCAAACCATTGAATATTTTAAAGGAAAAGCTATTCAAAAACATTTTATAGATCTTAAAGAAAAAGAACTAAAAATCGCTTACAAGATACAAAAGGTTGAAGAGATACCAAAAGTTTTTACAAAAAAAATAATAAATCTTTTAGAAGGGATCTCTAAGAACAAAACAGAAATAGAAAAAATAATAAAAGAACTAGAACTAGAACAACTTTTAGAAAAAACACCAACAGAAATAAGTGGTGGAGAATTACAAAGAGTAGCAATTGCTGCAACTTTACTAAAAAATGCAAATCTATATATCTTTGATGAGTTTTCTACTTTTTTAGATATTAAACAAAGATTTAAAATAGCAAAAATACTTTCAGAAAAAATAAATTCTGAAAATTCAATGATATTAATTGAACATGATCTAGCAATATTAGATTATCTAAGTGATTTTGTACAAGTGATGTTTGGTAAAAAACAAGCATATGGAATATCATCAAATAAAAAAACCACAAAAAAAGGAATTAATGAGTTTTTGGAAGGTTTTTTAAAGGAAGAAAATATAAGAATAAGAAATTATAAAATAGAATTTCAATCAGCAAAAGAAAAATCCATTACAAAAAAACAAGAAAAATTTAAATATCCGGAAATGGAAAAAACTCTTGGTGACTTTAAACTAAAAGTTAATGAAGGAAAAGTTAATAGTAGTGAAATTATTGGAATATTAGGTCCAAATGCTATTGGAAAAACAACCTTTATAAAAATGTTATCTGGAGAACTAAAACCAGATAACTTAGAAAAAATAGATCTTAAGCTAAAGGTTGCATACAAACCACAATATATAGAATATGATTCTAATCTATATGTAAGAGATCTGTTTATTACAAAAGATATAGATCAAGAAATACTAAACTCAGAACTTAAAAGACAACTAGACTTAGAAACTCTTTTTGATCAAAAGTTATCACAGATTAGTGGAGGAGAACTACAAAAGGTTGCAATAGCCCACACCCTTTCACAAAATGCTGATATTTATCTTTTAGATGAGCCTAGTGCTTTTTTGGATGTTGAATTAAGATTAATAGTATCAAATGCCATTAAAAATATAATTATGAAAAAAGAAAAAACCTGTTTTGTTGTTGATCATGATCTTTTATTCTTAGATTATATATCTGATAGAATACTATTGTTTGATGGAGTTTCTGGGAAAAGTGGATCTGCTAAAGAAATAACAACAATACAAAAAGCATTTAATGATTTTTTAAAAAAAGAAGAGATTACTTTTAGACAAGATCCAGACACAAAAAGACCAAGAGCAAACAAAAAGGGTTCACAAAAAGATCAAGAACAAAAAAAAGAGAATAATTATTATTATACTGTTTAAGTCATTGACTGGTTTAAATCAACTTGAACAAAATTTGATGGATCATCAGTTATTTTCACTTTACAATAATCATTTACTCTGCTAGCATAAATTTCTTTTTTAACAGTTGTTTTTTTTTTTGTGTCTACAAAATTATATTTGTTTTTAGAAGTACAAGAAATATCAATATCTGCAGAAAAAACATTACTAGCAACAGTTTCATTATTTAATTTGTAATCACAATCAATAGCAGTATTATTAGACCAATAGTTATCCATTGCATCTAAATAGGCTTCTATTGAGGCGGCATAAATGTTTGCTGGTCTTATGCTACAATCTGCAAAAGTAGAATCGGACAATGCATCTGCCACTACTGAATCTACAATAATCATTCTCTGATTAACTTCTTCGTAATTATAATAAATATTCTGATTATTAATGTATTGTGTTCTTGGAGTCAATAATACAAGAATAATTAAAACAAACAACGAATCAAAAAAACCTTTCTTTGTCATAAACCTCACAATATTCTATTTTTTCTGGAATTGTTTGATCTCTTAAATCCTGATTTGGATCATATTTATAATAAACACCACACCAATAATTGTTTTGTGGTGTACCTAAAATAGTGTTTGTAAAAAAATTAACTTTTTTGGAATAATTAAAATCATTTATTTTGTCTCTAAAAGAAAAATTAAAATATGCAACCATAAATAAACTTAAAAAAACTAAAAATAATAAAACATAATAAAAAGTACTTAAACTAAATATAAATCCTTTTTTCATGTTTTCCACACCACCAAAGTTAATTCTCCAGAATTAATTGATAAATCATCTAAATAAGTTTGATATTGGGATAAAGTCATTTCTCTATTATTATGCTTTGCAAACTTCAAATCAATTTTATAAAAGTCTTCATTTATTGTCTCTGTGGTGTTACAGTCATTTGTTAATAATGTCAAATTTGTTGTAGTTAGATTACAATTATAACCATCAGGAACACCTAAAGCTTCTTTAGTAAAACTTAGATTATTACCTAAGCAGCCAGAAATATAACTTTTTGTGTTATCAAAAGAAACATAACACAAATAATTAGGATCTGTCATTATTTTTCTAGAAATAAAACCACCCACATATTCTAATTCTTTATTTTGCCTTTGTGAAATTGAATTATATATTTGATGATCAACCCATTTAGACAAAAGAATAAAAAGTAAAAAAACAATTATGATTGCAAAAATAACATCTAAGACAAACAATTGACCCTTATTATTTATTTTTTTCATCTAACTACAATTTAATTTTTTTGTACTATTATTAAAAATACAAGTAAACTCATTACCACAAATCTTTTTAGAAGGCAAACTAATATTAGAATTCATTTTAATATTTATTTTACTTGTAACACCTCCAAAGTCAGCAGAAGAAACACTAATGTAATTAGAACCAAAATTAACAGCACACATAACCCTTTTACTAGCCAAATCTATTGTGGGAATATTAAAAATTGCTTTATGAGCTAAAAGCTCTTCATCATTAATAATTGCTTCCTGAATGGATAGAAAATCAATAACTGCTAACAAAATATCTTGCTGTTGATCTTTAACTCTTGCCATCTCTAAACTTTCAACAACTTTTTCTGCGTTACTTGTATAGCCATATATAAATAATGTTAAAAAAATTATTACTACTAACACTTCAATAGACAACTGCGCTTTAGAATTTAAATTAATCATTTTTTTCACAAATATATTTAACTATAAAGATAAAATATATAAAATGTTTATAATTGTATTGATTTTAAAAAAAATAGGAAAAAAATTAAATTAATGTTGTTGAAGCTGGTTCAATTTCATTAACTCCAGGAACAGATTTTAGAAATTCTTCTAGTTTTTCTAATAGTCCACCAATTTTATCAGGAAAAATAAAAGAAGCTTTTACTATTTTTAGGCCAAAAGCTATTGGTTCTAATTCTACTGAATTTAATTTAAATTCTTCTGGTACATTTGATTTTAATGCGTCTACAATTCTATCAGAATCTTCTACTTCTTCTGGATAGATTTTATAAACTGTTAATACATCACCCATATATAATACACCTCAACATCTATGGTCCTATAAACCCACATTCTTTACATCTATATGTTTTTGAAGTTGCCTTACATCTTTCACATCTAATTATTTTACTTTTTCCACAGCTTGGACATTTAAATGTGGTGTAGTTACTAACAACTTCTTTATTACAACTACTACATTTTTCCATAAATAACACCTCAATATTCTTAATATTTAGTACTTTGCTTAAAACCGAAATTGCTTTTAAATAATATTAAACAAATATATATAATAGAGAGAAAAAGAATTATAAATGGGTTTGTAGCATAGCCTGGATAGTGCGCCTGGCTTCGGACCAGATGACAGGGGTTCAAATCCCTTCAAACCCATATTTTTATAAAATACAGATCTTTTTTTAAAAAAAACCTAAAATTACAAAAACTTTTCTTTAGGATAAAAAAAGTCAGCAAAGTATTTTATGATCTCTATATTTTTTGTATAAGCATTCATAATATCTTCTTCAACATAAACAGTTGCAGAAAGATCAAAGTTTGCTTTTATTATCTCATCAGATATGTGACCAATATCTGTGTATCTTCTGTTTCTTATAGCAACCCACCGATCCCCAGTCACAAAAGGACCAAAAATAGCTTTGTTGTTTTCTATAAATTTTTGAGAGTTTAAAACATCAAAAACATTTGGACCAACTGCTTTCTCTAGTTTAGGGATCTCTAAAGTGTCTAATAAAACTAAAAGGTATGCGCTCTTATCTCCCTCTGTGTAATAGAGTTGCGATTTTAACACACTAAAGCCTGTTGATTCTAGAGTGCTAATTAACCTATTAGAGAGTTTTCTTGTCTTTGACCAGACTATGTCACTTACCAAATCATTTACCTCAAAATCCACTAAAATAACTGGAAAACTTTTGATCCAACTTACTAGTTGGTGATAAGGTTGTTCTTTAATAATCTTACTTGTAAAAAAATCTAAAGATGGATTTTGTAAAAAAGATCTTGCTGCTGCAATAAATCTTGATAATTGTGTAAGACTTACTGCACTTGCAACATTTCTTTTTTTATCAGTTGGATCTATAACCACTAAAGGATCATTAAAAGGAGAAAGATACTCAATATCTTCTGGGTCTAAAACAATTCTTACTGGTGTTTGCCAATTTGCTGCTTTTTCTAAAACTTTTAAAAAATCTCCATAATATATAACTAACAATTCACAAAGATATCCAGAAAATGCTTGATAATGGGAATCAGCTCCATAACAGTCTATGTTTTTTAGGAAATATTTTAATAGTCTAACATCATCTTTTTGAGAAGTTTTTATATTTTTTAAAATATATGTTAAATGAAAAGGGGTTCTATCAACAGCAGAGAGTAGATTTTCTGTGGAATCTATTTTGTAAGCTGGAACAATTTCTATTTTATAACCATCAATAACACCTCTTAGATAAGGGTGTTGGGAATAAACTTTTTCAGAAAAGTGTCCTTTAAAGATGATCTTTGCTAGATCTAAGCCTTCTTTTACAAATTGTTCTGTTTTTACTTTTGGGGGGTATAACACAAAGATATCAAAGTCTTTTGAATCTTTTAGATTAGTGTCTCTTGCAAAAGATCCAGCAACTAAGCAATCTACATGTTCTCCCGGGAGATCTTTTATTTTTTTTATTATTGAGTCTACAAATTCTTTTTCTTTATTTATCTGTGAATTACTTGGTTTAATTAAGTTTAGTACTTTTGATCTTGTATCAGTATACACACTTACTTTTGTTTTATCTAATCCTATTGAGCTCATATTAAAATCTTATTTTTTAAATTGTAATATAAATATAAAGAGCAGAAGCATTAAAAATATAAGTAAAAAAACAAGAAGGATTATTTTTTAATAATAATGGTTAACCTTTAGATATAATAACTAAAATAAAGATTATAAATGATGTTAAAAGATACTGTATTAAAACAAACAAAAGATCTGAAAAAAAAACTAAATAAGAAAGACGGCCCAATAGCTATTCAACTACCAGAAGGACTAAAACCTTTTGGTAAGGATATTTTAAAATTATTAGAAAGCTATGATCCAGTTTTGTTTATAGATCCTTGCTATGGTGCTTGTGACATTAAAGACGATCTTGCAAAAAATCTAAAATTTAAAACACTTATTCATTTTGGGCATTATCCTATTGAAAAAAAGTTTGCAGTAAGATCTCTCTTTGTGCCTATAGATTATTATCTAGATAAAGAAGATATAGATTATGTAGTAAAAAAGATTATAGAGATCTCAAAAAAAAATAATTATAAAAAAGTAACAATAGTAACAACTATTCAGTATTTAAAAAACCTAGAACCTATTAGAAAAAAACTAGAAAAAGAAAAACTAAAAGTAACAGAATGTAAGAAAACAAAAAGAGTAGAAAAAGGAATGATCTTAGGGTGTGATTGTTCCACAATTACAGACAAAACAGCTCCTATTTTCTTTATTGGTGATGGTGTTTTCCATGCAAATAATATTGCTTATGTTTTCTTTGAACAAAAAATATACACTATTAGCCCATTAAACAGAGATTCTAAAGAAATTGCAATATCACTAGCTTTTATAAAAAGAAGATACGGTGTTATCTCTAGAACATTATTACAAAACTCACAAAACTTTGCTATTTTAGTTTCTACTAAATATGGTCAAAACAGATTAAAACTTGCAAAAGAGATTGCTAAAAAGTTAAAGAAAAATGGCAAAAATGCACAAATATTAATTTCAGATTATATTTATGAAAGTTATTTTTTAGGTATGGGCTTTGATTGTTATATTAATACAGGGTGTCCAAGATTAACCTATGATGATTATATAAGATTTGATAAACCGTTATTATCTCCACCAGAAGTAGATTTGTTATTTGATATTAATAAAAAATTAGAAATAGATCAAATTAAGCAATAAAATTAATTTAAAATAATAAAAAATTTAGATCTTAAATATTAGAATCAAAGAGATTAAAATCTACATTCTCATCTTCTATATTTAGATCTGTGTTTGAATACTCTAGATCATTATTAACATCTATGTTAGAATCAACATTAAAATCATCTGTGTTTTGATCTGTATTAGCATCTATCTCTGTGTCACTATCAATTGGCTTAATTAGACTCTCTTTCTCTCCAAGACTGTCTTTTATTTTATATATTTCTTTTAAAGTATTTTCCATACTTGGAAACATAGATTTTAATATTAAATATGTTGAGATAGAAAGATCTTCTAAGGACTTAGGAGTTACCAAAACATTTTTCTCAACAGCATTTAAATATATTGCGGGCTCTTTAAGATTAGGGTTTGGATAATTTAAAACAAATAATGTGTTTGCAGAATTTATTAAAGACAAACACTCTTCACTTGAGAGGTCTTGATTTGAATAAAGATCTCCATAGTTGGTTGAACAATATAGAATGTTTTTATTCTCTATTATATTAAAAACATGTGTAGTGTTTTTATTATTTGCAGAAAACAAATAAGTAAATAAGGATAAACTTTCTGAAAAATCTGATAATTTATTTATATCTTTATTTTCAATATTATAAACCAAAGTAATATTTTGATCTTGCTTAATAATATTTAAAGAATCAGCTATAGAAAAATCATTAGAATAAAATACAACACCTAGTTCTTTTTCAGAAAAATCAAATCTGTTTTTATCAAAGAAGTTATAAACAAAAATTGCACAGATCGCTAATATCAAAATCACTAAAATAATAGAGGTTATTTTTTTATTAAACCTTTTAATCTTTGCTTTCTTATTTATTTCCTTAACACTTTGAACTTGTGCTGTTGCTAATGCTCTAACCATTTTTTAACACCGATTTTATTTTTAATATATTTTTATTAAGATTACTTGTTATTTTGATCTTTTTATAAGCAATTCCCTTTTCAACAAATAATTTTTCAATATACTTGTTTTCTTGAGCAAAAATATTATCTAAGATCTTAATCTCAGAATATTTTCTCTCTCTTAACCTTTTTTCTAAGGTTTTCTTATTTAATTCTAATATAATAACAACATCAAACTTTTTTAAATTATGCTTTGAAAGCTCACACCATAAATGACCTTCAAAAATAAGCGATTTTTTATTTTTTTTTAAAAATAAAGAAAAAGAAGCATCAAACTTTTCTATGTTAACAACATATTCTTTTTGAGCAATCTCTTTTTTGTAATAGCCTGTTTTGTTTTTTATAGAAAAAAACTTGTCGTTTATAACAGAGCGTCCAAGAATTAATGAAAGTTGTTTTGAGATCTCACTTTTTCCAACACCTGCAACACCTGTTATTAATATTCTATTCATCTCAATCTTATGCTTTCCAAATCCTGTATAGCTGTTGCATTTAAGTTATATCTTTTTGATAAAAACTTTGAAAAATCTTGACAGGAGTCACCATGATTTAAAACTAAAAGTTTTGGT
This sequence comes from uncultured archaeon, assembly GCA_964586355.1. Taxonomy (GTDB): domain Archaea; phylum Iainarchaeota; class Iainarchaeia; order Iainarchaeales; family CSSED10-239; genus JAKQTP01. Next base: position 9,733 of record CAZPGO010000039.1, read on the forward strand.
TTTGGATTAACATTGCTTAAAAAATGCAAAAGCTCTGATCTATATGAGTGACCACTAAAAGCATCCACAGTTTCTATTCTTAAATTTATATTCAGATTCTTAGTTTTCCCATCCTCAATATTTATAGGCAAAGATTTTAGTCCTCTTTGAACCTTATATCCGAAAGTATTTCTTCCTTGATATCCTACAAAGATCAAAGTGTTGTTTGGGTTTTCTGCAATCTGATAAAAATATCTTAAAGAAGCACCCCCAGTAAGCATACCAGAAGATGCTAAAATAACTGCGCCTGGTGTGTTTAACACATCTTCTCTAACAGAATCATCAACTGTTGTAAACAAAGGGGATAAAAATGGAGAGTTGTTTTGTAATACTCTTGTTTTAATATTTTTTTTCATATATTCTGGATAAACTGTGTGAATTGCTGATGCTTGTCTAGTCATACCATCTACAAATACTTTGTCTGTTTTTAGTTTACCAAGTTTAAAATATTCTTCTAAAATCAACATAACTTCTTGCGCTCTACCAACAGAAAAAACAGGTATTAATGTTGTTCCACCCTTCTCAACGGTCTCATTTATAACATCTAATAATGCACTTTCTGATTTCATTCTTGAAGGAGAAGAATCTTTTCCTGCATATGTGCTTTCCATAATCATAGATTCTAATCTAGTATAGTTAATATCCATATTATTAAACATTCTTGTAAATCCATATTTAAAATCACCAGAGTATACTAGATTTTGCTTACCTTCACCAATATGCAAATGAACAGAAGCAGAACCTAAGATATGAGCAGCATCATGAAAAGTCATTCTTATTCCTGGTGCAATATCTGTAACTTCTCTATAGTTTCTAGTGATTGTGTGTTTTAAACATTCTTTTACATGTTCTTCTGAGTAAAGTGGTTCTTTTCCACTTTTTATACTTACATCAATTATATCAAATTGTAATAAAGTCATTAGATCTCTTGTTGGCTCAGTACAATAAACTGGACCAGTATATCCTGCTTTAAATAAATAAGGTAAAAAACCTACGTGATCTACATGTGCGTGAGAAATAATTACAGCATCTAATTCATTTATAGGAAATCTAATAACATCAAAAAAAGGGACTTCGTCGTTTTTATCAGAAGTATTTAGTCCACAGTCTAATAATATTTTTGTGTCTGGGGTTTCTAATAATACACAACTTCTACCAACTTCTCTAAAACCCCCTAAAGCAGTCACTCTTATCCAATCGTTATTACTTATCGGTGGACTATAGATTTTTGCAGCAACATCTTTTAAAAGATTTTTTCTATCAGGACCATTTTTTAATAAGATTAATCTTATTTTTTTAAGAATTTCTGAAGGTTCTGTTGGGGCTCTTATTATTTTTGGAATCCAACCTGTTTCTCTAATAATTTCTTTAGAGACTATTCCTTGTTTTCCAATAACTACTCCGGGTTTTATTGCTTCAATTACAACTTCACTAAAAGTAGTATCAAAAAATATGCTTTTTACATCAGCATCTTCAGGTATTATTTTTTTTATTTTATTAAGTGCTGGAGATGGATCTAGTAAAATACTTTTTTCTGATCTAATGTTTATTCTTTTTTTTAGCTTTTCTGCTAATTCACCTATAAGGTTTTTATCTTCAAAAAAAATAATTGGTTTGTCAGTATAAATTGCAATTTCTGGACCTTCAGCATCCACCTTTGAAACGTTTATTTTTTTTTCTTGTAATGTTTTTTCTATATATTCTTTAATTTCTTTGAACTTTTCCATTTTGTTTTTTCACATTTAAAATTCGTTAAATAGTACTTTTTATTTTTTTTAAAAAAATTGGATTTTGTAGATATTTGATAATATTATAAAAAAGATAAAAATTAATTATATTTAGCAATAGGTAATTCGTCAATTTTATCTTTAGTAATAACAAACATTTTCACACCTTGCCCACCAGTATAAATATCTCTTTTTTTGGCAGCAAGTATTGCTTCTTTTGCTAGTTTGATTGCATCGTTTGTTGATAAATCTTTTTTATATTTATTATCAAGAACGCTTAGTGCTAGTTCTGAACCAGACCCAGAATATGAAAATTGTTTTTCTTGAACAACTCCACCAGCAATATCAATATTATAAATGGATAATTCTCCAACAGATCCTGCTAAAATAAATTGTGTAAAATAAGGATAGAATCTGTTTGCATTTAAAACATTTGATAATAAAGTAGCACATGCTTTTGTATTCATCGGTGTTTTGTGTTCTAACTCATAAAGACTTGCTTGAACTTTTAAGAATCTAACTAAAACTAATGCATCTCCAACAGAACCTGCAATAGTTACTGCTAGATGATCATTTATTTTATATAATTTTGTCATATCATTATTTGATTGTAAATTACCCATAGTAGCTTGCATATCTGCAGCTAAAATAATTGAGTCTTTTGAGATTATTCCAACAGTTGTTGTTCCTGTTTTATATGTTTCCAAAATTTAGTCACCTTTTTTATTTTTTGGATAGTTTTGACTTAATTTAACATCTTCAAAACTAGTTATATCATAAACACTTTGAGCAAAAGCAAATTTAATATAGTCTATTTCTTTTGGTAAAGCTATAGGAAGCATAACTTCTACTTTCTTTTCTTTAAAATTAACTTCTAATTTGTCGGATGGTACAAAATAGAAATACTTTTCTGCAAGAGCTTTTACTTTTTCTTTATCATCAGTAACTATTTTTTTTAAAGTCACAGTGTATTCTAAATCTCTTCCAGCAAAATCATGATTATAATCTACCTGAACTCTTCCACCAGATACATTTAATATCTTTGCTTGATGTTCTCCAGTATTTATATACATTCCAGGAACTGGATTAATGTTCTCTTTTTTAAAATCAGCAAGTGGTAACAACTGTATTAATTTTGGATCTCTTTCTCCAAATGCAAATTCTTTTTTTAGAGAAAAGGTTTTTGTTTTATTTAGTTCTAAATCTTTAATATTTTCTTCAACTGCTTTTAGTAATTCACCTTTACCATATATTACTTTTAATGGTTTATACTCTATTTTTGAATTAAAAATATTACTTTCTTTTGCAATTTCTTCTAAAGTTGTATCTAAAACATCTTTAGAAGTATTATCTTTTATAACTAGATCAATTTCAACCATATCTTTTTGATTTATCATGTCTAAAATCTCCTTTATAATTTTCTAAAACTTAGTTTTGAAAATCTAGCTTTAATTAATTTGTTTAATAAAGAATTCATATATTTGACAACCGTAAAAATCATTTAAAAAAAGCACTAAATATTTATCAATTTTTACTATAAATATTATATAAACAAACATATTAAAAAGGTTGTCTTTTCTATGTTTTTTATTGATCTCTTTTTATGAGTTTATAAACATATTTTTATTTATAAAACAGTATTAAAAATTGAAAAAATGAACAAAGAACAAATTATAAAAAAAGTTTTAGAGATAAATGGTTTTTCCTATCTTAATCCTATGCAGGAAAAAGTTAAAGAACATATTGGTAAGAACACATTAGTATGTACGCCTACTGCTTCTGGAAAAACTTTTGTGTTTGAATTATATTTGTTTGATACTATTTTTAATAGAAATAAAAAAGTGGTTTATATTTCTCCACTAAAAGCACTAACTTCTGAACATTATAAAGATATTAAACAAAAATATGAAAAGATTCTTAATATTAAAATAGGTCTATCAACAGGAGATCTTGACTCTAGTGTAAAACATCTAGAAAACTATGATGTTTTGTTTTTAACATATGAAAAATTTGACTCTGTCTTAAGACATTCTCCAAAATGGATAGAACAAATTGGTTTAGTAACCATTGATGAAATTCATGAGATGGGTAATGATCGTGGTGCAACTTTAGAGATCATAATTTCTCAAATTAAAAGAAATTATAAAGATGTTACCTTTCTAGGACTTTCTGCAACTATTGGAAACTCTAAAAGTCTAAGTAAATGGCTAAAGGCCGAATTAGTTGAAAGTAATTACAGACCAGTTCCATTAAAGATCGGAATTTTTTATAATAATGAAATTTTTTTTAATGATGGCTCTAAAGAGGTTTTAAAAGAGCAACCTTCTAATGACATTAAAGAAATTATTATTGACACATTAAAAAAAAATAAACAAGCAATAATTTTTTGTAATTCTAGACCCAGTACAGCAAATCTATCTAAAAAGTATTCCACAATTGTGCACAAAGTAATTTCTGAAAAAGAAAAAGAGAATCTGAAAAAGATTGCAAAAGAGGCAGCCAGCATCTTAGATCAACCTACTAAACAATGTATGGCTTTATTTAATTCTTTATCTTCTGGTTGTGCTTTTCATCATGCTGGCCTAGTCTACAAACAAAGAGAAATAATTGAGAATGAATTTAGAAAAGGCAACATTAAAATTATTTTTGCAACTCCAACACTTGCTGCAGGAATTAATCTGCCGGCATTTAGAGTTATTATAAATTCTATATATAGATTTAGTGACGGAGGGCTGGCACCAATACCAATAAATGAGTTTTGGCAAATGTGTGGAAGAGCAGGAAGACCAAAATATGATACTAATGGCGAGGCTATTGTTTTTGTAAATAAAGAAAAGGATCTAATTAGGGTTTATAACTCTTATGTTATAGCCCCCCCAACAGATATAGAATCACAGTTATCTAAAATACCTTTATTAAGACAACAATTATTATCTGTAATTTTAATAAATAATCTAAAATCTATTCAAGAAGTTTTAGAGTATATTTCCTTAACTTTTTATTATCAGGAATTTGGAAACGATTTTGAACTTAATCAAAATATTTTAGATTTGATTGATGAGTTTGTTAGTTTTAATTTTCTAATAAAAGATAAAAAAGATTATTTGCAAATAACAGAGCTAGGTAAAAAAGTTTGTTTACTTTATTTAGATCCTTATTCTGCAAACAACATAATTAATGATCTAGAAAGAAAAATGGAGCTTTCTGAGATTTCTGATACTTCATTATTATTTACAATAACAAACACTAGAGAACTTTTTCCATATGTTAGATATAAAGCAGATCAAGAAAAAAAAGTGTTTGAAAACTTTGAAAAAATAAAACAAGAAATTTATTTTGAGTATGAGGATCTTAATCTTTTACAAAAAGTGCAACTCTCTTTTTTATTAACTGAGTGGATAAATGAAGCTAGTGAAAATGATCTTCTTGAAAAATATAATATTACACCAGGACAGTTACAAAACATTATTAATAATGCTACTTGGATTATTCATTGTATATTAGAGTTATCCAAGATAATCAAAACCAATTTAAAGATCTATAAAAAATATTCGGATTTGGAATTGAGATTAAAGTATGGAGTAAAAGAAGACATTTTAGAGCTGGTACAATTAAAAAATATTGGAAAAATAAGGGCAAGAAAACTTTATCTTTTGGGGATTACTTCTATATCTCTGATTAAAAAAGATCCTGAAAAATTTCTTTCAATAGTTGGTAAATTTGGAATAGAGGCTTTAAAAGAGCTAAAGATAGATATGGATCTGAAAAATAAAAGAATACCAAAAGAAAAAAAGAAAAAAATACTTGATCAAAAAAAGATTTTTGATTTTTAATAATTATAAGGGTTATTAGGTCCCTCTTGTTACTAGCAAAAACACTAATACCAACCATAAGCTTCTTTTGGCTTTATTAGCTCTCTAGCAAGATTAGTAGCATAGTTTCCTTTATCTAAAACAAATGAAAAAGTTAGTTTTAAAGAGCCTAAATTAAGATCATCTTCTTCAATAGTTATCAAAGAAAGATCATAAGCCGAAACTTTTATTTTTCTAAACTCTCCTTTACTTGATAAAACTGAGTGATCTTTGTTATAAAATTCGCTAATGTTAATATCCTCTTTTTCAAAAAGATCTCTTTCTATTTCTCCTAAAACACCATTAGAAAAAATAGATTCGTAACCAAATAAAGGATAGATTATTTCTCCATTATTAAGATTATCGTCTTCTATTTTTTCTAAAGTAAAATCACGTTTTATTCTCTCATTAATCAGTTCGTTAAAAAGATAAGCTTGATATGCATGAATAAACAAATATTGAATACTTACAGGCAAAACCTTTATAGCTCCTAAAAAGTCAGTAGGATATTTTGCAAGATGATTTAACATTTGTCTTTCATATCCATCTCTTACTGGAAAATTAGCTGCAGATTTTCCAAAGTCCAAATTTTCTTTAAGCTCTGTTCTTGCAATTCTTATTTGTTCTTTTTCTAATGGACTTGTTTCTGTTAAATATAATAAAACTGCATCCTTATATTTTCTTTTTAATAATAGTTTTCCAACTTTATGTGTAATAGATCTAATGCCACCAAATCTTTGTTCTCCAAAATAGTTTATAAGTCCATTATTTTCTATTTCTTCTTTAAATTTTAAAAAGAGTTTTTTTAGATCTTCTTTAGTATGGTTTTGTATATTTCTTACAGTTAAAGTGAATTTGTTTTTTTCTAAATCTCCAATAGTTATTTCTTTATTTGACCAAACAGGGTTATAGATCTTTACATTTTTATAATAAAATTTTTCTATTCGCTCTTTTGGTGGATCACAAATAGATATTTTTTGAGAGGTTATTGCTCTTTTATCTTTTAGTCCAGCAAAGCCTATTTTTCTTTTACTTATTCTTAGGTATCTAGAAATATCATTTATTGCAGAAGTTGTTGATAAATTGTATTTTTCTAAATCCATTAAAAGATATTTTTCTTCTTTTCTATTTTCATAAACTTGGTTCCAATCAACTTCTACTCTTTTATTAGGAAGGTAAGTTATTTTAGTGTTATAATCTTTACCAATCTCTTCAACCAAAAAATCATCACAGATCTGTTTTATTCTTCCGCCGATTGATAAAGTGGTTGTTAAGTATTTAAATTCCATAAGTTTTTCTTATTTATATCTTAATAAAGCAGCAATTCCACCAAACACATTTAGAAATTGAGCACCTTCTGGGCTATCAATAGATATTAGTGTTACTTTTGTACCCATGTTTTCTGAGATCTCTAATAAGTATTCATAAAGATCAACAATTTCAAATTCTTCTGCATTGCCTTGACAATTGTCACAAGGCACAACACCTTCTGTTTTTTGTGAGGCTTCTCGTATTATCTTTGTGGTAAAAGTATTACATTTTGGACAAAGATATTTAACAATATACCATTCTAAACCTTCTGATAATAATACTAAATCTGCTTTTCCCATATTTATTGCATCAATCACTTCATTATAACCATAAGTTGCTTCTGCATTTTTTGAAATCAATTCTATAAATTTATCTAATAATTTTCTTTCTTTTACAACACTAGCATCTTTTAATATATCTGAGGACTTATCTAGTGCTTCTTTTATTCCTGATTCATCAGTATAACAAGTATCAACAGTACCCATAACTAATTGCTTTAGTCTATGATCTAAATTCCCAATATCTAAAAAAAATTGTTTTGTTAACCCTGGACCACCTACAATAATTCCTTTAAGCTTTGGCTCTTCTAATAATACTGCATTAACCCTTTCTCCAACTCTTTTATAAAAAGACTCAGCAGCCTTTTCTCTTAGTCTTTCAAAACGAGCAGCAGACTGACCTCCTGCTCTGCTTTTTCCTGGAACTCCACTTGTTTCATGTAAGACTAGCTCGCGCGCTTTCCCTCTTATGATTGCAACTGTTGCTTCTCTTTTATCTATAACTATCATAGCATAGATCTCATCTGTTTCTGCCATTTCTTCTAAAGGGCCAGTATGAAAAGAAGAGTCACACCAATATAGCTTAGTTGCTAATGGCTTTGGTGGAGATACAGCTAATAAAATCACATCATTTTTTGCTGGATTTTCTGAAACATTTCCTGAAAATAAAACAACTCCGTTTTTTGGTAACTTAAAATCAATTTGTCTTAAATAATTTGTTAATCGTCTTAGAGCAGCTTGAACATTTTTTCTAGTTTGTTGACTTTTAATATTAGCTGACTGACTAATCTCATCAGTTAATTGTTTAGTCACTGAACTTCTATCAGCACCTGGCGGTAAATATAAACTAATTAACTGAGTACCATCGCCTTTATATTTTTTTATTTCTTTTAGTTTTTTTTTTAGTAATAAAACATCTGTTGTATCCATAAAATCATATTTTTTAAATTTAGAAGTATAGATTACAAAAACTTTTTTTAAAAAAAGATTATGAGTTTTTTATTTTTGTAATCATGATAATATTCTCTAAAAATTAAGTATATATATTATTCATTAAATTCTTCTTTTAAATGTTTTGATTGATAAGGAAAAGAGACCCATAGATCTTCCTTTATCTCATTTATACAAAAATCAGGTTTAAAAGTTTTGTTTTTAGATCTAAAAAAAACACAAGCAAGATCTATTTTTATAACTGATTTATTTTTTATTACTGGTATTATTTTTTCATAGGTCTCTTCTAAAACATCATCTATTAAAAGAACATTTCCTTTTATTGGTCTTGTAGATGATATTTTATCATCAACATAATAAACTCCATTAACATATTTTGCAGAAACTATTGATAATGGAGTATCTAAGACTTCTGATAAGATCTTTCCTAGCAAAAGACCACCACGACTAACACAAACTAAAGAATCATAAGTCTTTTTCTCTAATTTAATATTTTTTGCAACTTCTAGTGCTAAACACTCAAACTCGTTCCAAGACATCTTATACATATATATTTTAATAAACAAAAGTAATTAAAAGGTAATAGAAATTAGAAAAAAAACTAAAAAGCTTCAAGATCTTTTTTTAAAAGCTCTTTAGAGTCTTCAAAAGATCTACAAAGCCCTGAAAGATTTACTTCTAGATGAGAGTCTTGTGAGTACTTTTTTCTTACCTTAAAAAATACTGGATAAGAACTTGCTTCTCCAACAATTAGTGCTTCTCCTACTCTAAGAGAGGTTATCATCTCTATGGATTTTTGATCTAATCCTTCACTGGATTCTCCAATATGTTTTAGATCATAGGGATTAGTTATTCTTAGTATTATATGCGTGTTTGCTTGTGAGAGAATAGTTGTGGATAATTTTACAGGTCTTTGAGAAATTAAGCAAATACTTGATCCAAACTTTCTACCTTCTCTTGCAATTGTTTCTAAAATTCCTTTTGCTAAAGCATTTTCTTTACTTGCCATTTCTGGAGCAAATTGATGTGCTTCTTCTACTATTAACAAAAATGGTGGCACAGTATTATTTATTCTTCCATAAAATAGTTTGTGTGCAAAATAGTAAAGAATTATTTGCTTTTTTTTCTTATTTATTTCTCTAGAAAGATCAATAATAGTTAATTTTCCTGATTCTATGGTGTCAAGTATTGAAGGGGTATCAATCTTTCCAAATAATCTATATTCTTCTAAGCTCATTAAATGATTAATTACTGTTCTATTTGTTTGATCTTGTTTTTGAGAAAGCTCTAGTTCTTTAATCATCTCTTTTAAAGAATATGGACCAGCACCATTTTTCTTATCTTGATCTAGTTTATTAATAACCAAAGAGAGTTCTCTTTTCTGAGCTGGGGAGAGATCAGGCAACAAGGAAAAGAAAAAACCTGGAGATAATCCAGTACACCCTATTCTTATATCCTTAGAGTCTATCTTAATCGCTTTATTAGAATAATCTTTATGCTCCTTATTTTCACAAATATTTGAAAAACTGGAATACTCTCCATGTGTGTCTATTAAGATTGTTGCTATTCTTCCTTGTTCTTTTGTTCTATCTAATAACTCTTCTAAAAGAACAGAAGTTAAATAACTTTTACCTGCCCCAGATTGTGCTAAGATAGCCAAATGCTTTTGTAATAGTCTATCAAGATTAAATTTAACCTCTAGTTCTGGGTGTTCTATTTTTCCTAAAAGCAAACCATTTTCTTCAAGATGTAAAAACTTGCTTAATATTTCTGTATCTGCTAAATATACTTTTTCTCCTGGAGAGACTGGCAAGGTAGATCTAGTAAATCTATTTTCTTTACTTAAAACACCAAGAGGTTTTACAACAGCTTCTAAAAATTCCCAAGAATCGCTTGGAAAGTATTTTGATATATCTATGTTTGTATTTTCAAATTCTTTAACAGAATCAGAATTTTCAAAATATCTGTTTCTTTTAATAACATCACTAACTAGCCCAATTAATGAACCTTGAGAATAATTGATTTGAACATATTCTCCTTTGTGAACATTTTTTCCAGTACATACAAAAGATATTTTGGATGTTGATGGGCTATCTATTGTTGAAATAACAATTCCTTGTTCTTTTAATATCATAAATTATCCTCTTTTAGAGTTTTACTTCTTTTTATTTCTTTAATAAATTCGTGTTCTAGTTCTTTATCCATTTTTAAAGACAAAAATTTTTTAAAAGCCTTCTTTTTTACTTCTACTTCTCCACTAGGTAAAACAAAAAAACTACTTACTAAACTTTCTGCTTTTTGTTTTGTGGTTAATTTGTTTTGACTATATACTAAACAATCAATATCAATTGCTAAAAAATTAAATCTGTTTAAATTATTAAAAATATCATCAGAGTATCCAAATTTTTCAACAACTTTTAAGGTTGACCAACAAAATTCATCTAGATAAGCATCTAGTTTTTTTGGATCTTTTAAAAGTGTTTGAACATCTTTGTGGGATAAATAATGAGTTAACTTAGGACCTTTTTTTTTAGAGTAAAAGGCTTGAGAGACCATCACCCATTCAGGTTTACCATCAATTACTAGTTTTAACATTGCTGCTTTTGGGAAAAGTCTAGCATTTGTTGATCTATTTGGGTATCTTTTACTTTTTTCTAAATAAATTGTTCTTAGAGAATCTATTACTTTTTGATATTCTAAAGCACTAGTATCTGTTAATTTTTCTCCCTCTTTAAATCTTTTTATTGCTACTCTTTTTTTTACTGTTTCTTTTCCATTAAAAAAATTTACTTGCCCTAAATAAACTTCTCCAAAAACACCAGTACCTAATAAAATTTTAGAACCATTTTTTTTTCTTGCAAAGGATATAGATCTAACATCTGTACTTTTTAGTAAACATTTCTCTAAAGAGACAAAAGGTTGTTTTGTTGGCAGATATTTTTTATTAACTTTTGGCTTTTTTTTTAAGATCATATTACTCCAAAAATTTTTCTTTGTTTTCTAATAATAATTTTTTTAGTTCCGGATGCATTTCATGTTTTATTAATTCATTAAATAATTTTAGATATTCTTTGTTTTTAAAATTTGGGTTTTCTGTGGCTTTAGTTAAATCTATGTGCTCCTTTAGACCAGATAAAATATCACTAGCAACCTCTGGTTTTGTTTTTCTATGACTAATATCAATAACATTAGCAAAATCTATATCCATGGGTATAAAACTGCTTTCAAGATGATGAGAAAAAACATCTGTAATCATAGACATGTGCTTAGAATTAATAAAACCTTTTTCGCCTAGTCGCAGTAATAACCAAGTAAATTCTTTAGGGTTTGATTTATATTTAACAGTAACATTTTCAAATTTAGATTTGTTTCCTTTAACAAATGCTTGTGAAACTAAAACCCATTCAGGACCAGAACCTAAATCAGCTTTTACCATCCCCATTTTTGGAAGCATCTTTGCTTTTCCAAGTTGCCTTTTTGGAAAAGTTATGTCGTGTTCTAATTCTACTAATCTTAAAGCATTAATTACTTTTTGATATTTCCTTGCAGTAACATCATTAATCCTTAATTGCTTTATTCCTTTATTAAATCGTTTAATGGTTACTCTTTTTCTAACACCATTATTAAAAACTAAATTTCCAAGATAAACATCATGAAATCCACCACCAAGACGAATTGGTTTGTTCTCTTTATCTAATCTTAATGAAACTCTTCTAACATCTTTTCTTGTAAACTCAGAACCTAGTCTTGGTTTTAAAGAAACTGTTTTTTTTCCTAACCATCTATTTACAAATTTAAAGGGTCTCATAAATTATCTTATGTAACTTACTGGGGTTTCTTTTTTCTTTTCAAGTTCTTTTATTTTTGAAGTTATCTCATTAAAGGATTCTTCTATTTTTTTTGCTTCTTTATTTATTTGCTTAGTATCTATCTTAAAAGGAAACATTTTACAAACAACAGATAAAACACTTTTTGCAGAACCTTGATCTCCAAAAATAAGTTTTTGATCTGTTTCTCCCATAAAACAACAACCAGGAATCTTATGCTCGTTATATGCTATGCCAACTAACAAACCAGCAACTCCTGAAATTAATGTGTCTGTTGCACTGGAATCAAAGATTACTTCTTTTATTTTTTTCTTTTGAATATTTTTTTTAGTTTTTTCATCACTAGTTACTGCTAGAACTCTAGGCTTTTGATTTAGTCTTTTTTGACCAATATTTAAGCCTGCAAAAGTATAGATCTCTTTTACTCCTACCTTTTTTGCAAAGTTAGAAACAGTCTCAGAAAACTTGTAATGTTGTGTACTGTTATTAGCACTGGAAAGACTTGGTTGAACTGGTCCAACTAAGAATAAATAATCTCTTTTATTATAATTAAAAACATAAACATCATCAGAAATCAATTCCAACAAAGAATTTTTTGCATGAACTGCTGGTGGAAAACTATCTGAGGTTATTTTTGCAAATTGTGTTGGTTTTGGTTTTAGAGAATTAATCAAATAATCTAAAGTTATTTTTCCAACAAGTCCAATACCAGGCAAACCAACTAACAGCACAGGACTTTTTAATTTTTTATTTTTTAATATTTGTATTTTTGTACTCATATAATCACTTTTTTTTTAATTTATCTGGAGCTATTATTTTTAGATCACAATTTTTAAATAATTTTTCTAATGCAGATGATACATCTATATATTTTTTTTGTACTAACTTATAGTCTTTTGCAACAATTATTAATTCATATTTTCCTGGAGATAAATAAATTATATTTATATCTTTAAAATCAGTTATTATTTTTAAAAGATTTTTTTTAATAATATCCACACCATTTTCTTGATTACAAGAAATTTCTAAAACACAACTTATTCTTTTATCTTTTACTGTTATACTTTTTGAAAGAATTTCTAATAATTTAGTTGCATATTTTTTATCTATTTCTGGGCAATATTCTACCCCGTATCTTACAACATTTACAAAACCATCATAAAGATTAGGTGTTTTTTCCATTAATGGTTCTGCTATTTTTGACCAAGCTAGGTCAAAATCAAGACCTAAGTCTGTTGCAATCGCACTCATTAATCCTTGAGCTCTTTTAAACAAACGATAATCTGAGATTTTTCTTTTTTCGTCAGCAGCAGACACTCTATTAAAAGAAACATCTATTTGATTTTTTCTAGTATCAATGTGAAGAACTTTTGCTGCTCTTATTTGATTTAATTTTACATGGTTATGTATGTTTTTTACCCAGGTTGATGAGATCTGAGAAACATGCACAAACCCCTCTATTTCATCATATTCTAATAAAGACACAAATACACCAAAATCGGTGATCTTTGTTATTTTACAAACTATTATTTCTGCTATTTTTGGATATTCTATCATATTTTCACTATTTTTAAATTATTCGTACTCTTTTACAAAGTTTTTGGAATATAACATATCAAATATATTTTTTGGTAATTCACAAATCATTTCTTTTTCAAAAGGCCCATATTCTTTCATATCTGGTGCTATAAAAGAGGGTATGTTTTGTAACACAGTTGCTTTTATTATAGGAGCACTGTTTTCAACTTTTGTTTTTTTTGTGCCAAATAAAGAATCTGTATATTCTTGCTGTCTATCCATTAATTTTAAAACTCCTTTTACAAAATCTATTTCAAAATCTATTAAGTTATCTTCCTTAAAGTCTTTTGTTCTACTATACATTAAACATAAATTCAAACATTTTTTTAATCTTATTTCTCTTATTTTTGAAACCATGCTTTTTAGAGCATCATATTTTTTTAATTCTTCTTGACTTAAGGATTCAATTGCTGAAAAATATCTTGTTTTTTCTTGAGTTATAAACTTTTTTAGCTCCTTATAAAAGGAAACATCTAATTTTGATAATTTAGGGGATTTTGTTTCTAGTCTGTATATTCTTCTAAGTTCATCATAGTCTAAAGTATATTCAATCATATGGCAACACCTTTTAATATTAAAAATGATGAAACAGCAATAGGTAAATCTACTTGTTCATCACTCTCAAACGGTCCATAAACTTGATCTTTTATTCTAAATTTTGGAGTTGGTTTTAAGATTTTTATTTTTTTAAAATTATTCATATCTAACACCACAGGATCAAAAAATGCATCAAAATCTTTTAAATTATCAATTTTCTTTATGGTGCTGGATAAAAAACCTGTTCCTCCATGTATAGTATCAGGCATCCTCATTATTTTATATATGTCACTTGATGACATTGGATCTATTTTAAAAGATATTTGCGAAATACTAAAATCTATGAGGTTTTGCCAAAATTTAGAACCGTTATAAAAATTACTGTATAACATATTATTGTACATCTTGTTTAAAATATCATCTTTTTTTTCCAAAAACTGTTCTGCTTTTAACTTACTAAAATTAAAGTCTTTTTTTAAAGTTTTGTAATCTGCTTGAGAAATATAAGAAATAATAAAATCCAAAATCTTTTTTGACCACCCGCTTACCTTGCCAGGAATTGGGCAACTCCATTGTTTATTAGAGTATTCAAAACCTAATTGTTTAAGATCTAGATCCTTTCCTAAAATATAGTTCATCATTTGTAGTCTTGCTGATTTTGAGAGACCTATAATAGATTTGTTTGTTAGTCTTATATGATACCCTTTAGATCCAGAAAAGCTAATAATAAAAGAATCAGAATCTAAATTAAATTCTTTTTCTAGAAAATCAATTAATCTTTTTGTCTCTGTTTTTGCTTTGTTTAAGCAGATATCACAAGTCCATTCTATAATTTCAACAGCAGATTCACACTCAGGGCATTTATCAATATGTCCAAAGCCGTGTTTTTTACAGTTTGGGTTTTTACACACCCAAACATCGTGTTTATTTTGACATTCTAGATCAAAATCATCACTATCAAACTCATAAACAATATCCGCACCTAGAAGCTCTTTTTGATCCATAGAGCCGCGTCTATCAGGATAAGTGTAATAACCAACAGAATATGAGATAAAAAAAGGGGTTTTTGTTCTTAAATAGTCATTAAGTTGATCATTATTTTGAAAAGATAGGTGTCTTGCACTTATTTTTTTTCCAAAATCTCCAATACCAATTTCTCTTTTTTGTATCTCTATTGGGCTATCTACATAGTTATTTTTATAGTATTCTTTAAATAAATCTCTTAAATAGTAAATATTTTGAGTAATATTTGAAAGGTTAGAACCATCCATAAATATAATATATATTAAAAATATTTTAAAATAGACCTTATTTAGAAATTATGAGATCTCTGTAACTCCATCGTTTTCTTTGTCCCTTAAGACAGAGAATTTAAGAGCACTGACTGCTGTTAAAAGCTGTTTTTCGTGGGTAACTATAAAAATTTGATCAACCAGTTCAGGCAAATCTTCATCAATCACCTTTGAAAGCATTAAAATCCCTTGATAGTCTAGGTTGTGTGTTGGTTCATCTAAAACCAACAAACCAAGATTTTTAGTTAGACATAAAGCAATTGCTACTCTTATGCTTAAAGCAGCACAAGTTCTCTCTCCACCGCTTAATAGTCCTTCAACTCTTATCCATTCTTTTTGAATGGTTAGAACTTCTAAAATATAATCAGAATCAACTCTAAGTCTTGCAGATAGGTAATCGTTATAAGGATAGATCTTTAACCAAATAACTGATAAAATTTTATTTATATTATCCACTAAGACTTTTCTTAATTGCTTTTGGCTAGACTCCACAGCTTTTATAAAATGTGAGAGATCTGTAGAATGTTGGTTTAGTTTTTTAAGAATTTCTTCCTGTTTTTCTTTTTGATCTACTAAAGAAAGATAACTTTTCTTATTTTTTTCTAATAAAGAAATGTTTTTTAAAAGATTTTCTTTTTGTGTTTTTAAGGAGTCTAGTTTTAAGTCTAAGGAGCCTAGTTCTTTTATAAGAGAAGTGTATTTTTCTTCATCAAACTTCTGTAGAGAAAGATCTTTAGTGAAAATTTCTTTTTTTTCTAAAAGTTTTAATAGATCTTCTTTTTTTTCTTGATATTTTATAGCAAGATCTAAGTTTGTGATTAAAGAATCATATTTTTCAAGATTTTCTTTTTTTTCTAGATTTTTAAATTCTTCTTCTGTTTTGATTAGGTTTTCTTTAATAATTAATATTTCTTTATCTGTTTTTTTTATATTTTCTAAAAGTAGATCATTTGTTTTTATTTTTTCTTCATCATCTTTTAGTTGTTTTTTTATTTTGGAATTGTTTTCTAGTTCTTCTAAGATTTTGTTAAGGTTTTCTTTTGTTTGTTTTAGATCTTCTGTTTTTGAGAGTGTTTTTTCAGAGATTTGTTTTTCTGTTAAAACTGAATCACAAACAGGACAATTGAAAAAACCTTTCTTTAGTTCTAATAATGCTGTGTTTAATTCTTTTATCTGGTTTAGAAATTCTAGTTTCTTAGAATGTAGTGAATCATACTCAGTATCCATTAGTTTTTTTTCAAATTCTATTTGTGTTTTATCTTTTGAAAGTTTTTGTAATTTATGTTCTAATTGTTTCTTTTCTTCTAACAATTTAAATTCTTGATTGTTATAAAAAGTTTGTTTGTTTTCTAGATCTTTTCTTTTAGAGTCTATTAAAAAATTATGTTTTTGTTTTTCATTAAATTCTTGTTTTTGTTTTAAAAGTTCTTCTTTTAAAAATAAAAGAGCATTATTAAAAAAATCATTTTGATTTTTTTCAAAATCAGCAATTACTTTTTGAGAATCTTCTATATGTTTTTCTGTAACTTTAAGATTTAAGAGTTTTTGTTCATAACTTTTTTTATCTAAATTAGCTTTTTCATATTCTTTTAAAACCGATTCTTTTTTTAGGCTAAAAGTGCTTATTTGATCTGTTAGGTTTTTGGAGTGTTGAGAATATTCTTCAAGTTCTTTATTAATAGTTTCAATATCATATTCTTTAATTTGAGAACTAATCTGTTCCTTTAAAGAAGAAAAGTTTTCTCTTTTTTTTTCAAGATCTAATAAAACTTTTTTTGCATTGTCTTTTATTAGATCTAATTGACTAATACCAAACAGATCATCAAACTGTTCCTTTCTTTTTGCTGGTGCTAGTTTTAAGAAGTAGTCTAGTTCGTTTTGTTCTCCATATACTATTTTTACAAAAAGATTATAATCTATATTTAATATTTCTGACACTGCTTGATTAACATCTGTTTGCTTTGGGCCAAATATTAATTTATCATTTTTATAGAGTTTTGCAGTATTTGTTTTTTCTGAAATGATCTCTCTTTCTATTCTGTAGTTGTTTTGATCTATTACTAATTCTAAAATAATTTTTGCTTGTTTTTCTTTTTGAGGTTTAAACATAATGACCTCATCAAGTTTTATTTTTCTATTTTGTAAAGACGGAAAAGATCCAAACAAAGCATAACAAATAGCATCAACTATACTTGATTTTCCTGAACCCATTTGCCCTATAAATAGATTAGTTCCTTTATTAAACTCTATTTTTGTGTTTTTATGAGTTTTCCAATTATTAAGTGTTATAGATCTGATCATGTATAATATATATTATGATAAGAAAAATATATAAATTGTATAAAAAAGAAAAAGATCTATTGAGGAGGTGGAGATTGAGGATTAGATATTAGATAAGGATAAGTAACTCCTTCTTGGATCTGCCAGACGGTATCAAAATCCCATTCTAAAGAAAATGTAGATTGTTGTTGCATTTCAGAAGTAGTTTTGCCAGTACCCCCCTCACTTGAAGATCGCTCAGAAGTTTGGATATCCCAATAACTATTATAAAGAATAGCTGTAGAAGAAGAACAATCATCACCTACTAAGCCTCCAACAGCACTAGAAGTACCAGAAACAAGCCCTGTAGAATAACTATTAAAAACACTAACACTTCCATATAAACCTCCAACTAACCCACCAATCCCCCAAGCTTGACCTCCAAAAACAGAACTAGTAGAATAACTATTATAAATTGACCCTTTATCTAAATAACCAACTAAACCACCTATATAAGCACCAATACCAAAAACAAAACCATTTGAATAACAATTAGAAATAAACCCTCCAGTATCAACCCCAATTAGCCCCCCAACTCTGTTACCAGAAACAGAACCACTTGAATAACTATTTAAAATCATACCTTCATTAAACCCCACTAATCCGCCAACAAACGCACTACCAGTAACATTAACATTTTCTAATTTAATATTATTAATTATAACACTAACATCCGTATATCCAAATAACCCTTGATAAGCTGTTGTTGGTCCATTAATAAATAAATTACTAATTACATATCCGTTTCCATCAAAACCACCAAAAAATTTATTGTTATTATTTCCAATAGGAACCCACCCTTCTCCGGTGTTATATGGAAAAATATTCAAGTCAATATTTGAACCCAACACATATAATTTAGACAAATCATTTCTAACATTATTAAGATCGTCAGGAGTCATTATAATTGTTGGCTCTACAAGATTATAATTATAAGAAAAAATAATTGATTCATATCCTGTTTCACAACCAATTGCTTTTATTTCTGTTTCTCCAGTAGTTATAACTATTGGTTCATTATATAAAATTCCATTTCCAAAACAACTAGGATTACTTCCATTTATTGTATAATAAATATCTCCAAAAGAAGGATTAGAAAATAAAGAAATATCTAAAAAAAGAGACTGATAATCACCAGCATCAAAATTTGAAAATATTAAAATCTTTGGTTTCGGATGAGGAATTTGTTCATTATTTTTTAAATAAGGGTAACTTATCCCCTCATCAATAACCCAAACATCATCAAAATCCCACCCAGATATAAATGTTGTTATTTGTTTCATTTGTTCAGATGTTTTTCCTTCACCACCACTAGTTGATTGATTAGAAGTTTGAACATCCCAATAACTATTAGAAATAGTGCTTGAACTACTACTGCCGACTAAACCACCAACACTACTAGTAGAAGTGCCAGAAACAAAACCAGCAGAATAACAATTATATAAAGTATTCCAGAAATTATAACCAACAAGACCACCAACAGTAGCTCCCAAAACAGAACAAGTAGAATAACAATTAGAAATATTTGAAAACAAATCTGTTGTGCCGACTAAACCACCAACAGATCCATTTCCCAAAACAGAACCCGCAGAATAACTAGTAAAAATAGAACCAGAATATAAAAAACCAACTAAACCACCAAGAGATCCATTTCCCAAAACAGAACCAGTAGAATAACTATTATAAATTGACCCTCTATTTGAATAACCAACTAAACCACCAACATTATATGCACCAGTAACATTAACATTTTTTAATTTTAATTTATTAAACACAGAACCAGTATTTATATATCCAAATAACCCTTGATAATCTGTTGTTGGTCTATTAATATATAAATTACTTATTGTGTATATACTTCCATTTAAACTTCCAGAAAATTTTGTGGATGAATTACCGATTGGTAACCAACCTTCTCCTTCATTATATGGACTAACATTAAGATCTAAATTTATTCCTAATTTATAATGTTTATCTAATCCGTTTCTAACATTATTAAGATCATCAACACTACAGATGACTATAGGATCTTCTTCACTAGTTCCAGAACCATTATCATTTATTCCAAGACAAACAAGATCTGGAATCTCTGGACTATTACAAGAATTTAACTCAGAATCTATATTATTAATAGGAACAGTAACATAGGTCCCTTCACTTGTAACTAAATTAACATGATAAGA
>CAZPGO010000040.1:0-3185 GCA_964586355.1 uncultured archaeon
TTTTATAATTTCCTATTTTATCTTTTCTTAAAATTAAATTTAACCCAATTTTTGAACAAACTTCTTGCCAAGATTCATTTAATTTTTCAAATCTTCCTATGTAGTCTATTGCTATTTTTTGGTTTTTATCCGAGACGTAATCTAGTTGATTAAAACTTATAGATTTGTAATATTCTATTTTAGAATATTTGTTGTTTTTAGATTTCTTAAAATTCATGTTGCTATTTTCCCAAATAACATCTGTGCAATTTAAAAACTCGGAAAAGTTATTGCTATTTTTAGTTATGTATGTTTTAAAGTTGTTACTAGACCTAAGATTTAGTATGCTGAAGTACCAAGAGACCAATCGCTCCCAAGGATTTCTTACTATTGCAAATTTAAAATAATTTTCATAGTCTTCTATGTTTATATCTTTTACAAAAGAGTGATCGTGCCCTAGATAGTAAGATTCTGGAAGAGATAAGAGCGTGTTTCTTATAGATGATCCAGCTGTTTTATGAATATGAATAAATAAAAATTTATATTTATAATTTATAATCATAAACTAGACAATTTTTGTTAACTTAATCATTTAACTTCAATGTTTTTAAAGCTTTTGTTGTTTTTTAACTTGTCAATAAATTCTTTTAAATTAGATAATTTTTTGAGTTTTATTTTGTAAGAATAAATTCCGTTGTTTTCTATAGATATTATACCTGCACCATTTTTCTGAATTATATCAGACACTTCTTCTTGACTTAAATCATTTGCAGTTATAACAATTGTAACATCTCTACTGAAAGATATAAAAGGAATTAATCCGAATGAAGCAAAAAATAAAATTAAGAACAATACAAAAGGATTAATTTTAGGAGAATTAGATATTTTGCCCATATCTACAACTAAATTTTCATCAAACTTGTTTTCTTTTTTTAGTTTTTTTAGGTACTCTGGTAAACTTTTAAGATTTATTGGGTTCATATTTTCTCCTTATTCGAAGCTTTGTATATCGTGATCATGGGTATATGGTAAAATTTCAAACAAAGCTTCTTTGGCATCTGGTTTATCTTTATTTGATAAATTCCAAGTTAACTCAAATGTGTATTTTGCAATTTGCTCTAAGCCTTTGAAATTTATGGTTTCAATATCATCTGTTGGTGTGTGGTAATGTTTGTGTGATCCTGTGTGTATGAAGAGAGTTGGAATTTTTTTGTTGTTGAAACTTACATGGTCTGAACCTCCCCTTTTGGCCAATACCTTTTTTGCAAAAGGATAACTTTCTGATAGTTCATCTACCACGGCAAAAAGGTTTAACCCTCGGGGTTGAGAAACAATAAATTTTGAATCCAAATGACCGACCATGTCTAAATTTATCATTGCAACGTGATTTTGAATGTTGGGGCTATTTAAGGGAAATGTTGGATTATCGCAATAATAACGACTTCCTATTAAGCCCATTTCTTCTGCGCTATAAAACTGAAACACAACTGTTCTTTTGGGATTCAATCTTGCAAAAGCTTCTGCGACCTCCAACACAGCAACTGTTCCGCTAGCGTTGTCGTCCGCTCCATTGTGTATGTCAACTTTATTAACCCTACTATATCTTGGTCCATATCCTATGTGATCAAAGTGAGCACCTACCACAACAACTTCATTGGGCAAATCCCTTCCAATAATATATCCATAAACATTTTCGGTATAGTCGTTGCCCACTTCTTTTTTTGGACCATTATTGGTTCTTTTTATGCTAAACTTTTGATTAATTGTTTTTAAACCATAGTTCTCAAGTTCTTTTTTTATAAATTCAGCAGCCAAAACGTTTCCTTTTTTGCCACTCATTCTTCCCTCTAGTTCATCAGAAGCCAAATAACCCATTGTTCTTTTGCAATCTTCTAATTTTATGGAGTTTATTGCATCCTCAAACGTGTATTCTTTGATTTCTGGTTTTGATTCGATCTGTTGTTCATTTGGAGCAAAGTTTTTTTTGAATATTACCCAATTTAAAAAAACAAAGATTAACAACAAACAAGCGGTAAAAATAATGTTAAGCCTGTTTTTCGAAAAATCGTAACTCATAAGCAGTCAGCCTCCGTTAAGTTATTATATGAAAAAGAAAATATTTTTCAAAGCGATATAATAAATTTTATTTAAAAATCTATTTTAAATGTCTAAATTTGTTGTGTAAATAATACTATGCCAAAATATTATGTTGAATTACCGAATAAAAAAATAGTAATCAATGCAAAAGACAGTTTTAGTGCGGTGTTAAATATATGTAAAAATCACAAACTTTCTTTAAATACAGGGGACAAAATTATTGTAAATGAAACAGGCTTTATTCAAAATAATGAAAATTGTACGATATTTAAAATACTAAGAGACATAAAATGAAAAATATTTTTTTTGAAATAGATCACAAATCTCTATATGAATTTTTACTAAACAATGTTGATCTAGACTTGTTAAAAGGGCCTTACTTTATAGGCAGCACATTAATACATGAAGCAGAATCTTTTTTTAACATTCCGAGCTGGAGTCCCCATGATATAGATATTGTTAGTCGATCTTTTGACCAAAAAGATAGGATTTTGGAAATTTTAAAAAATATCGGATTGAAACATTACACAAAACCTCAAGAAAACACGACTTGTATAGACTTTACTGTCTATGACGCCAGTGCCCAAGATTATTTAAAAAATAATTTAAAATTTTCTATAACTAAAATTGCCCGGGACAAAAACAACTGGCTTTTTTCAGAAAATTGTCTAGAGCACATAAAAAATAAAAAGTTATTTAGCAGCGAGTTTATATCTAATGGTGCTTTTAGAAGAAAATATTATAAAAGAGGATATAAAGATGCATGACTTTTTGCTATAATCAGATTATGTCCAAAAAAAAATTAAAAGATTGCCCTATATGTGGTCAAAAAATGGACTTGATTGTGACAAGTCATAAAAATAGTGTTTATATAGACAGCAAAACGTATGAAGAAATGTGCTTCACTTGTTTTAGTGCCCCAAAAATTACAAAGCAAACATTAGATAGTGATGGTTTTTTAAAAAGTGAAATTCAATTAGACTATAGTATCAAAAATTTACACAATGCAACCGAACTTTACAGAATGGGCAGTTCAGACAGCATTGGATATGCAAGTAAATGTCTAAAAGCTATTAAAAAATTAAAAATAAAACAAAGTAAAAAAACAT
>CAZPGO010000041.1:0-10642 GCA_964586355.1 uncultured archaeon
GATTTAAGAGTAAATGGGTATCTTAAAAGATCAGGAAGAGATGATAAAAGATGTAATATTAGATCAAATATAAAAATAAACTTAGTAGATCAAGGAAGCACAAGTTATTCTCCTACCACAAACTGTAATAATATTAAAATATTTGCACCAAATATTTCTCAATTAGAAAACACCTTATCAAATTATGGAAAAGATAATGGTTTTTTTATAGTTAATAACTCAAATCAAAAATTTACAATAAACCATCTTTTAATAAACGATAACACTAGTTATGCTGATTTAAAAATAAGCAATTATAGTTCAGCAATCTATCCCTCCCAGACATTACCAATAAACTTTGAATTAACAACCAGAGAAGTAGCAACAACAGAAAGCACAAATGCAAAGATTGAAATTTCTGGAAGATTTGATGATGGTACTGTTTGTAATTATTCAAATATTAATAAAACCTTTACAATAAATATTTTAGATACACAAGACAACTATTGTGGGTCTGTTGGTGTTTTGTCTCAAAGAGTAAATGAAGGAAGATCTGATGTGGTTTTGTTTAATAATACTAGTAAAAAATTCTATGTAACAAACATACTATTTCAAGAAAAATATAAACTAGATGCAAGAATTGATACAACACAGCACACAATATCAAAAAACAGCTCATTATCTGTTCCTGTTAACTTTACTGGAGACGGATCATTACAAATGGTTATTTCTGGAAAATTTGAGGATGGAAAGACTTGTAATTATACTCAAACCACTTCTGGTGCTTTGAGTGTTAGTGGTAATCTTAATTATCCAACATATAATTTTTCAGAAAACAATTGTTCAATAGACTTAATTGCTCCAGCAAGTTATGAAATTGACGACGCTTTAGAAAAATTTGTTTTGTCTATAAAAAATTATAGTAAAAATTCAGGAAGAATAGTTATTTATAGTAACGGCGCAACAATAAATCCTGCAATTATTTATTTAGATGGATATGATAATTTTAATCAGGAATTGACTTTATCAAATTTTAGTAATCCAACAGCAGTAAACTATTCTATTCAATTAAATAATTGTAATGCTTCTTTGAGAAGTACAACCTTAATTAATAAATTAACAACAGATAATAGAATAGAACTAGTTTCATATCCCCAAAAATACACACCAGTAGATAACAAAATATTTTTTACTGTTCAAGTAAGAAATGATTTTTCACAAAATAAAAACATATTAATAAGATTAGCAGGATTTCCAAAAAATTGGGATCTGGATTCAAGAGATGTTTCTATAGATCAAAGAAGTTCACAAAATATTACATTAACCGGAACAATACCAGCAGGAGCTGTTGGTGTTTATAATGGATATATAGAAATTTATGAAAATAATCAACTTGTTGATAGCAAGCCAATAGCAATAGATCTAACAATTAAGGAATCAGATCTTTCTGTAAATAATAAAAAATTAGATCCAATAAGTAAATCTAATGGTTATCAATTAACCTTTACTCTAAAAAACAACACAACATTTAGAAAAGAAACAACCATCTCTTTTGATCTTGATGATTCTTGGATAGTTGATGGTGAAAAAAATATTGCTCTATTACCAGAAGAAACAAAAGAATTAACTTTTAGATTAATGCCAACAAATAAAGCAACAGATCAAAGCTTTAAAATAATTTTTAAAGAAAAAGGTACTGATAAAATATTGTTGGAGGAAATAATAAATATTGAATCAAAAAAAGATTCATTTGGTTTAACTGGTTTTCTTGGTTTTGGTTCTAATAATTGGATTGGTTTTTTCATAGTTTTGATTATTGTTATAATCATAGTAGTTTATGTTTTAAAAAAAAAGAGAAAAGCAAAAATGCAAAAATTAAATTAAATGTTTGCTAATTGAAGTTAACTATTTCGGGTTAATCAAAGAAGCAAACCTTTAAATATATATTTTCTCTTAATATATTTATGATCAAGAGAACTATTTTTTTATTTTCATTGATATTTCTATTTATGTTTTTAAATCCTATTTTTGCAGAATCAACAAATCAAAATAATGTTTTTTCTGCTGGTGGTTTGGAAATTTATGGTAATAAAGATGATCTGATTTCATCTCATTTATCTCAAGACAACAACTTAGATCTGATATCATTAAGAAATAATAGAGTGGCAAGCAGTGTTCCGAATACAATGGGTAGTGCACCAAGAACAGGAGTCATAAATATCCCTGTGTTATTTGTGAATTTTTCTGATGAGGCTCAAGATCCAGCAATTCCTCCATCGACATTTGATGATCTTTTTAATAGTTCTAATTATTTAAATGGTAATGGAATTAGTGTAAAAAAATATATTGAATCTCAATCATATTATAATGCAAGTTTAGGTCAAGGAGTAACTGTAAATTTTGTGATCTATCCAACCATAAGAACATTACCTCAAACAAGATCATTTTATACTCAATCAGGATCAATTGGATTAGTTGTAGTTCACGCAGTTCAAGCAAGTGACCCATATATTGATTTTTCACAGTATGATGCAGATAATGATGGAAAAATGGATGGATTGATTGTTATAAGACCAGGCACACAATCTACGGCGTTATATTTGCCAACTGCAACCACCTGGGGTGCAAATTATAGTTATGTTTTTGATGGCAAAACACTAGGTAATTCATCAGTAATTCCTCAAAAAATAACTTCCACCGCTTGTTCTTCTGCACAAAATTATGGGCACCCTGCCGATTGTAGACTTTCTACTATTATTGCAATACATGAGTTCATGCACGTTTTTGGTCTTCCTGATCTTTATGAGATTTGTAATGGTGCTCAGGTGGGCATGGGTTTAACTAATGCAAGTATGATGACTGTTAGTCGTCCTCCAAACAAACCAATCAATCTAGATCCATGGTCTAAGTTTTTTTTAGGTTGGGTTGATGCTATTGATGTTAATAGTTTAGATTATAGTAATTTTAATATTCCTTCTCCAGATAATAATAGAACCATTTTTATTTTAAGAAATAGTTCTATGAACCCAAGAGAGTTTTTTATAGTAAGCAATCGTACAATTGTCTCAACCTCTCCAGACTATGGAATCCTTTGGCAACCAGGGTTTCCTCCATTTGGTGATGGTGGTGTAGAGATCTATCATGTTGATGAGCAATATATTTCAGAGAAATATGTAATCAATGAGATCATGTGTGATCCTGATGGTCAATTTTATTCTGATGCTGTATCTCATCCAGGCATTGTTTTTGAAAAAAATGTTATTTTTAATAGCACTTCTACTAGTTATGATTTAGGTTATCATAGTTTTTATTATAATGGAACGTTTACTTATAATGGCACAACAATAAGTCAAAGTAATTTTGATGCCATTCAACGCCTGATTCCACCAAGTATTACTTTTGACGCCACCTCTAAATCTTATAATGGTCAAGATACAAATATTGTTGTTCAAGCATTGACTGGTCCATCTTCAAATATGCCAGCAATATTAAAAGTGAAACCCGAAAGTCTTACACCAGAAGCCTCTGTTGTTGGTGGTCTTTATTATGCTCCAATTTCTGTTTCATTATCTACCACTCAACCAAACACAATTATTTATTATACAACAGATGGTTCAACACCAACCTCTCAAAGTCAAGTTTACACAACACCTATTTCTGTAAATTCTAATACAACAATGACCATAAAAGCTAGAAGTTATGCTGATGGTTATTTACCAAGTCAAGTAATGACTCACACATATCAAGTAACCGGCACTGTGACGCCAGTTGTTTCTGATACTTCTAGTGGTGATCTTTATTTAGGTTCTTTGATCACTTTAAGTAATACCACTCTGGGTTCAACAATAAAATATACTCTTGATGGTAGTGATCCTACTCTTAGTTCTTTAACCTATGGCTCTCCAATAATTTTAAACAATGTTGGGCAAATCACTTTAAAGACAAGAGCCTTTTTAACCAATTGGCAACCAAGCGAGATATCTACATATAATTATAATGTTCTTGCTATTCCTGAAAATAAAATCTTAAGTTTTGGTTTTTTAAATGACATAAATATTTTAAATATGGTTATTGATCATGATCAAAATCTTGTAAATATTTATGTGCCATATAATAGTTACATTTCAGATTTAATTCCAGTAATTGTAATTTCAGAAAATGCAACCATTACTCCTGATCCTTCTATTCCACAAAATTTTTATAATAATCCAATTGAGTATACAGTTACTTCATTATTAGGTTCAGAGCGCACCTATGTTGTAAGTGTTATTAGAAATCCAGCAGTAGAACCAGTAATTGTTAGTTTAGATAGTGGCAGTTATTCTGGCCCACAGCAAATAACTTTATCAACTGCAACGCCTGGTGCTGTTATTAGATATACTCTTGATGGTTCTTATCCTTTATTATCTAGTCCAGCCTATGTCGGTACACCAATAACAATAACAGACAGTTGTATCTTAAAAGCAAGAGCATACAAATATATCGGTCCAACTTTTGTTGCAGAAAGTATTGATGTTAGATCTGCAAACACAAAATCTGATAATTCTAAATCAAACAACAACTCTTCAAAAAATATTCCAAATGTTACTCCTGCAAGCATTGTTTGGTTAACAAGTTATGATAGTGTAAGAGAGTATGAAATTACAAGAGGAATAACTGAAACAATAATTTCAGAAAGAATATCAAGAAATAGTAATTCAAAAAATGAAAGAGAAAAACCCAAACCAGAAAAACAAGAAGTTATAACTTCAAATGAGGGTAAAGTGAATAATTCTGGATTATCGAAATCCAGGGATTAATTTATAAACTTAATTAATTATATTTTTTTATTGACATTATAATTATAAAATTAGGAAGTGATGAATTTTGATAAATATGAATAAAAAAGGGCAAATTGCAATAGAAATATTAGTTGTTTTATCGATCTTAGTTATTGGCGGTATTTTTGTTGGAGTATATTATATCCAAGGAATTGGACAAAATCAACAAAAAGGAGCCACAACAAATTCAACTTTAGATTCTTTAGTTGATAATTTTACGGATCCATTTGATATTCCAGATAATACAGATGTTCCATTAAATAAAGTTGCAGCACCTGTTGCAATTCCATCAGAAGGTTTTTATCCTTACGGCACTTTAATTACATTAATATCTCACACAGATGATGCGATAATAAGATACAAACTTAATAGTGCTGATGTAAATGAATCATCGCCAATTTTTCCAAATAATTTTTATTTAACAGAAGATGTTCAAATATCAGCAGTTGCTTATAAGACTGGAATGGAACCAAGTTCAAAAGTTAAATTTACTTATACTGTAAATACAGTAATCGCAGCTTTTTTTACTGATATTCAAGTTGATGAAACTGCTCTGCCAACAGGGGTTGTGGCAGGCGCACCATTTACTTTGAAAGTTGTGGCAGAAGCAACTGTTCCATCTGTAAGATTATCCGAAGTAAGAATTAGCCAAAATGATGTTCCTACATCTGCTTGTAAATTTTTAGGTGTTGGTGCTGTTGGTAAAGATATTACTTGTACTAATGGTTCTTGTACAGATCTAGGTTATTTAACTAACCCAGAAGTTGCAGGTACAAGTTATTATAATAATTTTAAATTTTCTTGTAGTGAACCAGGATCCTATAGTTTTATATTTACTGGTGTCTTAAAAACAGAAGATAAAGAATATTCGCATATGACTTCTTCTCAATCAATTGTAATTGCACCACCAACACCAAACACAATTGTTGCAGAAATTATTTCTCCTCAAGATGGTTTATATTATAAAGATAAACCACTTATTTTGTCTTCAAACATAATTGGAGCAGAAAAAGAAGATGTTTTTTGTAATTGGTATGCAACAAGTAAAGAATCACAAGCAAGTTTATTTTTAAGTGATAATTGTGATGCTTTATATGACTTATCTAATTCTGCTGATTTTGAAGTAGATAAAACATATGAAATAAATTTGTTTGTTTCTTCAAGATATGAAGATATTTCTGTTGCGGCAAATCCAAAAGTAATTACAATTGTAGATTTTGAAAATTCAGATTATTTATTTTTTAAACCAGGTAGCGGTCAAGAAATGAATCAAACATTTGAAATGTATTTTTATACATCAAGAATTGCTGATTTTGAACAAGGCGGTTATTTTGATGTTCACGATTCCGATAATCATTGTAATTTTGAATTAACACGTGCAGCTCCTGAGCAACATGAGTTTGTTGATCCGGTTACTAGTGAAATTACTTATTATTATTCATATACTTTTAATTCTATTTGTAATGCCCCTGGCACAAAAACAATAACTGTTGAGTTTTTTCAACCAGATTTGCCAGAAGGAAAAGGCGAAGTTTTACCAGTAAGTTCTGTTACTACGACATATTTGATTTATGATGTGGTGCCTTTTGTTGATGTTGAATTTGGAATATATTTTAATACTGGTCCAGCACTTCCATCAATGACCGAGGTATTTGATGAAGCATTGATCGTGAAAGGAAAAGAATCTTATTCAGATGAATTTTATTTTGCGGCACCATATCCTCCGAACCCAACAGCTTTTGTAGATATTTATCAAGGTCAGGAATTTTATATTTATCCATCAATTATATCAAACCCTCCACAATATTTAGATGGTCAAGGAATTTGTACTGTTAAATTTACCCCTATGGCTTCAAATCCAGAAGGTAAACTACAAATTTATCAACAACCATGTAATCAATATAAAGGTTATCAAATCACAAAGTTAATTGGAGAATATAATGCACAATTATCTGTTACCGGGCCAAATGGGATGAGCTTTAGTAAAAGCAAATTAGTGCGTTTTAATACAAATCCGATATATTTTATTAACGATAATGTTTATCCAATTTATTATAAGGACAATAGTTTCCAAATAGAATTAGCAATTTCTAATCTGAATAATTTATCGTTAACCGTTACAAATGATATATATAAAACTACAGACACATCCACAGCAGTTTCTTATATTTCTGCAATAACAGGAACATTACGTTTTTCTGGTGTTTTTGATCCTATGGAAGGATATGTTTTAATTAATTCATCTACATTTGCTTGTAATTCCTCAAATTCAATTTGTACAAATAATTATCAATTCTCAGAATCTGGAAACTATAGAGTAAAAATTACTGCAACTACTCCATACGGAAATCAAGTAATAAAATGGGTTAATTTTAAAATTGTAGAGGAACCAGATGGTGCAGAAATTAGTTATGTTATAAGTAAAACACCAACAAATGTGGGTTTAACTGGATTATTATATAGGACCGTTGGTGCTAATACCTACTATAAGATAGGAGATTTTTGTGTTTGGAATATAGCTGGACAAATAATCAGAGGTAGTTGTAATATTACTCACAATTTTTCAACATTTGGTCCAAAAAATGTATCTGTTATTGTTTCTGAACAATCCGGAACACCAATTGCACAAGATGCAACAGCAATAATAAATATAGTGTCTCCACCACCAATTAATTCAAAGATCATTGCTGATAATCCAAATTTATCTCTTGTTGTTGGAGAAAGCCGTGAATTCTTTGCTGGTTTTGAGTATCCAATAGGTGGTGGTGAAATTAAGTTTATTCAAGCCACAAGTTGTGCAGATTATTGGTATGTTGAAGGAGTTCCATTCTACAATTATGGTTCCTGTCATTTTGATCATGAATTTAATGTGCCAGGAATATTTGAAATTTCTGCAATGATTAATAACCCAGATGGAACACAGACAGAAGTTCTAACTTATGTAACTGTTTCAGAATCTCAAATTCTTGATCCTGTAAGTTATGGTGCTCAATGTACGTTATATTATGATCCTGGCAACCCAGGAAATCCTAGTGATGCTTGTAAAATATATCAAATTGATTTCCAAGGTGGTGCTCGTCTGAATACACATGCAACTCATTTTAGATATAACTTTGTATTAAGAAATTCAAACAATCAACCAATTCATCAAACGGTTGGGGTATATAATCCATCAAAGTTAGCTAATGTTATTTCAGAATATGATTACAAAAAAATAGATTTGGATTATATCGATTTAGTTGTGCCGTTATCCACGAGTATAAACACAGGTGGGAATTTACCATATACTTTTTGGATAGAGAACAACAATAATCAAAATGATTATACTGAGCAAAGTGGTGTAATTCAATGTTCTGTTATTCCGGGTTGTCCATGATTGAATTAAGGTAAAAAGATAAGATATCCTCTTATCTCTTTTTAAACCTTTCGCCACCATAATTATTCTTACATGTATTAGTTATATAATATATGAGTAACAAGTAAATTACCGTTACTGTAGACTGTATGTTAACAAACTTTTTAAAAAAGATCTAAACTTTTTTTTAAAAAAAGTTAATATATAAATGCAGAGATTCTAAAAAATCTTTTTCTGCATGTTTTTAAAAAAATTAAATTAAAATATATTTATATATATCATAAATTAAAAAATAACACACAAAAATAAAAAAAGATTATTATGGGTAAAACAAATAAACCAAGAGCAGGATCAATGAGCTTTTATCCTAGAGTAAGAGCAAAATCCATTATTCCAAAGTTTAATTCTTTTGTAAGTCCACAAAAAGTAGGAATAACTGGAGTAAAGCCAATGTGTTTCTATGTCTTTAAAGCAGGAACCACACACGTTATTGCAAAAAATGCAAAAAAAGGCGCATCTTCTTATGGTCAAGAAAACTCTATTTCTGTTAGTGTGTTAGAAGCACCAGATATGAAAGTTATTGGAGCTAGATTTTATAAAGAAAATTTTCCTACAAAAGGTAAAACTGCTATCTTTGAATTTAGTAATCAAGATAGTTTAGTTAAAAAAAGAATTTCTGGAAAAAAACAAAAAAAAATAACTCCTTTAGAAGAAGCTTTAAAAAGAAAAGATGAAGCAGACTCTTTAGTTTTATTAGCAACAGTTAATCCAGACAAAACAACAGTTGGTCAAAAAAAGCCAGTTATTGTTGAAGTTCCTTTATCTGGAACTTATGAAGAACAGATCAACTATTTAAAAGAAAAATTAAACAAAACTATTTCAGTTTCAGAAGTATTTGATATTGAAACAGTTTTAGATGTTAAAGGAGTAACCATTGGTCATGGAACACAAGGACCAGTAAAAAGATTTGGCATAAAGATTCAAAGACCAAAGGCTCAAAAAATACAAAGACATGTAGGATCTATCAACCCATGGCATCCTGCAACAGTAATGTATACTATTCCTAGAGCAGGTCAATATGGTTTCCATAATAGAACAACATTTAATAAAAAATTGTTAATGATTGACGAGGATACCTCAAAAATAAATCCAAAAAAAGGATTTATAAACTATGGTTTAGTAAAAAACAAATATCTGTTAGTTGCAGGATCTGTACCTGGTCCAACAAAAAGAATATTAGCTCTAAGACACACAATTAGAGAAAAACCAAAAACAAAATTAGAAGTAACCGATATAAATTACATCTCAAAATAATGTTATTTTAAAAATAAAAACTGATCTACAATGAAAGCAAATGTTTATGATTTAGACGGAAAAGTAGTAAAAGAAATAGAACTACCTGTAGAAGTATTTAATGAAGAATATAGACCAGACTTGATAAAGAAAGCAGTAATTTCACAACAATCAAATTCTTATCAAAAGAAAGGTAATTCTCCATATTCTAATAGAGACAATACAGCAATCTATATTGGTATTAGAAAAGCAAACCATGCAAATATTACTATTAATTCAGGACACGCAAGACTTCCAAGACTAAAAAATAGAAGAGTTTTAATGGCTGGAAGAGTTATGGGTGTTTCTCAAGCTGTTGGTGGACCAAGGGCTCACCCTCCAAAAACCACTAAAAATCTTATTAAAAAAATAAACTCAAAAGAAAGAACAAAGGCAATTCTTTCTGCAATATCTGCAACCACTAATCCAAAATTAGTAAGTGGTCGTGGACATATTATTAATGAAAATATGACTTTGCCAGTTATTTTTGATAATAGCCTAGAAGCAATGACAAAAACTAAAGAAGTATTAACAACTTTAGAAAAAATAGGCTTAGATAAAGATATCTTAAAAGCAAAAGAAAAAAAATCAGTAAGAGCTGGTAAAGGAAAATATAGAGGAAGAAGATACAAGAAAAGAAAAAGTCTTTTAGTAATCCTTTCAGATGGAAAAAACAAAAAAGCTTTTACTAACCTAGAAGGTGTTGATGTAATTTCAGCAAAAAGACTTTCTATTAAAGATCTTGCACCAGGAACACATGCTGGAAGATTAACAATATTTAGTGAAGGGGCAATCTCAGAACTTAAAAAAAGATTTGAATAAATGTGAATTGATTATGACTAATACTTTAGAATATTACCAGGTAATTGAATACCCTGTAATTACTGAAAAAACAGTAAATCTTATCTCAGCAGATAACAAGATAACATTTGTTGTTAACAAAGTAGCAAAAAAAAGCGAAATAAAATCAGCTGTTGAGAAGCTATATAATGTTAAAGTAGAATCTGTTAACATATTATTTGATAGAAAAAACAGAAAAAAAGCATTCGTTAAACTAAAAAAAGGTTTTAATGCTCAAGATCTAGCAAACAAACTAGGAATATTATAAAATGTGATATTTTATGGGTAGACGTTTAAAAATACAGAGACGTGGAAA
>CAZPGO010000042.1:0-7758 GCA_964586355.1 uncultured archaeon
TATTTCTTTTATTTGGCATTATTCTTTTTTTTTGAAATTTGTCATAATTTTTTAATATTATTATTTCTGGTACATATATTTCTTTTTTGGGTGTTTTTATTTTTTTATATTCAAGATTATAATCTATTGAATACCATTCTTGCCAAGTGTATGTATTGTATGATTTTGCTTCTAGTATTTTTGCTTTTTCTTTAAATATAAGTGTTATTGCTTTTTTTAGATTTACAACACTTATTGGTACAAAGTGTTTATTTAAACATAAAATTTGATTAATCATTACTAATATAGTTTATGAATGAATTTAAATTTTCTATAAATTTTAGTATTTTGAGAGATGTCCCAATAAGTTTTATTATACATTCAAAAGATAATTTTCAAAATACTTCTTTTATATTAGAAAATTTGTTTACTAAAGTCTATAATCCATTGGAGATTGTTTTAGTGAACGATAGGTCCTTAAGTAAAGAATATTTTTCACAAATAGTTGATAAATATAAATTTATAAATTTGATAGAGGCAAGTAGTATGTCGGAAAGCATAATTAATGGGGTTGAAAATTGTTCTAATAATTGGATAGTTTATATAAATTCAAATTTTAAACCTAATAATAGCGCCTGGTTAAGTGCTTTGTTTGGGTCTATGCAGAATCTAAAAGCCCAAGGAGTAAAACTGGTTGGTTCTTTTGTAGAAAATAATAATTTTTTTAATCATTATAGAAACGAAAAAAATGATATTGTTTTAAAAGAGCACTTTTTGCCTTTTAATGTTGTTTTTTTTCACAAAGATCTTTTTAGGACTATAGGATTATTAGAAAGCACCGACAGTGTAGTGGAAATATCTGCTAGTATCTATAATAAAATGTCTAAGAGAAATTTTAAGCAAGCCATATCAAGAAATAGTCTATTTATTTGAAAATTTTTCTACTATTTTTTTAATTTTTTCCTTTAGTTCTTTTGCCACTTCTTCTTCTTTTGGGTTATTTGTATTTTTTATATCAAGATACTTTTTATAAATGTTTTTTAGCTCTAATATGAATATTTTGTCATTATTGGTTATTAATATTACTTTATCTTTGAGTGATTTTTCATAAAGATAATTTATGTACTCAATAATCATTGAATTTTCATAAAATTTTTGACTGTCTATTTCATTTAAAAATGCACCAACTTTTATTTCTACTACTTCAAAGTTTGGGAAATATGTGTTTAGTAAAAATTTAAACTTGTAATTTAAATTTTTGTCATTGTATTTTTCTAGAGCCACAGCTCCGAATGTTATTAGCTTTTTTAGGAATTTTTCTGGTTTTTTTGTTATTTTAACTTCTCTTTTATTTTTTGTTTGTTCGTAAAAATCTTCAATAAATTTTTTAATTTCTACCATGTTGTTTGGAACATCTGAAATTATGTATGGCGTTTCTTTGTTTGAGTTTAACCCCAGTGTTTTCTGTATTTTATTTCTGTTTTTGTTAAATCCTCTTGATAAAGGTTCATTTGCTGCTTGAAAACCCCTGAGTGTTGGAGTGATTAGTGTAGCCGCTCCTCCTATTTGTATTGCCCCTACTATAATATCCTTAAGTCCTCTTGCTGTAGATTCTAAATTTTTATATGATGCTTTTGCTCTATCTTTTGCGGCCTCTTTATTCCCAAGCATACCATAAGCGCTAGATGCCATTAAATTACCAAGAGAAGCTAATGTTGAGGTGCTTGCTCCTATGGATCCTTTAGCTGCGTTGCTTACCCCTTTTATTCCTTGTCCTATTATATTTCCACCAAAACCTCCTAAAAATTTTATAGGAGATAGCACGGATTCTTTTTTTATTTCTTCTTTTATATAATCTTTAAAGTTTAACACACTATTATATATAAGTTGGTAGTTTTATTTTAAATTATTATGAATTCAATATTTGTACAAATTGCCTCGTATAGAGATCCTGAATTAGTTCCCACCATTATCGATTTGTTATCTAAAGCAAAAAATCCGGATAGGATAAAAATTGGCGTAGTTAATCAGTATGCCAATGATGAATTTGATAATAACATTAATGATATTAAAGATAGAGTGCGTTTTTTAAATATTTACTATAAAGAGTCCAAGGGAACTTGTTGGGCCAGGAGCATGGCTCAAAAATTATATTCTGGTGAAGATTTTTCACTACAACTAGATTCTCACCACAGGTTTGAACAGGATTGGGATGAAACTATTTTGGATGTTTATGACGATTTGAATGATGATAAAGCTATACTTACTACATATCCTGCACCTTATCAACCTACTTGGAACTATGATCAATATTCTAAAGAGGTTTATGTTTGTAGAATTAAAGGCTTTAGCGCAGATGGGAAAATAGAAGCATTTCCAGAAGTTTTTAAAGACTGGAAAACTTCTACCAAGCCAAGAAGAGCCGTCCATATAGCAGCCGGTTTTTTGTTTGGAAAAGGAGAGATAAACGATGTTCTTTATGATCCTAATCTTTATTTTACTGGCGAAGAGTTTTCTTTGGCTGTAAGGTATTTTACGAGTGGATACAATTTATATCATCCTAATAAGTTAATTTGTTATCATTATTATACACGAGAGAATCAACCAAAACATTGGGTTGATCATAAAAATTGGTCTGAATACAATAGAATTGCAACAGAAAGATTGAATTGTTTGGTCGGTAGAAGTTCCACTTTTGATCTAGGTGTTTATGGATTGGGAAATAAAAGAACTTTAAATGATTGGAAAATTTATTCTGGTATAGATTTTTTAAGTAACATAATACACAAAGATACTAAAGATGGGTTGGAACCCCCATGTTCTAATTCTGATTGTGGTTGGGAAAAGGAAATGTTTTTTGACCATGTTCTTAGTTGGGATAGCTCTAAGGTTGAAAAGTGTAGCGATCCTAAGTTTTGGTCTTTTTTTGTAGTAGATCAAAACAAGGTGGCTTTAAACAGAGAGGACGTTACAGATATTGACATTCTTTCTGGAAAAACTTGCACTAAAAAGTTTAATTTTAATTATAGAGGAAACCCCACTCAGTTGTTGATTTGGCCTTATTCACATAGTAAAGGATGGTTGGGTAATGTTTACCTTCCACTTAAATTCTCATGAAAAATTTTTTTAAAAAGTGTTATTATATAAACAGAAAGATTAGAGTTGATAGAAAAGAGATGTTTGAAAACCAACTAAAAAAGGTTGGTTTAATTGATTGGGTTGAAAGGTGTGAGG
Source organism: uncultured archaeon (assembly GCA_964586355.1). Taxonomy (GTDB): domain Archaea; phylum Iainarchaeota; class Iainarchaeia; order Iainarchaeales; family CSSED10-239; genus JAKQTP01. The sequence continues at coordinate 3,214 of CAZPGO010000042.1, forward strand.
CAATTGATAAAGATGATGTGGGTGAAAGTGTTGCTCCTTCTAAAAGTGAAATCGCATGTGGTTCTAGCCACAGGAATATAATTGAAATTGCAAAAAAGAATAATTTTGAAAATGTTTTAATTTTTGAAGATGATGCTGCTTTTCTAGACAATTTTCAGGAAATTATCAGCAACAGCTTGCAACAAATAAAAGATATTGATTGGGATTTATTTTATTTAAGTTGTCGTTTATTTGATTCTAAGCTTGATTTTTTAAGTGAAAACATAATAAAAATAAAATCTTGTTATTGCACTCATGCTTATTGTGTAAACCAAAAAGCTTATGATAGATATTTGGAATATGATCCATACAAACAACCTGTTGATGTTTTTTTATTAAATCAACCATTTAAAAGAATTGGCTCTTATCCTCTCTGTGTTTCTGTTTATGCTAGTAATAGCGATATAATTAATGGTTATGCTAATTATGATAATATTTTTAAAGAGTCTTATGCTTTAAGATAGTTAATCTTTGAATTCCAATATCATACTTCTTCCTCCTCGAGATTCTGAAAGGAATCTTGAAAATAAAAGGTCTTCTTTTATAGGATCTATATCAGTTATTCCTAAACAATAACAGACAAGAGAACCGACTGCAGAGTTGTGTACCAAAAAAGAACTGGTTAGGTAGTTTGAGTTGTTTTCTACTTGAAAATCATAGACCTTGCTAACATCTTTCATGTATTCTATTTTTCTAATCTTTATTAAGATTCCTCCTTCTATTTTTTTAAAGAAATAGTTTTTTTTGGCATTTTTGCCTACCAACTCTTCTTTAATTGGAATATTGATCTTGTAACAAATAGATTTTTTTCCACTTCTTTTATCTAGTCTGTTTATAGAATTAAGAGAAGAAGGAACTTTTAATGATAAAAGTAAAGTTCTTACTTGTGAAGATAAATCAACAGAAACGGAATCAAAACTAATTTTGTTTTTTGCAAAGTGACCATCAGCAAGGAAATATCCTCTTAAAAAACACCATTTAAGGCGATCGTCCAGAGAAAAAACTATATCTGGCACATGCTTTGTTTGTGAAGTAAATTTATAATTATTAAAAAGATCTTTAAATAAACAATAGATAAATCTACTGTTTATGTTTATTTGCTTAAGTTTTTTATTTTTTTTACTTGAAATAGAGTATTCTACGTGCATTTTTTTTGCAAACTTTATGGCCAAATCAAGGCCAGTAAAGTCATCTTCATGAAAAGCCAACCCTATACTTCCTCTTCCGTCTGATCTTATCCACCCATCTCCCATGAACAATCCAACAACAGTCCAAAAAGTTTCATCATTAATTTTTATAAATCTTTTACATTTTTTGTTTCTTTTGACTTTTTTTGTTAGCGGATTAATATAATCTTGAAAAACAAAATTTTTGTTAAATACTAAATTCTTATTATTACAATATTTAGCTAAATCTATATCTTCTATTTTGTTTTTATTGAGTTTAATATTTGGCACAAAAACCCAATCACCAATTCTTATTTGATCTGCACGAACCCACTCTAGCTTTCCTTGAGGTTCCTCAAATCTTTTTTTAGATTTTTTTGTAGAATCAGCCCAACTACTGTAGTTTTTAACTTCTTTGAATTTTTCAACCAAAACTTTATGGTCTTTTGTTAGCGAAACACCATTGTTGTCACCATAATAGCTAAAAATTGTTAAAATATCTTCTTTGCAAGAATACTCAAAAGTTTTTAATACTTTTTGTATTGTTCCATCTCTTGTAAAAACTTTGTCTCCAACTTTAATTTCTGAAATAGGTTTGCAAGTGCCTCGATTAGTCAATATTTTAGTTTTTCCTTCTAGGCAACCTCGCCCTGGCCCAACTGCTTCACTTCCGTCTCCGCTTCCTAATATTATTGGACAGATTCTTCTTGCCTCATCTGTCATCATTTTTTGAATTAAAAAGTAGCTACTAAAACCTTTTCTAGTTATTAATGAGTATTCTTCTTTTATTCTTTCTAAGTATTTTTTATTTTTTGGAAGCATTCTTTTTGAGAATCCTATTTTTATTGCTTCCTTTAATTTTTCATCGCTATCTTCTATAGATGGTAACTTTAAATTTCTATCAAATTCGACCCCTTTTGCCATTTCACAAACTTTAACAGTTGTTTTTTTGGCTTCACAAAAAACTTCATACGGAACTATATCGGAGTACGATTCTAACCACTTTTCATTTAGTTCTTCTTCGCTCTTCATCCATAAATTTTCATCTTGTAATTCAAAAAAGTCTTTCATTGAATCTTTTTCTTTTTCTTCTTTTATCATTTTTAATGTTCTTTTAGTTTGTATCATCAACATCAATCTTTGATAATAACTATCTTCTTTGTTGCAGTAGTGGACATCTTGACTTAGTATTATTGACAATCCATATTTTTCTTTTGCCTTAATTATAAATTTGTTGTATTCAAATTGCTTTTTAAAATCTAATAGCATTATTTCTAAATAATAATTTTCTTTTCCAAACATGGAAATGTATTTTTCTATAGCTTGGTAGCCCGCTTCTTCTCCTCCTTTATCAAATGCACGCCCAACCTCACTGTTGTAACAACAGCTAGTAAATATTATGCCTTCTTTGTGTTGCAAAAGTTGATCATAATTTACTCTTGGTTTTCTATAAAATCCTTTTGTCCATCCCCAACTCGTTAATTTTACTAGGTTTTTATATCCTGTTGAATTTATTGCTATGGCTAATAAGTGAGGGCTTGCCCGAAACCTATCAGTCTCCTGTGGATTCAATTCTTTTGTGTAACCCTCCAACTCTGATTTATTATTGTATGGTATTTGCAATTCATTTACATATAGTTCTACTCCAAATATGGGACTCAATTTGTTTTTATCTTTGTGTTTATCGCATACCTTTTCGCATGCTTTTATTTGTCTTGGTATTGCTCCCATCATTCCATGATCTGATACTGTTAGAAATTTTTGATTTATTTCAATAGCTCTGTTTGCATATTCCTCCACTGTTCCGAATCCATCAAGTACAGAATAGTCGCTATGTAGATGGAGGTGTTCAAATCCGACTATTTCTAACTTTTTATTTGTCATATTTTTGATTTAAACCTTATGGGGTTTTGGCTTATTTAATTGAGGTTTGTACGTAAGTTTGACTTTTTGTGAAGTATAATATTTTGTTTTATTTTTTGCAACTCTTTTTTTTGTTTAATTTTTAATTAAAATAGATATATGAAAATAAAGTGCTACTTGGCAGGACCCATAGACAGATCTCCAGATTTAGGAATTACCTGGAGAAAAAAAATATCGAAGTTTTTAAACAAAATAAACATAGAAGTAAATGACCCTATGTTAAAAAGCACAGAGAAAGGTCGGGAGGACTTGGAATCAAGAAAACTTAGACATGATTGTAAGAAGCGAAAAGATTACAATCTGTTAAGAGCCATAATGAAAGATATAAGAAGAGAAGATTTGAAGCTAGTAAGACAGAGTGATATTGTCATAGTTAATATTGACACAAGTATTTATAGTTGCGGTACATTAGAAGAGGTTTTTTTGGCTAAAAAACTTAATAAAAAAATATTCATGCGTGTTAAACAAGGAAAAATAAACACTCCTGATTGGTTGTTTGCTATAGTTGATCATGAATTTATTTTTTCTACTTGGAAAGAGTTACAAAATTTTTTAGAAAAAAAACTTCTGTTTGACAAACAAAAAATCAAAACTAGAATAGGCTCAATTGGGAGTTAAAAATGCTAAAAGAAAAAGATTTGAAGAACAAGTGTATGATAAACATGGGTGAAAAACAATGTAGATATTTGTCTAAAATAGAAGATGAAGACAAATATTGTTGTTTAAAAAACACTTTGCACAAAATAGTAATAGACAGTGTTGTTAAAGAAAATAAAAAGGGCAAAAGAACTCCCTTGGGGGATAATTGTTGTGGCTATTTTTTAGACTCAAACATCTAGTTTTTTGAGTATTGATATAAATTCTTTTTCCTTATTTTTAATCGAAAGTTCTCCGACTACCGACTTTATTAATTCTTCGTCTTTTAAATCAACTATTTTTTTTGTTAAAACTTTTGATAGCTCTTGACTATTTTTATTTTTATAGTAAAAAACAATGACTAGAACACAAAGGCTAAAAATAAAAATTAATGCTCCATCTCCCTGTAGTATTTGCACTCCGCTGTTTTCGTTTCTAGATACCGTAGCGTTTAAGTTTACCAAGCCTTCTTGTATTTCTCTTAATTTACTGCTTAAGATCTCTGTTTCTTTTCTTATTTTTCCTAATTCTAACAAAAAGCCATTTTGATTGTTATTTACTTGTTCGTTTGAGTTGTTGTTTTGTTTCAGGCGTGGGCTAAAGTTCCCGTTATTACAACCCGATAGAAGTATCAGAGACACAAAAAAAATTTTAAAAAGTTTCATGCAACTTCCTTTTAATTATATAGGTGAAAAATGAAAAATTTAATTGAAGATGATTTTTATGACATATAAAGGCCTACAATTTTACCTGTGGCATCATCAATAGCACCATGTAGGGA
>CAZPGO010000043.1:0-42426 GCA_964586355.1 uncultured archaeon
CTTGATTTTGAATACCATCAGAACAAGTTGCAGGAATATTTTCTTCTTCCCCAAATTCTCCCTGTTCTTCTAGTTTATTTAGATTATCATCTAGTCTTCCTGCTTCTTCTTTATATCTATTAGCACTAGAAAAATAATAGATTCCTAAGAAAACTGCTCCAATTACTAATATTGCTAAAATAATGGTTACTTCAATTGATACTTGTGCTTTTTTATTTATCATAAATATTTTCCTTTTTTATTTTAAAAAACTAATAAGAATAAGATACCAATCTTTTTAAAATATAACGATTTTTAAACAATTCTCTCAATTATGTACTCAGCACTAAATTCTTCTAAATTTTCGTATTCTTGTCCAGTTCCTATAAAGAAGATAGGTTTCTTAAACTCATTTAAAATTGAGATAGCTACTCCTCCTTTTGGATCTGTATCTATCTTAGTAAGTATTACACCATCTATTCCAATCTCAAAATCAAATTTTTCTATTTGTTCTGTTATTGCTTGACCTGCTTGTGCTTCTCCAATATACACAATAAGACTTGGATTTACTACTCTTTTTATTTTTTTTAGTTCTTCCATTAAATTATGATTTGTTTCTTGTCTTCCAGCGGTATCTATTAAAACAAAATCTGTTTTGTTAGCTTTTGCTGATAAAACTGCATCATAAGCAACAGCTGCAGGGTCAGACCCATAGTTTTGTTTTACTATTCGCACCCCAATATTACTAGCGTGCTTTTCCAATTGATCTATACTTCCTGCTCTAAAGGTATCGCTTGATGCAAAAACCACAGATTTTTTGTTAGCTTTAAATTTATAAGCTAGTTTTGCAATGGTGGTTGTTTTGCCAACCCCATTTGGTCCTATAAATAGTATTATATATGGTTGATCTTCTTTTTTTTTCAAAAAATAGTTTTCTATATTACAATCAATATTTAGTTCTTCTTTTAGAACTATTTTTATTTGATTTTTTATATCTTCTAAGATGTTTTCTTTAGCAAAAGAGAAATCTGTTAATTTCTTTTTTAGACCTAAAACTATTGCTTCTGCTGATTTTATAGAAACATCTGCTTCTAACAACGACAATTCAAATTCATCTAAGAAATCTGTAATCTCTTTTTCTGAAAGTTTTATTTTACTTGAAAAGATGCCTTTTAATGAGGTAAATAATGATTTTTTTACTTCTTTTTTTTTCTCAATATTAAGACCGGAATCCAGAGTTTGTTCTTGTGCTGATTTTTGATCTTTTTTAAAATGATCTAAAGTTTCTGTGTCTTCTAAGACTTCTTTAATATCTTCTAATTTTTTTGATTGTTGATTTATTCTAGAAAGATCTAAAGATTCTTTTTTTTCATTAAACGCAGAAACTTTTTTTTCTTCAAGATCTTTTTTCTTAAAGAGCTCTTCTTTTTTCTTATTTTCTATTTTTGAATTTATTGATTGCTCTAAGGATTTAAAAGACTTAACCTCATCAACAGAATCTGGTTTACTATCTACCGGTTTTAGATCTTCTTTAGATTCTGTAAAAATAGAATCAGTCTGTTCAGGAATGTTTTTTGAAATTTTTTCTAAAATAGTATCATTAGTTTTAGGATCTTTAAAATCTTTTTTTAAAAGATCTCCTTCTAAAGTTAAAGAGTCTTTTTTTGCTTCTATTTTACTGGTAGGTTCAAGATTCTCACCAGTAGGCTTATCTAAAAGCTCTTTTTCTTTTTCAATAGGTTTTTTATCTAAATTTTCACTCGGTTTATCTAAGATCTCTTCTTGAGTTTCTTTTTCTTTTGCTTTTCCTAAGACCTTATTAGTAAATGACTTTATTTTGTTCTTTAATAGATCAAACAAACTAAACACACCGTTTTTTTTTAAAATTAGTTAACTATTTTTTGATCGGCAGCATTATTTTTCATAACCATCATTTGATGTAATACTTTTGAGATCTGATTTAGTGTTTGTGTGGTGTTATTATATGCAGCAACCAATTTCTGCTTAGCCTCTGATAATTCTTTTTTTCTGTTATTTATATCTTCTTTAATTTCTGGTATTGTTTTTTCAGCAAAAATATTTCCAGGAAGCATAAGTTTTAGTTTATCGTTTTTACTTACTACACATTCAACCATTATTCCTCCACCTATTGGTAAAAGAATTTCTTTTTTTGAATCTATTTTTTCTATTTCTGATATTGTTTGTTCTGCTTTATTAAGTTCTGAATAAATATTATCTATTTGTTCTAATCTTTTTGAAAGATTTTCTAATTCTTTTTCTTTATTTTGATATAAAGCTATAGTTTGATTTTTATTTAATTTTACTTCTTTTTTATTATTTTCTATTGTTTTTGTCATATTTATTACCTTTTTTTATTTTAGATCAACAACCAGCTCATCAACTTTTACCATTTCTATATTACTTGTTGTTTGACCAACTAATAGTGCTTTAGAGTTGCCAATACAATCATTTCCTACAAACACATCTCCGTAGTTAAGTGTAATTGGTATTCCTTTTACACCAAATTTTTGTTTAATGTAATCATATTCTTTTTTTTTAATATTTGGATTTACTAAAAACAAAGAATCATTAACATAAATTGCACTGCCAGGAACATCAACATCAACACAGGCCTTTTTTTCTATTTCTATTTTTAAAAATTTATTAATTTCTTGTATTGTTTTGTCTTTTAATAATTCACTTGCAAAACCATAGTTTTTATTTACTGAAATTAAGTTTCCTAAGGCATTATAGTCATTTACAAACTTTAATTTTATACCTTCTTTTTCTAAAACATTTATTTCTTTTTCTGATATACTGTTTTTATCAACAACAATTTTATTACCAACACCAACTAAATATACTCCTAATAACGGACTACTGTTTATTTGTGTTTTAATGATTTTTACATCTAGTTGCTTTTTTATAAAATCTTCTTCCTTTTTTAGAATGTTATTAGATACTATACAAAAATCTTCTGTGGCGTAGGAATAAACATTCAAAAAAGGGGAATTGCAAATTGTTGTTCTATTTAATTTCATTTATATCACAAAAACTAATTTATTCGTTTTTTATAGAATCTTTTGGCTCTAATTTTTCTTCTTTGATGATCTCTGTTTTTTTTACTTCTACATTTTCTTTAGAAGTTTCTTTTTCTATCTTGTCTTTTACAGATTCTTTCTCTACTTTTTTTGTAGATTTATCTGTTTTCTCTTTACTTGCTTCTGTTTTTTTGTCTTTTCCTGCTTCTTTTTCTAATTTTTCTTTTTTTACTGCATCTTTACCTTTTTTTACTTCTTTTTCTGCAGAAAATTTCTTTGAGTTTTCTGAATCTTTTAAAAAAACATAATATTTCTCATCTTTTTTCTTAAGAGTTACTGCTACTTTTCTTGGAGGATTTTGTATACTGTTTTTCCAAATAAAGTTGTTTACTTCTTCTGTAATAATAATATCTTTTTTTTCTTTTCTGGTATGTTTATTCAAAAAATCAAAGATCATTCTTACAGAATAGTTTGCTCTTTTTGTTCTTGGCTTATCATCATAAGCTTTTGTTAATGGTATAACATAATTATCGCTTGGCATAACATATCACTCTTTCATTTTTTTTTAACAATTGTGGTGTTTCTTACTTTTTCTGCTGGTCTATATTTTGCAGATTTTGTTCTTTTTCCACTTGTTCTAGATCCTATCTTTTTTTGATCTTGCTCTTTTCTTTCAAGTTTTAAATATTCTTGACCAAATTCTGTTTGTTTCCAATTTCTTTTTTGTCTTTTATTCCAAATTCTTTTACCAGCTTTTTGAATAATCCAAACAGGGGTGTTAAGATATCCTGGCCCTACTTTATCTCTTTGAGCTATTAGAAACTCTTTTTTCTTTCTTTCTTTATTTCTTGCCATGTTATTAATCAACCTCTAAAAGTATTTATTTGTTTTTTTTTGCTGTTTCTTTTATACTTGTTTTTTCTTTAACAGGTTCTTTGATCTTTTCTTCTGTTTTTGTCTTATAAGAATCAAGTCCATTTTTTAATATCTCTTTACACAAAAGATCTATATATTTTTGACCTTTAGCAGAGATGGTTCTTCCTTTTTTTTCTACTTTTGTAACTAGCTCTAAAGTTTCTAGATCATGCAGACAATCTCTTATGATCTTTCCACTTGCTTTTTTAAATTTCTCTGGTCTTACTCCTCTGTTTTTCTTACCACCAAAATAGGTTCTAAGCTTTTCAACAGTTACAAAACCATTAACATAAGATTTTCTTAAAATAGCAGCCATTCTCACATACCACCAATCAGGATCATGTGGAGCTCTTTCTCTTGAACAGCCTGTTTTTACATACATTGCATATTCAGGAATTTTTACTTTTTTATTGTTCTTTAAATCGTTTGCGATTTCTTTTATTAAAATATTTGCTGGTACATCGTGTACATTTGTCAAAATTATTCACCTCTAGGTTAAAAGTATGTTTTTAAAAAAAGCATATTCTTTTTTTTGTTGCTTTTTTACTTATAAAATTAATTTTCTTATTTTAATTCTTTAATCTAAAGCAACTCTCAAAAATTTAAATTATTGAATTAAAACTATATATAATATATTGTAGAGTTTTATTTAAATATGTTTGCTTAATTTCAAAAAAAACCAAAAAACAGAAGATTATATGAAAAAACTCTCTTTTCTAGGAATTTTGTTTTGTTAGGTTTATTTTTTTGATTTTACCACATTCTTTACAATGTAAGGTCAAATATTTCTGTAGGGCTCCATTTTTCTTGTGCCTAATTACCCTTATCTTTGTGCTTTCTAAATTTCTTAAAGAAAAACAGTGCTTACAAAACAGAATATGTGCTTTTTTTGGTAGGCGATAGTTGATTTTTTTAGATAGATCTAAAATTAACATTATGTATTCTTTTATATAGGGATTATCTTCTTTGGATTGCTCTTTTACAAAGGATAATAAAACATCTATCTTTTCTTTTATTTTTTTAGAATCTTTACGCATAAATAGTCTATAATTCCCATGCACTCGCCGGGTTTCGAACCCGGGTCGAAAGATTGGCAATCTTCCATACTAACCACTATACTACGAGTGCATTTTTTTATTTACTATAATATTTATTATATAAAATCTTTATAAATAAAATGGTTAATAAGGTTTTACTTTTTTAAGACCAGTTACTAGATAACCTACAATTCCTAATACTAAAAAAATTAAGAAAACAAACAAAATATTTTTATTGAACTTTGTTGGTTCAGTAATTTTATATTCTTCAGAGTCTTTCCAAAATTCTATGTTTTCATCATTTACCACGTCACTATTAACATTTTGATTTGTAATATTCTGATCTACTTCTTCTTTTATTATTTTATCAGGATAGATTGTTATTAATTTACTATACTCAAAATCTCCTGTTGCCAAAAAACTTATTGAACTTTTATTTCTATCAATAAGTTCTATTTCCTCTTTATATGTTTTACTTTCATTTGGAGCAATTACGATCTTTTTTTCAAAAACATTACCATTATAGTCATATTTAAAATCAATTTGTTTTTCTAGATCTGTTTTGTTTATTAGCTCTGTTTCCATTATTATTTTATTGTTTGCAAAATAAAAAATAGGGTCTGTCACAAAAAAAATGTCTTGATAAAAAAAATTGGAGTTAGATACTGTGATTTGCAGTTCAAAATCATTTATTTGTGAAGATAATCTAAAAGGATATATATAACCATGACTGTTTTCTGGAATTGTTGGAGCAATAAAATAAAAATTTATTTCCTTGGATTCAAATTCATCAAAATAAACAATTTGTTTTGGAGAGTTGGGATAAAGTAGTTTAAAGTCTTCATGATGTTCTAAATTAAAAAGTATTGCTAATGGTTTTACTGTTGTGTTTTTTAAAGTAAATTTAATATTAATACCTGATTCGGAATTTATTTTATCATAATACTCTGGAATTATTGAAATTACATTTGCATAGCCTAACTCTGTAAAATTTTTTTTATCATTTATTCTATAGATTTCATTTCTCTCATTAAAAACTACATAAACAGAATTAGAGGCAGTAATTATGTCTTGCGATTCTGAAGGATCTGATACTTTGGATATTATTATATGACTAGAATCTACTAGGCCAACTTCATTATATGTAGGGTCAATTGGAATCCATCCTTGGTTTGGCACATATACTTCTAACCAAGCATGATTTTCCCAATAATAACTAGTGTTAGCAATTCCAGTAACATATTTTACTGGAAACCCTTGCGCTCTTAATAACGCTCCTAAGAATATAGAAAATTCATCACAAACACCTTTTCTTTCTGATAAAACTTTTATTGAATCTTCAACACTATCTGCATAAATAAGATCGTATTCTAAATATTGATGAACCCAGTTTGTAAGATAGGTTATTTGTTCTAAAGCATTATCTGAATATTTTAAGGTGTTTGCAAGAGTTATAATTTCTAAATTATCTGATTTTATATATTTTGTAGATTTTCTATATTCTTCAAATTCTGTTATTTTGTTTTTTAGATCAAATACTTCATTACTAAATACTATTTTGTTTTCTGAAATAATATTTCCTTCTAAATAAAAAACATATTGGAATTTAGTTATTGGTCTAATATTAAAAACAGCTATTTTGTTTCCAAATTGGTCTTCTGAAATATCTGCAAATATTTTTTCATTATCTTCTAAATAATAAGCTTCAACATTTACTTTTTGTGTTTTTTGATTGTCTGAAAAAATGGGTGTTTTAAATATAAAGTTATCTCCTTCGTTATATTCTGTAATAGTTATAGGGATTTCTATTAAAAAATTAACATCAATATATTTACTTTTGATTGCTGAAAAGTCTAATGCTTCTTCACTTATAGATATTTCGATTTCCTGAGAATAGGATGTAGGAAATATAAATAAAAAAAATATTAAAAAAATTATTATTTTTGATTTAAACATAGTCGAATCTAAATTTATTAAGTTTATCTATAAGAATAAAAGATAATAATGTTTTATAAAATATATGTCTTATATCTTATTTAGAAAAATTGGTGAAAACATATGAAATTTAGTAAAACAGAGATAACTTTGTATATTTTAACTTTTTTAGTATTAATTATTGGAATTTTTTTATTGCCTAATCTTCCAGATAAAATGGCAACTCACTGGAATCAGTTTGGGGTTGCTGATGGTTTTTCTTCTAAGATTATTGGTGTTTTAATTATGCCTATTTCTTTTTTGGTTTTGGCTTTTATTTATTCTTTAGTATCTAGGACAAGATACATAAAAGAAGACAAAGATTTGAAAAAACCATTAGACAAACTAATAATTGCAGCAGCAGTTTTTTTAGTGTTAATTTCGGTTTTGTCTTTTTTATGGAATATTGGTTATAACTTTAATATGTCTTATTTTATAATTCCTCCAACTGGTCTTCTTTTCTTTTTAATGGGCTACTTAATTATTGATGTTAAACAGAATTATTTTTTTGGCATAAGAAATCTTTGGAGTTTAAAAAATAAAAAAGTCTGGAAAAATACTCATTATATTTCAGGAATATTGTTTATGATTTTAAGTATAGTTATGCTTTTTAGTATTTTTTTTATCAACTATGCTTTTTATACTTTACTTAGTGGAGTTCTCTTATTAGTTCTTTTCTCTTTTATTTATTCTTACATAGTTTTTATTAATGAGAAAAAATATAAACAAATCTCTCTAAAAACAGTACTAAAAACAAAGTCGTTCTTTTTTTATTTTTTTATAATCAGTATAATAATATTTTTAATATTATTAATAATAAAATAAGAGTGGATCTGAGCGGAATCGAACCGCCGATATTCACCTTGTAAGGGTGACGTCATAACCGCTAGACCACAGATCCTTTTTTTGTTTAGTATTTTTAATATTGATTATATATATAAAAATAAATATAAAGCTTTCTTATTTTTTTTTAGAATCTGTGGTTTTTCTAAAAAAGAAAATATTTATATATCTAACATTCTTTTAATTATATAAATATTAAATAAAGGATGTGAAAAAATGTATAAATTAAATTATCAAAAACTTATTGGGGCTTTTGTAATTTCTTTATCAATTATTTTGTTATTGTTATCGGTTTCTGAAATTTTTAATAAAGTGGATTATCTATCAGAATATAAATTATGTATTGAAGTTTCTGATTACTCTGCTGAAATGATAACAGAATGTAAAGCAAATGCATCAAGTGGTTTAGGTTTTACAATTAGATCTAACCAGATTGATTTAACAACTACTCAGTATTTACAAGTTTATCTTTCTGGTCTAATGATGGTATTAATTTCAATAATCTTTTTTATAATAGGAAAATACATCTATTTATCTGAAAATAAAAAAGAAGTAGAAAGCAAACCAAAAAAGATTAATAAAAAATCAATACTCAAAAAAACAAAAAAGAAAAATAAAAAATAGATTTTTTACTTTAGTATTTCACTATAGGAAACAATATTTATTGAAGGATCTTTTGAAACTGAAAAGGATTTTGCTACAATAAATTTTGCTCCTTTTTTCTTTATTATTTCTAAAAGTTCTTTATTGATCTCTTTATTGGTTACTATAGCAAATAATTTTCCGGACTTAAAAGAGAGTAATTTCTTTTCTAGATCTTCTTCTAAAGCAGAACCTATTTTTCTTAGTTTGCCATTTAGCATTCTAGCTTCTTTTTTGTCTTTTATATCTTCTATGATTTTCTTAAAATTGTTTTTTAAATTTTCTGTTAACTTAGGCAAAACAATAGATTTTGGTTTCTGTTCTTCTTTTTGTAATGTTTTTTTTATTAGTTCGTTATTTACTTCTTGAGTTTTATTTGCAGTTTTTTCTTCTGGTTTATTACTTTGTGTTGTATTTAAAATCAAATTTGGTTTAGAGATATTTGAAATTGCTGAACTCTTTGAAATTGCTGCCTCTACAAGCTTATTGTCCACAACTTCTATTTTATCTAGATGTTGTGTTAATCTATTTACTTTTGGTTCTTCTTTTGGTCTTTCATTATTTTGTTGCCTAAAATTTGGTTTGAAGTCTTTATGGTAGTTTTTACTATGATTATTTCTGGAATCATTATCTCTATGTCTAAAACCATTTTGATCTTTTTTAACATCCACTCTTTCTAGTCCAGGTATTTGTGATAACATTTGATCAAAAGGATCTGATTTCTCTGGTCTATAAGATGAATTTTCTGACTTATAAGAAGAATTTTGTTGATTTGGATTTTTTGGTATGAATTTACTGGACAAAAATTCTCTATTTTCTGCTGGTCTTGAATATACCTTATTTTGGTTTGTTGTTGAAAATTTTGTTGCTTTTACTATTCCTGTTTGTTTTGTAAAATTATTTGTTTCTTTTTCGAAATGGTTATTTAATTTTACATTTGAATAAGCTGATTTTATTTTTCTTCTTAGTGCTTGATTAATCTCTTTTTGTGTTAGTTCTTCTACTTCTTTACCATCTGGTGCTCTTGCAATATAATCAACTTTTATGCTTTTTAGTAATTGTTGTTGTTGTATCTCTGCACCTCTGTCTCCATCTAAAAAAATAGTAACAGTCTTTTTCTTACATATTTCTTCTAAAGTTTTAGGTATTCTAGCACCACCTGTTGCAATTACATTAGTAAAGCCATATCTTAAAAGGTTCATAACATCAGCCCTACCCTCTACAACAATAATTTCATTACTACTTTCTATTGTGGGTCCTGCGGCTAATTTTTCTGAACCGTATTGTATAATATCTTTTGTTTTAAAGGTATCCATTATCTCATCCATAAGTTCTCTAGTATCAGGAATTTCTTCTTGCATTAGTCTTCCTAATAATTCTATGGCTCTGGATTTTATTTGTTGTCTTTTTACTCCTCTAGTGTCTTCTATTTGTTTTACTCTAAAAAAAGCATCACAAGGTCCGACTTTTTCTATACTTTCAATAGATGCTGCTATGATTGCTGTTTCTACCATTGAAACACTGCAGGGTAGTTTTAAGATTCCTCTTACTTTATTATTGTTTTGATTATATTCTATTTCTATTCTTCCGATTTTTCCGTTTTGCTGTAATTCTTTTATATCTAAATTAGATCCTAAAAGTCCTTCTGATTGTCCAAAAATAGCTCCAATAACATCTGGTCTTTCTACTAAACCATTTACTTCAAAATCTGCCACTATCATATATTTGATTGTCTCTATATAGGTTTTTCCCATAAACTTTCACTCCCTTAAAAATATTTTTTAAGGATAGTTTTTAGTTGTTTAAAAATAGATTTTGTTTAAAAATTAGAAAATTATTTTTTACCAAAAACTTCTTATAAGCAAATAAAGTCATTTCCTATAAATAAACTTTAACACAGATCTATAATCTTTATGATCTTTTTATTAGACTTCTGTCCTTTAACAATTTCAATTTTGTATCCATAATCTTTAAAGGTTTGAATAATTTCTTTATTTGCTTTGCCTTTTATTGGTTGGCTATTTATTTTTAATTTGTAATTGTCTTTATCAATACAAATTATTTCTGGCGATTTACTAGAATTACAAATCACCTGTAAATTAATTACTTGATTTTTTGTAAAGTTCATCTTTGTAATTTTTTATAATTTTCTAATTTTTTTAAAATCTATTTTTTTCTAAAAACTAAACTTTTTAATATACTAAATTATTTTTTTGATTTTTATTTTTAAGAACAATCTTTAAAACAATATTGTTCTTTTATTAAATATCTATCAATAATATAATAATATAAGAAAACTATTATAAATGATATCTAATTTCAAAAAATAATAGACAGATAACACCCATTTTAAAATAAAAAGAACTAAAAGAGGTTAAAAATGAAAAAAAACAAAGTAAAGGGGTCTAATGCTGAAAGAGAGCTTTTATTTATGCTTTTTGAGGAGGGTTTTGCTGTGTCAAGGGTTGCTGGTTCAGGTTGCTCAACTCTACCAACTCCAGATATTATTGCTGTAAAAAACAAAATTTCTGTTGCTATTGAGTGTAAGACAAAAATAGGGGATTACCTAAATATTAAAGAATCACAAATAGAGGAGCTAAAAACCTGGGAAAAAATGTCAAAATGTAAGTCATACATTGCTTGGAGGCTTGGTAAAGATGCATGGTATTTTTTGGAGTTAAAGGATCTTAAGAAAACAACAAAAGCATATTCTATAAAAAAAGAGGATATTATTAATAAGGGTATGACATTAAAGGATTTTATTTTTTTTGTTATGAAATAGTTTTTTTCTTTTATAATATAAATATGTTTATATAGAGTTTCAATCAGATATATTATAGCAACAATAAAAAATGGGAAATAAATTATGGCATATTTAGAACTAGAAGACATCATAAGAAGCTTAGAAATAGAAGCAAAAAAAGAAAAAAGTTTAAGAAAAAAATGTTTATATGATTCAGCCATAAAAACATTAAAAGAACTTAAAGAAAGAAAAAGCTAATGTTGACAAGATCTTAATAAAATTGTAGCAAAAAGAACCCCTGTTGGCATTGCAACCATAACAGCAAAAGGGGCCTTCTCTTTTTCTGCCATATTGGGCACAAAATTTGGATCTCTTCTTTTTATTTCAAATTCACGAGCTCTAACGATTTTTTCGGGAACTTTTTTTCCTAAAGCAACACTTTTTAGAACACTTTCTAAAATAGCTTGTACTTCTGGAGCACTTTTTTTTGCTAATTGGGCCTCAAGTATTTTAACTGCTTTTCTTTTAACAATTGCTTGATTTTTAACTGCTTGTTTTTTTAATACCTCTAACTCGGCAACTGTCCAAGCAGTTGTTTTTTTCTTTTCTGCAACAACTTTTGTACCTGCAGAAGTTGTTCTAAATTTTACTGTTGGTTTTCTATATTTCATTTAATAATCCGCCTCCACCAAATAATACAAACCTCTAAAAAAATAGAAATCCGATATATATATATCGAATATGGTGTGATTTGATTTTGCCCAAGAATTTGTGCATAAAGAATAGATTTATTATTGTATCTAAATTATAAAAAAAAGTCTACGCCATTTGCAAGAATTTTATTTTTTATTTTTAGAGTATCAAATAATTCTTTTTGCTTATCTTTTATATCTTGATTGTATTTTGCCTCAACTATAGTATCTTTATATTTAAAATCTATTTCAATATTATTTTCTCTTATAAATCTAGGGCTATTTTCTTTTATTTTTAAAAAAACCAAATTTTCGTAAATGGAACCTAAATCTCTAAAACCAGTAACTACATTTTTAATTCCAACGTCTGCACAATATATCTTTTTATTATCTACAATTCTTTCATTCAAACTTTTAGCATCTTTTTCTATAATATAAAACAAATAAGTTTCTTTGAAATAATCAATATAATTTTTAACTGAATTCTTACTAATTCCTAAAATATGACTTAATTTATTATAAGATATTGGCTTACCTACTCTCTCACAAAGCAATCTGAATAAATTTTCAATAGCATCATTATCTCTTAAATTATATTTTGCTATTATGTCCTTATATATTATGTTTTTTGTTAAATTTATTATATATTCTGGATCTTTTGTAAGAACATATTCTGGCATGCCCCCATATTCCATATACTCTTCAAAATATTTTTCTAAAAGATATTTTTCTGATTTTTTTGGGGCATAATTTTTAAAAAATAAAAATTCTTGAAAATCCAGTGGTTTTACTTCTAATACTCTACTTCTTCCAGTTAATAGTGCCTTTTTATCAATTAATTTATTTGCAGAAGAGGATGTGGCAAATATCTTACTATTTCCCAAATCATATAAATTCTTAAGTTCTTCTTTAAAAGAATCCTTATATGTGACTTCATCAAAAAACAAATAAATTTTTTCGTTTATCTTTAAATTATTTATCTTTCTAAACTCTCTAACTAAATCAGATATACTCTTATCTCTAAAAGAGAAAGAATCTAATGACAAATAAAGTATTTTCTTTGCATTTACATTTTGATCATTTATTAGAAAAAAAATCAATTGTTTAAGTAAAGTTGATTTTCCTACCCTTCTAAGACCAGTCAATAAAATAATATCTTTATTATTTAAATTGCGTTCTAAAAAAGACAAATATTTCTCTCTTTTAATGCCCATTAGTTTATACTTTTCTTCCCACCACGGATTGAATTCATAAAATAGTTCATTCATATATTACATCTGTAACAAACAGTATATAAAGGTTGCCTTTACTAAAGTCCACCAACACTGGTTTGTAGTTTTTAGTAATTACAACTAATAATCCTTTAATCTATGCAGTTAAAAATAGTGTGCATAAATTTTTTTACAAAAAGTTCAAAAAAAAGGTTTATATTAGTCTACTATTAAAACATTAAAAGAACTTAAAGAAAGAAAAAGCTAATTGTTTTTTAAAAATATTATAACAATTTATATTTTTTTGTAAACTGATCTATTTCAGTTTCTTTAATAGGCCCAATACCAAGGCAAGTAATGTCTGGTCCAGGTAATTGAGTCAATCCTGCGTCTTTTATTAAAACACAAGGAAATCTATTTTTTATGGATTGATAAAGCTCTAATAGCTCTGTTTTTGATTCTATCTTTAAAACAACTTTTTTCTGACCATAAGTAAGCCAAGAATCGACAGCTTTAGGGTCTTTTTTAGAAGTTAGAAGATAACTTTCTATTGCTGCATGCCCTGCTTGTGCTGCTATTTTGCCTTTCCCTAGTTTTAGATCGTTTCTTACTATTATTACTTGTTTATACATGTTTTTCTAATATAAAAGTATATTTAAATGATGAAAATCATTCATCCTCTGATTCAAACTCTGGACTTTCATCACTACTATTATCTATTCCTAAAAAGGTCATAGTAAATGTTGTTTGAAGTCTGCCCCACATTGAGGTTATTTGTTTTGTTTCGTTTAAGTATATGGTTGTATTAAACTCATATCCTCTATGCTCATTTTTTACTAAATAGTGTCTATCATATTCTATTTGTGCTCCATTTGATATTAAATTAACAAGTTTAAAAATATAAACACCATCATGTAATCCAAACTCATCACCAACAGACACAACTTCTTCTGTTTCTTCTTTTGTATTTTTTGATGGACGTTCCATATCTGTTACTTTTTTTAGTATATGAAATCTTGCTTTCATTATTGATCTTTCTCCATTTTTAGTGTTTTAAATATTTATTTCTAATAAACTTAAGAATAATATGTTTATAAATATAATTATTTTTCACCAATTTATAATAACTTGGTCAGTTCTAAATTTTGGGTTGATTTTTGTATTTTTAAGAGACATTCCTTTTTTATAATTATTAAGATAATGCTTTAGTCCAAGATCTGCAATAATCAAACCATTATCTACGCACACAACCATTGGTGGTACAAATAATTTAATTTTATTTTGCTTACAAAATATTTCTAACATTTCTTTTAGGGCTTTACTTGCTGCAACTCCACCAATTACCATTACTTCTTTTTTTTTTGTGTAAGAAAGTGCTCTATCAGTTACTTCTAACAACATGGCGTAAGCTGTGTGCATAAAGGAATAAATTAGTTCTTCTTTTGGATATTTGTCTATTAATTTTTTTGAATGTGTTAATAATCCTGAAAAGTTCAGATCCATTCCTTTTACTGAGTATGGTAGTTCTATATATTTAGATCTATCTGCCTTAAAATAAATTTCATCTAAAACAGGGCCACCAGGAAATCCATAGCCTAAATCTCTTGCAAAGCTATCAAATAAATTACCTATACCAATATCTAGTGTTTCTCCAATTATTTTATATCTATTTTCGTCTTTTGCGATTATTTGTGTGTTTGCTCCTGAGGTGTAAATTATAAGAGGATCTTTTGCGTTTAATAGGGTTTTGCCTATTTCTATGTGGGAGATGCAATGATTTACTCCAATAATTGGTTTGTTATACTTAATTGCTAATACTCTAGCAACAGTTGCAGAGACTGATAAACAAGGGCCTAATCCTGGACCTTGTGAAAAAGAAATAATATCTATATCTTTTAGTTTTAGGTTTGCTTTTTCTAGTGCGGAGATTAAAACATTAATAACATTTTCATAATGGAATATGGACACATCAAATGGTTTTAGTCCTTCTCCATCTTTAGAAACAAATTGTTTTTTTTCATTTGCAAGTATATTGCCATAATTATCAATTATTCCAACTCCTATGGTGTGAGCAGTACTTTCTATTCCTAAACATATTTTTTTTTTCATATTTTTCTTTTAATTTATAATTATAATTGGTTTTTTCCTCTTAATTTCTGTTATTATAACCAGTATATAATTCTTCTAGGGTATTTACATTTGTGTTATTTGGATAAAGTACTCTAGATACAGAAGTTTTACAATCACAAAGTCCTTGTTTACAACAGTTATAAAGTGGTCTTAATTTTTCATACTCTTTATTATTTGGATTACATAGTTTATCATAAACTACAAAACTATTATCTAGGTCCTTAAACTCACAATAATACCCATCAAAACAACTATAACATTTTTTTGTGCTTACCCAATATAGAATATTATTTTTTTCTATTGTTTTATATTCTTCTTCTGAAAATAATGTAATTCTGTCTTGTAAGATTCCTTGTTGAAAGGTCAAATACTCATCTAGATTTTCTAGCCCTACTTTTTTTCCTACCATATGTAGAATTTGATCTCTAGAAGATATGTTTCCTAAATATAATGCTGCATGAGTATATTGTCTATCTCGTCCTACCATATCTTTTTTTTTTACAAGTTCTAAATTGTTTATGGAATTATCATTTAGTCTATAAAGATAATCACTTGTTGGAATATAGATTCCTAAGATCACTCCAGGAATTAAGGTTAATGGCAAATTACTTTCTTTTTCCCAAATTACTTTGTTTTCATATATTAGATCCCAAGCATTTGCTTTTATGTAGTTAAGACCAAAAATATTTCTTGCAGTATCTACTGCAACTTTTGAGCATAAAAAGGGTCTTGGGAGATATAAGCCATTACAGTTTTTATTTGTTTGATCTATTACACAATTATATTTTAAAATATCTGAATTAGAGAGTCTTTTTTCAGGGACTATAATGGTTTTTGTTTCTGGTAATGGACACATTTGTAATAAAAAATTATTATCATTTGGATATACGGTTATAGAAACAGAACCACCTAATCCTGGTTTTTCTAAATCTCCAACAGTTTCTGCTAATAATGATGGATCGTATTCTCCAGATAAGCATCTCATTCTATATGTGGATTTATAATAGGTTGTGTAATTTGCTATAATTTTGTCTTTTAAAGTTGTATTATTATATCTTTGTGTGCTCAAAACCTCTTTTAAAACAAGATATTTTGCCATCTTTACTGCAATTTGTAGATCTGCATTATTACTTACTTTTTCATCATAGTTTGTTATTCCAAATCTAAATCTTATTGGCATAGAGGTATATTTGTATGAAAAACAAGTAGCATAAAAAAGGTCTACAGAGTCATGATGTGTTTGAAGCAAATTATACCAATTTGAAATAATTCTATTTAGCTCAAATGGTTTGTTTGAGTTTGCTGATTCTGATTCAATAACTTTAATTATATTTTTATATAAAACTGCTCCCATAAGAGCACTAGCATAGGGATTTCTGTTTTCTTTTATTTCGTTTGCTAGTTGCCTATATTCAGAATCTGAGTCTATAATGTTATTTTTGCCTCCAAATGTGGATCCATATCTGTTTCTTTGTATATCTTCATTTATGGTTAAAAGATCTGTTTCTTTAAAGATAGATTCTAAGTATTTTGTATTTCTGAGTTTAGATTCTTTAGAAAGAACAATATCATTATACCAAACAGGACCTATTTGACCAATACCTTTAAACAAATTATCAGAACTTATAAGACCTATTCTTTGATTTTTATTTTTCCAAGCAGAGCACCCAGATTCTGCTGACATCATTGCAAAGTATTGAACGGTTTCTTCTTCTGTAAATTTTAAAGTGTTTGCAATAGTAAAAACTATTCTTAAAAAATCATCTTGACAGTTTTGATAATCACCAACCGCTTTATCTATCTGCCCACTAATCATTTCTTTTAGTGCTGTTTTTCTTGAAGGTCTTAGATCAAAATCATCAAGATAATTATCAATTACAAGCTCATAATCTTGCTCTGTGTTTTGTCTATTCGGCTCATTTGGTAAAGATGCATTTATATTAACACTAAACAAAAGCAAAAATAGTAAAGGTATTATGTATTTTTTAAAGATCATATTTTTTTCACAATTATAGTATAAATAAAATATAGCTTACAAAATAAATATATATACTACTTTCTTGGTAAAATGATCTCAATTAACTCGTTTTCTTCCAAATATTTATTTATTTCAAAGATCTGCACTTTTTCTTTTTCTAGGCTTATAACAGATTGGTTATTATCTATTTTTCCTACATATAAAACAACATGTGTATAATCATATTCTGATAGATTTAAAAGATTTAAAAAATCTTTATTTTCTTTTGTTTTTATTCCTAAGATAGATCCTTCTGGTATTTGTGAATTATCTATTTTATTGTCTTTATATTTATTCCAAACAACAATATTATTTTCTTTTGTATTTAAAAGCCAAGCATGGTCTAAATCATAATTGATATTATAAACTTTTTCTGCAAGAATTACTACTAGTTGTGCACAATAGTTGTTTTTTTTTATATAAACTCCTTGACAGATTTCTCCAACTTTACATTCTCCAATTGCTTTTATAATTTCTTCTGAAAGTATTCTTTCTGGAATCACCACATTTTCTTTTTTAAGATTTCTTTCAAAACTATTAAAAAAATGTAAAAAATCATAATCTATTATTGTTGGTATTTTTGAAAGTATTTTTTGAGAAACAGTAAACAAATCTAAAATAATCTGTTTATCTTCTTCTATTTCTATTTGTTCTGATTCTACTTCTTGTGCATAGCAATTACTTAAAAACAGAATTACAATTAATAAGAGTAATATTTTTTTCACTAATTTTCTACCTTTTTTGTATTTTCTAAAGATTTTAGTTCTAAAATGTTTATAAATTGATTTTTTATACAAACCACTAATATTTTAATATTGTTCTAATCAATAAATATATTATGAGCATAAAACTATATAACACAAAAACAAAAAAAAAAGAAATATTTAAATCACACAAGCCAAATTTACTTAAAATATATGTTTGTGGGGTTACTATTTATGATGATGTTCATATTGGTCATGCTTTCTCTTATATTAATTATGACATTTTAATTAATTATTTTAAATATTTTTTAGGGTATGAAATATTATATGTAAGAAACATAACAGATGTTGGTCATTTAACAGATGATGGAGATTCTGGTGATGACAAAATTGAAAAGCGTGCTCAACTTAGAAAAATTCATCCTATGGAGCTAGTTTATATATATAGCCACAGAATGTGGAAATGTTTTGATGCTCTTAAATTATCTAGACCTAATCTTGAACCAACAGCTTCAAGTCACATACTAGAAATGCAAGAATGGATTAAAAAAATGCTAGGGAATGGCTTTGCTTATGAAGTTAATGGAAATGTTTATTATGATATTTCAAAGTTTAAGGATTATGGAAAATTTGCAAACAAAAAAATTGAGGATTTAGAAAAGAACACAAGATTTGAAAATGATTCTAATAAAAAAAACATTCAAGATTTTGCTTTATGGATAAAAGCAGAACCAAAGCACATATTAAAATGGCCCTCTCCTTGGAGTGTTGGGTATCCAGGGTGGCATCTTGAGTGTTCTGTGATGGGCACTAAATATTTAGGAGAAAAGTTTGATATACATGGTGGAGGAATAGAACATGTCTTTCCACACCACCAAAACGAGATTGCTCAAAATTATGGATTTTACCAACACGATGTTGTAAAATATTGGGTACATAGTGCAATGCTAATGGTTAATGGTAAAAAAATGGGCAAGTCTTTAGGAAATTTCATCACAATAGAGGATTTTCTTAAAAAACATTCTGCTGAAAGTTTAAGATATTTGTTTAGTACTGGCCATTATAGAAAGCCTCAAAACTATACTGAGCAAGCTATCTCTGATTCAGAAAATGCTATTGAGCGAATTAATAAATTTATAAAAAGATTACAGAAAATAAATAACAGCAACGAAAGTAACTTTGGAAAAGAAATAATTGAGACTACATTAGAAAATTTCAAAAACTCCATGAACGATGATCTAAACACCCCAAGTGCATGGGCTAGCATATGGATGCTAGTAAAAGAAATAAATAAGATAATGGACCAAAACAACCTAACCACACAAGAAGCTAATCAAATATTAGATTTCTTACAAAAAGTTAATCTTGTGTTTAAGGTTTTTAATTTTGAAATAGAGAATAAAGATAACAGAGAAAAAATAAAAAAAGAAGAAGTTGAAGATCTTATTAAAAAAAGAAAAATTGCAAGAGAAAATAAGAATTGGGAAGAAGCTGATCTAATAAGATTAAATCTAGAAAAAAAGGGAGTAATATTAAGTGATTCTCCAACAGGAACCTCTTGGCATTATGAATAGTTTTATTTTTCAATCAGAACTTCTTCTGTGTTGTTTTCTTTAATTATGATAAAATCTATTTCTGTATTTTTTAATTCTTTAAAATAATATTTTGCAAGTGATTCCATGCCTTTATAATTTTTTATTAATGTAAATAGATCTTTATCTCTTATTTTAAAATTAAATTCCTCTAACTTTTTTCTTTCAAGATTAAGATCTATATTTTTTATTCTTCCATTAATTAATTTGCCTCTAAAACCTAAACCTATGGTAAATTGTAAAGGGTGGTTTTTATGTGTAAATGTTAGTGTGGAATAACATATCGCTTGATTCATAAAATCACTATCTAAAAGGTTGGTACTTGATGATGTGTTTTACTAAATGCTATAGCAAAACAATTTTTTTCTCTTGGTTTTCTAGACTGCATAGCTAAAATATTTTCAAAAACTAAGATACCAATTGCAACTTGTGTTGGTGTATATCCTGCAAGTAGTAATTCTTCTGGTCTTGCTCTTGCTTCTGCTCCTCTAACCACAACACTTTTTACAACCCCTTCTAGAGTTTTTGTGTTTTTTAGATCTCTAAGTCTTGATGTTTTTAAGTAAGTAACAGTGCTTTTATCTGGTGTAAAACTTTTTGCATTTGTTTTTAAGTTCTTTATCTCAGAAATTTTGCCTAAAAGTCCAGACACCCCAAAATTTTGTTCTAGTTCTATCACTTTTTTAATATTGGTAATTGCTTTTTGTGATTTCTTATTTACTGATTTTATATTTTTTTTACTAATTATTCTTTTTGCAATTGGTTTTGGTTTCATAAAAAAACCTCTCTTATTTTTAATATATTAAATATAATAAAAACAATCATATTTAAAAAGAAATTGTTAATACTCTTTTTTTAAGAAAAAAAAAGAAAAAAAATTATGGCTTATATCTTACCATTGTTCTTGGAAAAGGGATAGCATCTTTTATACTATTTAATCCAGTAATATAAGAAATCAATCTCTCAACACCCATTCCAAAACCTGAATGCGGAACTGATCCATATCTTCTAGTGTCTAAATAAAATTCATAGTTTTTTGGATCTTCGCCTTGTTCTTTCAATCTTTGTATGATCTTATCTATGTCTGCTTCTCTCTCACTTGCTCCAATTATTTCTCCATAACCTTCTGGGCCTATACAATCAAAACCTAAAACTACTTTTTCATCTTTTGGGTCTTCTTTCATATAAAAGGCTTTTACTTGTTTTGGATATCTAGTAACTATTGTAAAAGTATCTACCATTTTACTTAACTTGTCTTCTTCAGTTGTTCTAAGATCTTTTCCCCATTCAATATCCATATCTTCTTTTTCTTTTAGAATCTTTAGTGCCTCAGTATAGGTCATTCTTACAAATGGTTTTGAGATTGCTGTTTCTAATACTCTATAATCTCTTTTTAAAATTTCTAGATCTTCTTTATGTTTTTCAAGAACAGATCTAATTACGTGCTTTATAAGCCCTTCTCCATGATATTGCAATTCTTCAAAATCAACCCACGCACCTTCCATCTCAGCATGCCAATATTCTGTTAAATGTCTAGAGGTTTTTGATTTTTCTGCTCTAAATGATGGTGCTATGGTGTAGATCTTACCTAAAGAAAAGATTGCTGGTTCTGCATATAGTTGCCAAGTCTGGGCTAAGAATACTCCTTCTTGTTCAAAGTAATCTACCTTAAATAATGTTGATCCTCCTTCACATTGTACTGATTGTAGAATTGGAGATTGATATTCAAAGAATCCTTCTTTACGGAAATATTCGTGTATTGCTCCAATAACTGTTGATCTAATTTTTAATATTGATGTCATTTTTCTGCTTCTAAGCCAAAGATGTCTAACATCTAAAAGAAATTCTTCTGAGAAGTCTTTTGAGATTGGATAGTTTTCTGATTTTCCAATAAGTTCTATTGATTGAAGATCTAGTTCATAACCTTGGGGAGATCTTTCTTCTTTTCTAAGTTTTCCAAAAACTTTTATTGAACTTTCTATACCTAAGGATTTTGCTAAAGTAAAGGTATCTTCTTTTAGTTTTTCTTTTGTTGCTACTAATTGTATTATTCCTGAATGATCTCTTATGGTAATAAACACATTATCTTTTTGTGCTCTTATTCTATACACCCACCCTCTTAAAAAAACCTCTTCTTCTTTTTTTTCTAAGATTTCTTTTATTGTTAAATATTTACTCATTATTTTCACTTCCTTTTTTTAAGTATTAAATATTAGTTAACAAATATATTAAAAACAATTCATTTCTCTAATAGATCTAATAATTTTAAGATCTAGAGAAAATATCTGCTAATAAAAAAAGATTTATTTGGCCTTACTGGCCATTAAAGTTAGTGATAATTATACAAAATTTTGATTTATAATAAATAGCTTCTAAAAGTGTTTTGTACATCATAAATAATTTAATAAAAGAAAAAGTATTTAAAAGCTTGTTAATTTTAGGGGTTACAAATATATTATAGAAAAAAATATTTTTTTAAAAAAGATTATGAAATAAACTTGATCAAATAAAATATATTAAAAAGAAAAAAATATTTCTCTTTCAATAAGTTTTTGCTTATCTTTAGAACTCTCATCAAAATCTTTAATTTCTAAGATTGTTGATGTTGCTTGCTCTATTGCTTCTTTATTTTTTTCTAAAAAAGATTTATCAGAACAAGAGATCTTAAGGCTTACAACTTGACTAGGGGTTAGATTATTTTTCTTTCTTTGTGCTTGTATTGCTCTAGTTAATTCACTTAGCTCCCATTCCTCTTCTAAACCTTCTGGAAGATTTAGATCTAAATATATAAAACATTCTTCAGATATTTGACTTTCTTCAAAGTTACCAGAAGGTTTTTCTTTTTCTAAAATTACTTCTTTAATATTTGCTAAGTTTGAAATTATGTCTGTAATATTTTTATTTTGTAAATCTTCTTTTAGAACAACAACTAATTTAGGCATAATCCATCTTAGTCTTTTCTTTATTTTTTCTCTTACTGCCAAAGTTTCTTGAACAACATCTAAGGCTAACAAAAATTCTTTTTCTAAGGTTAAATTTATTAGATCTTTATTAGCTAAAGGGATATTTTCAAAATTAATACTCTCTTTTCTTTCTTTAAATTTTAAATAAAGATATTCTGTTAAATGTGGTACTGATGGAGCTAACATTAACAAAATTCCTGAAAAAATATGTGATAACACTAATGTTTTATTTTCTTTTTTTTTTATTAGTTTTATATAAGTTCTACTATAATCTTCTAAAATAAACTTTTCTAAATCCATAGTTGCTTTAGAGAAGTTACATTCTGTATAGTTTTTGTGATAATTTTCTAGTAAAACGTTATATTTAGACAAGATCCATTTATCTTCTATATCTAAGTTATCAACATTAATTTCTGCATTGAATTTTTGATCTTGATTGCAAAGGGAAATATATGAAAAGCTGTTTTCTAAAAGGTTAAACATTCTTTTAATCTCTAAAAATTTCTTTTCATCTATTACTACATCCATGCCATTATATTCTCTGGTTAAATAATATCTATAATAATCAATAGACAACTCACTAAATCTTTGTTCAAGTGGTCTATCATTACCTAAAGATTTTGATAACTTTCTTTTATCAACAGATAAGACCATTCCATGAAGTGCTACTAGTTTATAAGGGGCTTTATCAAAGCTTATCGTTGAACAAATTAACTGTGAATTCCACCAGCCTCTTATTTGATCTGACCCTTCTAGATTAATATCTGGTGGCCAATATTGATTAAATAATTCTTTGTTTTTAGGATAACCAATACTTGCAAAAGAAGCAACACCAGAATCAAACCAAACATCAAAGATTTCTGGTATTCTTTTTTTTGTGCCTCCACATTCACATTTAAAAACACATTTGTCAATTTCTGGTTTATGAATATTCATATTTAGATCTAAATTCGGTATTTTTTCTCTAAGTTCTTCTAAAGATCCAAACACATCTATTTTTTTACATTTATCACATTGCCAAATAGGAATTGGAGCACCCCAATATCTGGATCTAGAGATTGGCCAATCAGAAATACATTCTAACCAATTTGCAAATCTTTCTTTTGCCCATTCTGGATACCAGTTTACTTCTTTTTCATTTATTTCTTTTAATCTTTCTTTTAAGGATTCTGTTTTTAAAAACCATTGTGGAAGTGCAACCTGAAGTAATGGACTAAAACATCTCCAACACACAGGGTATGCATGAGTTATTGATCTTTTTGCTAAGATTTTTCCTTTTTCTTCTAAGTATTTTATAATTTCAGGATCTAGGGCTTTTACTTTTTTTCCGGTATTCCAGTTTATGGTTTTATCATACACACCTTCAATAGTTACTGGGCAATAGGCAGTAAAACCATTTTCTTTTCCTACCTGATAATCTTCCTTACCATGCCCAGGAGCACAATGAACTAGTCCTGTTCCTTCTTCTAAATGCACATATCTTTGTGAGCCTATTACTTTATAGTGATCTTTTTTTAGCTCTTCTATGTTTTCTAACCATTCTCCTAAAACTGGTTCATACTTTTTTCCAATTAGATCTGTTCCTAAGTATTTTTCTCCTAAGGTATATTGGTCTTCCCAATTTAGTTCTTTTACTAGTTTTGAGAGTAGTTCTTCTGCTACTATATATTTGTGATTTTCATGAACTAGTTCAATATAAGTATAACTTGGATTAACCATAATTCCTAGATTTGCAGGAAGTGTCCAAGGAGTTGTTGTCCAGATTACAAAAAAAGTATTTTCTTTGTCTAAACATTTTATTTTTACATAAATTGATGTGTCTGTTAGATTGTCATGCTCAATCTCATTAAACGAAACTGCAGTTTCACAGGTTGGGCACACATGTACTGGATATTTGTCATGGTATAATAAACCTTTTTCTACTGCTTTTTTAAACACCCACCACTCTGTTTCTATATATTTATTGTCTAGTGTTCTATATGGGTTTTTAAAATCCATCCATTGTCCAAGATTATATATTTCTTTGGACATGTCTTCTATATGCTCTGTTGCAAATTTCTCGCATTCTTTAGTAAATCTATCAATTCCAAATTTTTCAATATCTTCTTTGGATTTTAGATCATATGCTTTTTGTACTTTTGCTTCTATTGGCACACCATGTGTATCAAATCCAGGAATATCTAAAACAGTGTACCCAGTCATTCTTTTATATCTTATAATTAAATCCTTTAAAATCCTGTTCATAGCAGTACCCAAATGAAGACTGCCTGAAGCATATGGTGGACCATCTATAAAATAATAAGGTTTATCTGTTTTTTTTGATCTTACACTTTCTGGGATGTTTTTTTCTTCCCAATATTTTTTTATTTCTTTTTCTGTGTTGTAGTTAAATTGTTCTGACATATATAACCATATTTTCTTTATATTATATATTATATAAATAGAAAAAGAATAAAAATAAGTTTGTTTTATTACTTATTTTTAGAAAATACAGAATAAATATCATTAATAAAATTAACAACTTTTGTTTGAAGGTTTTCAGTACTTACAAAATCAACACCTTCCTTTTTAAATTCATTCATAACATCTGTAATTATTTCAGGATTATATTCTTGAGACACTAAAAAGGATTCTAGTTGAGATTTTGTGTATTTTTTTGCATATGGTTTTAAAAATTCAAATAAGAATCTAATTTGTTTCATATATTTTTCATACTTCTCTTTCTCTTTTTTTGATTCTATTTTTAAATTAAAATTTTTTGGCAAAGTTAGATTTTCTGAAGAGATTATGTTATTTCCTTTATTTGAATTATCATCATTTAAACGATTAATATTTAATTTTTTTTGCCTTTTTTCTAAAACATCTATTTTTTTATAGATCTCATTTATTTGACCATAAACTTCTTTTAAGGACAAAAATTCGTCATGAATTTTTGATAAGAAAAGCTTAGTCATTTTTTCATTTGCTGTGCTTGGTAAATTTGATTTTTTATTAAAATCAACATTATCTTCTTTAATTAGGTTAGTTAATATGCTTTCAGCAACTTGTTTACTAAAACCATTTTCTACTAATAGTTTTTTTATAAATTCTGAGTCTGTTTTTATTTTTAATAAATATCTAATAGTGTTTTTTATGTTGGTTATATGTTCTTGTTGTTTTTTTGCTTTTTTTAATACTGCCATTCTTTCTTGATTAAGTAGTTTTATATCTTTTATACCAAGCAAATTTAAATAAAAAGACTGAGGTAGTCTAATAATCAAAAAACCTTCAATAAAGAACAAACAAAAAATAACAAAAGCTATTGCAAAAGGTATAAGTGTTTCTTTTAAAAATAAAAAATTAGGTAAAAGTATTATTAAAAAATAAACACCAATAGATAATATAAAACCAAATATCCAATAGATATAACGAACAGTTCTTATTTTTTTTATATGTTTAATAATATTTTCAGCAGTCTCAAAATCCATCCCAATATATTCTACAAAATGTTTTATTGATTCTTTTGAGTATTTTTCTTTTATTATAAAAAAAATTAATTTTTTAATAGTTACAACTAATTTATTTATTTGTGCCTCATTATTTTCTGAGTCTACAAGGTCTTCTAAAGCATTTAATTTAACTTTATTTTTTTTTGCTAATAACAAAAGACCTATTTTTGGAATTTTGGAAATCAGACAACCTACAAAAAAAAAGAGAAAAATAATTATTAATGGCAAAACTAATTCTAGATACCAAATCTCTTTAATATTTGAAAAAAAGGACACATAATGTACTAACAAATAAATAATTATGGAAAATATAAGACCAAATATCCAATAAAATAGTTTTTTATTTATAGCCATTAATACACCTGTGCTTTATTATTTAAGATTAATTAAATAGATAAACAAAACATATAAAAAACAATTTGTAACAAAAAAAATGGAAGATGCAGGATTCGAACCTGCGACCCTTGGTGTATAAGACCAATGCTCTGACCAGACTGAGCTAAACTTCCAATATTTAAAATTGTCTCCTATAAATAATATAAGAATAAGAAATATATTTAAACCTTTAAGATTTTACTATTCTTCAGAAACAAAATTATTTAAATTTACTGATAAATCAGCATCTGTTTCCTTAAAATCACCAAATCTGCCAATATTAAGTCTTACTGATTTTTTAAATTCTGAAGAAAATAGATTTTTGAAACTATATGTCTTATTTGTTTCTATTTTATCTATGGTCTCATCCCAAAGAGTCAAATAAATTGTGCCAGTCTCATCACCTAATATAGCTTCACAAACATTGTGTTTTGTTTCATCTAGTTTTGAGATCACTTCTCTTATAGCTGTTTTGTCTATAACTTTTGCTATTATGTCTATCTTCTTTTGGAATGGTTTTATTTTATCTATTTTTTCCATTTTTGATTAATTTCTCATATATTTTATATATCCTGAGTACAATAAATATATAAAATTAACTATTTTTAAAAAAAAAGAAAAAAATCACATATCAGCCATATCTTGAGGACCCATTCTTGGAGCTCCTCTTCCTGACTGACCTGCGATTATATCGTCTATTCTTAAAATCAATTCTGCTACTTCTGTTGCTGAAACAATTGCTTGTGTTTTAACATTTAATGGTTCTATAATGTTTTTGCTTTTCATATCTGCAATTGTACCATTAATAACATCTACACCAAATCCTCTGTTTTTAGGATCTTGATGTTTACTTCTTAAAGAAACAATAGTATCAATAGCATCTAAACCAGCACTTTCAGCTAATGTTTTTGGAATTATCTCTAAAACATCTGCAAAAGCCTCAATAGCTAATTGCTCTCTTCCACCAATAGTTTTTGCAAAGTTTTTTAATTTCAAAGCAACATCTATCTCTGAAGATCCACCAGCAGCTAAAAATTTACCTGATTTTAAAGAAGATATAACTGCACCAACAGCATCTGTTAATGTTCTATCTGCTTCAGAAAGTGTTTGTTCACTAGCTCCTCTTAATAGTATAGTTACATAATTTGGATTTGGACAACTTTCAACAAATAACATATCATCTCCAGATATTTTCTTTGAATAGACACGTTTTGCTGTGCCTAGATCTTTATCAGTAGCATCTTTTAATCTGTTTATAATTTTTGCTCCTGTTGCTTTTGCTAATCTTTCTATATCTGTTAATCTTACTCTTCTAACAGCAGTAACTCCTGCTTTTGCTAGGTAATGTTGTGCAAGATCATCTATTCCTTTTTGACAGATTAAAATATTGGCTCCTGTAGCAACTATCAAATCAACCATTTCTTTTAATTGTTCTTCTTCTTGATCAATAAATGCTTGTAATTGCTCTGGAGAAGTTATTTGTATTTTTGCTTCTGTTTCTGTTTCTTTTATCTCTAACGCAGTTCCTAACAATAATAT
The DNA here is from genome assembly GCA_964586355.1 of uncultured archaeon. Lineage (GTDB taxonomy): Archaea > Iainarchaeota > Iainarchaeia > Iainarchaeales > CSSED10-239 > JAKQTP01. The sequence goes on from CAZPGO010000043.1 coordinate 27,886, forward strand.
TTTTGCGGAATCAATATCTCTTGGCATCTCTGAGTGAACAACTTCTTTATCAAGAACAATTCCATCTATTAATTTAGTGTCAGATAAATTCCCACCAATCTTTTGCTCTATTTTTATTTGTTCTTTATCTAGCTCTTTGGAGTTTGATATTTTTAAGATAGCATCAACAACAATATTTGCTAAACTAGAACTATATTCTGCAGCTTTTCCTGTCATTGATGTTGTTGCTATATCCAAAAGTGCTTTCTTATCACTAATGGATATGTTTTCTGAAATTTCTGTAAAGTAACCGCTTGCTTTTTCTGCAGCCATTTTATATCCTTTTATTATAATTGATGGATGAATATTTTCATCTAAAAGATTTTCTGCTTTAGAAACTAGACCACCAGCAATTATTACTGCACTTGTTGTTCCATCCCCTACCTCATCATCTTGATTTTTAGCAAGTTCTACAAGCATCTTTCCAATTGGGTGCTCTATAGCCATTTCTTTTAAGATTGTTGCCCCGTCATTACTAATTGTAACATCTCCCATCTCGTTTACTAACATCTTATCCATGCCTCTAGGACCTAATGTTGATTTTACTGAATTACTTACTGCTTTTGCAACAAGTATATTTAATCTTTGTGCATCCTTGCCTTTATCTCTTCTGGTTCCTTCTGGTAAAAAGGCATTTGAATTTTGATTGTTTGAATTATTCATTTAAATCACTCCTTTTATATACAATAATAGAAATTTTTAAAGCTGACCTTGTTTTTTTTTAAGTTTTAAAAATTTACTCTCAAATATTTCTTTGTTATCATAATCTAAAAAAAATCTATTATTTACTAGTTCTAGATCAAAAAACCCTGTTTTGTATTTATTTTCTAGACCTTTTTTAAATTCATTAAATTCCTTGTTTTTATTTAATAATATTTTTTCATCTAGATCTAAAAAAGGTTTCATTTCTTGTTTTAATTTTAAAAGATATTTTTCTGGGTAAAATAAATCATTTGACATAATAATAACCTTTTTTACTTATGGAATTTTCTTTCAACATCGTCTATTAAAATATCACATTCTGCTTTTATTTTTTCTAGATTCTTAATTATTCTTATTTTTTCTAATTCGATTGTTTGAATATTTTCAAAAGTTTCTATAGCTTGTTTAAACATTCCATAGTCAACATAACTATATTCATAGCTATTCATTTTTTTACAAATTGTTTCTACAATTTGACCTAAAAACAAGTTCATTTCTTTTTTTACTATTCCTTTTATTTGCTTATGAGGATCTAAACTTTTTCTCATTAGTCTTACAACCGTTGCATTAGGGAAAGGCAATTTTTCATCATCTAATTCTTCTTCTTCACTATCTTCTAATACCTCGTCTAAGTCTTCTCCTTCTAATTCTGCTTTTGTTTTATCTATTTCATCAGTCATATAAATTACCTCTTTTTTATAAAAATAGTTATAATATTCTATAATATATATAGGTATAGAAGGCTTTAAATATGTATTTTTTAAGAATTTTTTCCTTAAAAAACTGATAAAAATAGCTACTTAAAATTAGTTAATTTAAAATAAATAAAAAATAAAAAAAATAAAAAAAGTTCAAATAAAGACCTTAGTAATTATTCGTCTTCTTCATCATCATATTCTTCATCATCATAATCGAAGTCTTCTTCTTCTTCATCACTATATGCCACATAATAGTTTTTATCTAAACTCATATGTCTCACCCTTTTTTTTATTCATCACTGTCTGAGTCGATCTCATCAAAGTCGTAGTCGTCATCATTTTCGAAATCTCTGTCTATGTCATTAATGTTATCGTCTTCAACAACTTTTTCATCGCCGTCGTAATCATAGTCATCTAAGTTATAATCGTCTGACAACTGGTATATATTTTTCATCTAACTCCTCACAATTTATTTTTTAGTTGCTATAAATAATTTGTTATGGTACCATAATATTTAAAAATATGTACTAAAACTCAAATTACAAGATATATTTATATATGTTTTGTTGTCTTTAAAAAACAGATTTTAAAAATAGATTGCAGCAAATATATGTATGATCTACTATGGTTCTTAAAAAAAACATTTATTTTCCACCTGATTTTCTAGAAAAATATAAAAAGATTCTAAAAGAGAAAGATTTTGAAAGATTTATTGATTCTTGCTCTGTAAGATTAACAAAAGCTATAAGAATAAACAAACTAAAAGTTAATTCTATTGATGAGATTGAGATATTAAAAGAGCTTAATCTAAAAGAAACACCATACATAAAAGACACATATTTTATTTTATCAACTGTTTCAGCTATAGGTAACACTGTTGAACAATTAAATGGATTATTTCAAATTCAAGAAGTATCTTCATTATTACCAGTTATTGTTTTAAATCCAAGACCTAAGGATATTATTTTAGATCTAACTGCAGCACCTGGTAATAAAACAACCTATATTGCTGAAAAAATGAATAATACTGGTTTAATTATTGCTAATGAAATAGATACTAAAAGAATAAAGACATTAATCTATGCTCTTAAAAAATTAGGTGTAACTAATACTATTGTAACTAATTTTGATGGGAGAACATTTGATTTAAATATAAAATTTGATAAGATCTTATTAGATGCTCCTTGTAGTTGTGAAGGAGAGATTAAAAAAAATAAAGATGTTTTAAAAAGCTGGAGTGAAAAATTGGTTCTATCTAAATCAAAATTACAAAAAGAGTTAATCCTTAATGCTTTTGATCAACTTAAACAAGGAGGAATATTAGTATATTCTACTTGTACTCTTTCTCCTGAGGAAAATGAAGAGGTTATTGATTATTTGATTAAAAAGAGAAAAAAACTTTCTATTGAAAGAATAAGTATCCCTAACTTAAATTATAAAGAGGGGTTGGAAAAATATAAATTAAAAACATACTCTCCAGAAGTTAAAAAATCTATAAGAATTTGGCCTCAACTTACTGACTTAGAGGGCTTTTATATCTGTAAAATAAAAAAGGAATAAATTATGTTTGTCTTATGTACAAAAAAAGAGTTAGAAAAAACAAAAAATTTTTTATATTCTAGATTTGGAATTAATAAAAATTACCTAAATAATTTTCTTTGTTATAAATATAAAAAAAGCTTATTTTTAATAACTAATGATAAAAAAGAGATCATACAAAAACTCATTTTTAAAAAAAACATAAGATCTCTAGGAATTGAAATTTTTTGCGATCTTAGACAATTAATTCCTAGTTCTTTAGGTTTTGGTGGTGTTTTAAAAATAGAGCAAATAAAAAGCAACTTTCTGATCTTAAATAGAGAACAAGCAATTTCTTTTTTTGAAAATGAAAATATTGATGCAAAAAAAATAGAATCTAAAAATTTATTGTCTTCTGGTTATGTTATTGGTATTTATAATAAAAAGATTATTGGAACACTTTATTATGATAAACTAAAAGAGATGTGCACACCTAATCTTTCTTTTGAAAATAAAAATATTAAATAATTTAGATCTCTCTAGTAATAAATTCTTTTATCTTTTTTTGAATAAGATCGCTATCAACATCTAATGGTATTTGATGAGAAGAACTTTGCACAATAAATCTTTCTGCATTATCACTAGAGACTTTTTCTAAAATGGCATTTACATTACTTAATGGAACAATAACATCTTTTTTACTATGAATTACTAGTATTGGAGAGGTTATTTTTTTTAGACCTTTGTTTGTGATATTTATTAAAACTAATAATTCTTTTAATGCATGATAAGATAAAGAATCATAAGTGTCTATATATTTAATTAGTTTTTCTGTTTTTGAAATTTTTATATTATTATCAAATATTTTTTTATATATATTATTTATTACTAATTTAGTGGTGTCAATAGAATCTTTCTTTTTAAGTTTAGATGCTTTTTCTATTTCCTTAATTATTTTTCTAACACTTAGATCATTTAATCTCCATTGTTCTTTTATTTTTGTGGTTATAAATTTTAGATCTAGAAGATCAATAGGAGAAGAGATAGTTATGATTTTATAAGGAGAAATTTTTTTAGAGATCTGCAGTGCTATAGTTCCACCCATTGAAAATCCAATAATTACTACTTTTTTGTATATACTATTAAGATATTCATAAACATTATTAGCACAAGTTACCCAATCGCTATACTTTTTTCTATCTGTGTCTTCTATTTGTGTGCCATGCCCTGGCAATAAAGGAGCATAAACATCAAAATCTTCCTTTAAATAATCGCCTAGTGGTATTAGCTCTTTTGGGCTTGCTGCAAAGCCATGTATTAGTAAACAAGCGATTTCTTTTGCTTTTTTTTCTTTGTACTTATAACCACCACACAAAAGATTCTCAACATCTGCACTCATTATTTAATCACAAATTAAAAATTATATGGGAGAGGCAGGATTCGAACCTGCGACCTCTCGATTATCAGTCGAGTGCTCCAACCAGACTAAGCTACACTCCCATCTTAAATATAAAAACAGTAAATAAATATATTAATACAAAAACAAATAAAAACCCTTTGCTTTTTATTTACAAAAAGTAATTCCTTTTTAAAAATTACTACTTATAGATTATATATAAATCTAGTTTTATTAAACAGGATTTAGCCCGATAGTGTAGAGGCCAAGCATGCAAGGCTTTGAACCTTGCGACAGGAGTTCGAATCTCCTTCGGGCTATTTTATTTAATTAAGATCAATTATTTCTGAATCGTTATTAGAATCTAACAACTCATCTAAAGAATCTAATTCTTCTAGTTCCTTATTTAGATTATCTACATCAATATTTTCTGGACCCAAACTCTCTTTATTTTCTGATAGATCTTCTGAGTCTGTATTGTTCTTGCCAACTAATAAAACAAAAGAAGCTATAATAATAACTAAAATTATTACAACAGCTATTATTAATTTTAATTTCTTCATATTTTTAACCCCCTTATTTAATATTCTCTAAAGATTTTTTAATATTCTGATATCTTAATAAAAGCGCATCTATTTTTTCTTTCGAAAGTTCACTCTTATTTGTTTTTTCAATATCTTCTTTTAAAAGAGAAATTTCTTCTTTAATCTCGGAATATTTAGTAGACTGTTTTAGATATTTTTCTACAATTTCATTTAATCTATCTGTGTTTTTTGACAGGATCTTTAAATTTGAAGAAAGTCTTGCATTTATCTCTTCTTTTCTTGCAAGAATTATAATTTCTTTTAATTGATCAGCAGTCAAAGCTAGATCTAAAGAGTCTTTTGTTTTCTCTAATTTTGCAATTTGCTCTTGCAAATCATTAATATTTTCTTCATTTTGATTTGTAAAAGATATTTTTTCTAAAAGTTTTCTATGATTTAAAATTCTGTTTTCTAATCTGTTTTTTGCATGATCTGATAATATAATAGAATTTTCATAAATTAGATCTGTTTTTTCTAAAGCATTCTTTTTTGCAAAAACTTGTTTTAAATTCTCGATTTCTGATCTTTGATTTTCTACTTGTTTTTTTAATTCTGACTTTTCTTGTTCTAATTCTTGTATTCTTTGTTTTAATTTTTCTTCTTGACTTTGGTTTATTTGCTCTCTAGTTATATTAGACTCGCAATTAACCATTTCTAATTTGTTTTTATAAAACTTAATTTTTTCTTCTAATAAATAAATTTCCTCTCTATTAGTTGTTTTTTGTATTTGTGTATTTAATTGATCTAAAGCAGATAATATTTCTTTTTTTTCCACACAATCATTTTTTTCAATAGATTGAATTGAAATTTCTTTTTGAGAATTACAATTATTTTTTATTTGCTCTATTTTTTTAAAAATAAATGCGTGTCTTGTAATTAATAGTTCTAGCTCTTTTATTTTGTCTCCATCTGACTGAACCAAAGTTTCGGATTTTAATAACTTAATTTGTTCTTTTAATCTCATTTCTTCTTCTAAAAGATAATTTGGAATTTCACAAATAGAGGTGAAATTTTTTCCAGTACATTCTTTTATTAAAGCATTTCTTTTTTCTATAAGAGCAGATAATTTTGTAATATCTTCTTTATGTTGTTCTTTAAAGACTACAACCTCTTCTTTGATTTTTTGCAAATTATCACTTGCATTTTCAAAATTGTTTTTTTCTTCAACACAATAATCTTCTAAAGAATTTAGTTCTTCAGGGATTTGCTCAAAAACAAAATTTTGGGATTCCATTTCTTTTAATTTATTTTCTAAACTATCTATAGTAAAATCAGTTTCAGAAACTATGCTTTGATCGTCTTTTAAAATAGGTGCATCTGTAGAAACTGTTTTTGAAAGTGATTTTGAGGATAATATTAAATTTCCGGTTATATTTGTGGTGCCATAATTATTAGCAACAGGTGCATCATTCTTAAGCCTATATGCTTTTTTTAAACAAACCATATAAGATTCATAAGCTGCTTTATAATTTCTGTTTTGATTTCTAAAAGAATTGCTTATTTCTTCTGTTTTTTGTAGTTTTATTCTTATTTCATCTATTTCTTTTTTAAGTTGATCTAATTTTTCTTTACAACTATTATTATTGCTTGTTTCCAAAACTTCACAGGGAAAAAACTCACAATTATTTGTTGGATCTCTTGATACAAAAGAACCGTCTGGACATTCTTTAACATCCATTGTACAAACTAATGGATTTTCTAAATTTTCTGCATCTGTATTTTCTAGAGCAGTATTTTCATTAGCATATATTTGTGATGCTATCAAAAATAGAAAAAAAATTGTAAAAATTATTTTTTTCATGTTTCTTGCCTCCATAATATTTTATTCAAATTTCAAGAAATCTATGATTTCTTTATATAATTTTAAAAATTTTGGTTGAGTTGCAATTTTTGGAATTAATGGCATAATAAAATCAATATTGCCATGTTTTTCTAAAAAGTGTTCTATACCAGAATTTTTTAACTTTAATAAAATGTATTCTAACTCCTCATGATCTTTACTTATAAGATATTTATGAATCTTGTAATGAAGATTAAGATTTGATAAATGCTTAGATAATAACTTATTATAATTTTCAATCTCTTTAAAATCCTTAAATCTTAGAGCAATAGTGTTTGCAGCTTCTTCAGCTGATAACAAACCAAAAATCAGCCCTCCACCAGTTGTGGCTTTTAATAAAGAGCCAGCATCTCCTACTAATAATTTGTTTTTTTCAACAAATGTTTTGTCTTTAAGGTTTGTTATAGGAATGATTCCTGAACAATTAAATTGAATATTTTTTAAATCCAAACCCGATTTTTCTAAAAATAGATCAAAAGCAAGCTTAGGGTTTTGAGTGATATTTGTTCCAACACCAATTTCTGCTTGTGTTCTTGATATTGGTATAATCCAACCAAAAAAGTCTTTTGAAAAGTCTCCAAAATATACAGAGACCATATCTTTTCTAAAATCTCCTTGGGCATTTACTTGATAAGTAATAATATAGTCAGAAATATCTTTTTTTTCTAAAAAACTTTCTCTTACTATAGAGTTTGGTCCATCTGCACCTATTAAAAAATCATATTTAATAGTGAGATATTTGTTTGCTTGTTTATCGTCTATAACTATTTCTTCATCATTTATAAAAGAAACCTTATGATTTAATTTAATATCTACTCCAATCTCTTGTGCTAATAAAAAAATTTCTTTTTCAAAATTTTCTCTATCAATTAAAAAAGTTTGAAATCTTTCTGTGCATATTTTTAGTTTTGCTTTATTTGGTCCAAAAATATATGCCCCTCTAATCTTATTTACTAAAAATTTATCTAAGTTTAATAAAGAGGATAAATATAATTTTCTATACCCTGAAATTGATATGTGACCTGCACAACAAGAACTTTTACCAATTTCTTTATTTTTTTCTAATAAGGTAACACAAACTCTAGGGTTTTGTTTTTTTATTAGATATGCACAGTAAAGCCCTACTGGTCCCCCACCAACAATTACAACTCTTTTTTCTAATCCTTCTATCATTTTTATCTTTTTTTAATTGCATTTAAAATATAATCATAATCTTGTTGAAACTGTTCTTCACTAGCTTTACTATTTTTTGGAGGTGGTGTTTCTTTTTTTGTTTCTGTTTTTTGGTTTGTTTCTGTTTCTGATTTTCCTAAATAATCATTCATCATAGAACCAGTATCTGGTTTTATCATGTTTTTTATATCTCTATCTCTTTTTGATTTAAAAATAATACCAATAATTACTAATAAAGACAATAACACAAACAGAGCAATTACTAAATAAATTATTATTTTTGTATTTAATGGTTTTGTAATTGTAATCTGTTCAGCAATTACTTCCCCACTTAAAACAACAGGATCTGTAAAAAATATTCTAGAATATTTGGTAGCGACATCTACATCTGTTATTATGTTTTTGTTTTTATAGTTTAAAGTAACATTTGATTTTGCTGGGATGGTATAAGAATAAGAGACTATGGGATCTCTTAATAAAATAGTTACTGGCTTAGAAAATATTAAATCAGAGGCATCATTTGCAAAAGATTTTGGAACGTCTTCAATAATTGTAATTGTTTGATCAAAATCACTATTATTTTTTATAGAAAGTATTACTGCAAAATATTTGTTTTGACCTATTTGCTGAACCACAAAATTTCTGTCAACAGAAATTGCTGCACTTTCATATAGTTTGTTTGTATCTCTTAAAATGTTTGCATCAAAAACATATTTAGAAACAATATTAAAGTTATTAATATCGTAATTTGTTGTAATTGGGGTGTTTTTTATTTGTTTTTCTTCTGGTAGTTGATCTATAATTGTTGTGTGCTGAGTGGATATTTCAGAATACTTTGTTTTTGCATCAACAAACTTATTTTGATCATACAAAAGGTCTGCAACTTCTTTTTGTTCTTTTAAATTTTGAAGTTGTGTTTTTAGATCTTCTGGCAAAACTATTAACAAATCTTCTAAAACAAATATTTTTTCTTCAAGATCTATAAGATCTGTGGTTAGTTTTTCTTTTAAAAAAGTTGAGCTTTCTTTGTCTTCATCTACATTATTAATAACAAAAGTAATTTCTTTTTTTGTAACATTTAATGCTTTATCATACCCATAAACAAACAAAACATAATCTCCATCAGAATAAGATAACGTATCAAATTCACAAGCAAAGGTTTCTGATTGATTTTTTTCTACAATACATATTTCTTCATTATCATTTAAGAGATATTGAAGTCTAAAAAGATCTTCTGAAAAATTATTAGCATCTAAATTTATTGTTGTATTTTCCCAAACTAAATTCACATCAAAAATAGGCAAATTTGAATCAACTATAAAATCAAAGATATTTTCAGCAGTTTCATTTTGGAGATTTTTTCCACTTATCTTTAATTCTGATTCTCCATTATTATTAAAATCATAAGTTGTAGAAATATTTTTGCCTGTTTTTGTAATACTTAATATTTTTGAGATGTTTCCTGTTTTTAGAGTAACAATTGGATTAGCACTAAGCTCTTGATCACTAATAAAATTTATATTTTTTAAACCTCTTCCAACATATAAAACACCATTAACATCATTAGAAGGAACAATACTTAAAGTAAATGTTGGACCATATCTTCTTGCTTGTGCTGATTTTTCAGAACTTAGGTTTGATTCATTGCCAGCATCATCTATTGCTGAGATCTTAAAATAAAACATAGATTGTTCATTTGGGTTAAAAATAGTTTGAAGATCATCTGTTTCTAGATATAAATCGCTTTTTGTAACTCCTGTTTGTTTAGAATAATAAACCCTATATTTAATATCATCACTTAGATTATCATCACTAGAAGACCAAGATAATTTTATAGATCCATTTGTTTGAGTTGTTGCTGTAAAATTTATGGGGATTGTTGGTGCTGTTGCATCATATATTATTTCGTCGCTACATATTGTTGTATAGTAGGGATCATCTTCACTTTTTACTTTTAGATATATTGTTTTTTCTTCTTGCCTATTATTACATCCTGTTCCACTTATAATATTAAAGGCATAATCATCATCGTCAATATCTATAAAACTAGTAAAAGAAGTACCATTACAACTAAAAGCAAATAAATTAACATCATCTGAAAATTCTAATTCCATTTGCGGAGTTGCAGATTTTGTAAACTTATCGCCATCAGCAATCTCTATAGAACAACTTGGACCTGTGTGAATATATTCTGAATTGACATCACTTTTATTTCCTGCAAAATCTATTGCAGAAACACCATAGTATATTCTTGAATTTGAGGGTTTTGAAGTTGTATCTTCACAGGTTTTACTCTCACTTGCTAAAACTGTACAGATTAGTGTTTGGGTGGTTACTGGAGTAAATGAACTACTAGATCTATAAACTTTATACTCTTTTACTCCTGATAAATCATCTGTTACTGCATCCCAAGTAAGAGTTACATTTTTATCAGCATCTATTGAAAGTGTTTTGATATCTGGAATTTCTGGTGCTGCTTTATCAATAACAACATTAAAATCTAATTCTAATAAATTGTCTAAATTATCCATAACATTTAGATATATAACAAAAGTATCGTCTGTTTGCCAAGTGGATCCTAGGAGTGGTGTAAAAGTAATATAAAAAGTATCTGTTAAGGAATTAAAATTACCGCTTACTATTCTATCATCAGGTAATCTTATAGAATAAAAAGTACTTGGAGAGTCTGAATCTATTCCTGAAACATCTGATACAGGTATATTAAGATCAAAGGCATCACTTTTATTAACATAAATTACAGAATCATCATCAACAGCTCCTAAATTTGTTTCTTCAAATTCTGGAGTTGAATTATCAAAATAAACTAGTCTTTTTGTGTTTAAAACAGATGTATTTAAAACCAAATTTCCCGCAATATCATTTGCATCTAATAAAACATAGTAGTTACCATCAGGTATTTCTAGATCAATAGAATTAATTGAGATGCTTACAGATGTGTTTATATCTATTATTTTTTTTGTGTATTGTGTCAAATAATTAGTTTCTAAGCCAACTGGCACCACATAAACTATTTGCTTATCAATATATGTGCTAGAATCAGCTGCAGGAGCTACATTAACAGAGATTGTTTTTGAATAGAAATCATTATACTTTTCTCCGGTTGTATTTGTTATGGAATTTATTGTACCTGCTGTTGGTTTAATATTATCAAAAGTTAAGGAATCTGATTTTCCTTGACCATCGGTGTCTGAAACTGTTATTGTATCATAATTATTTATAATTATTATAGGTGTACCATAGGAATCATAACTAGATTCACTAGCAGTGGTGCTCATATAAAAACTACCACTAAAATTAGTGCCAATGACAACAACATTAAAATCTAGACCAGTTGAGTCTTTTTGTGATTTTATATTTAATAATATTTTGTTATCTGTAATTCCGTCTGTATTTGATAAAGTCCCAGTAATGTGCTGAACTTGTATTGTGTTAGTATATTCATCAGTAATACTTAGTGTGGAAATAGTATATGCAAAAATAGAATTTTGCAAGAATACACAAAATATTAAAGTTATTAAAAATAATAAATGTTTTTTGGACATGTTTTCATCTTTTTTTATTTGTTATAATTTTATCAATATATATTTAAGTTTATATCTTTATAAATATATATTTAAGCTAATAAAATATTAGATTATAACCTTTAAAAAGAAAACGATTTTTAAAAATCTTTAAAAATTAAAAAATATATTTTAAATTTGAAAAAAAAATGATTAGAGAAGTAATATTAAACGAAAAAAGAATAACTTTTATAGGTACGGCACATATCTCCAAAGAAAATGCTCTACAAGTAAAAGAAATAATTGAAACAAAAAAACCTGATGTTGTTTGTGTGGAACTAGATAAACAAAGACTTTATGCTTTATTAAATAAAGACAAGATAAAAAAACCTAAGATCACAGCAGTATTTAGATCTAAAAAACCATCTGTTTTTTTACTTTCTTATGTGCTTTCAGGGATACAAGGAAAACTTGCAAAAAAGTATAATGTTAATGCTGGAGATGAAATGCTTTTAGCTATAGATAGTGCAAAAAAAGTGAATTCTAAAATTGCTCTAATTGATAGAGATATTAATATTACTCTTTTAAAGCTTATTAAGAATCTAACCTTCAAAGAAAAATTTAAAGTTTTGTTTAGTGGTTTTTATGTTCCTAAAAAAGATCTTAAAAATATTAATATAGATGCATTACTAAAAGATGTTGAAGAAGGTAAAGAAAATTCTGATATGATTGAATATATTTTACAGATATTTACAAAACAGCATAAGAAACTTAAAGAAATATTAATTGATCAAAGAGATCAGTTTATGGCATACCAATTACAAAACATACCAGGAGAAGAAATTGTTGTGGTTGTTGGTGCTGGGCATGTTAATGGGATTATAAATAATTTAAATAACAAAATAGATCTTAAAAAAATATTAACAGTTACTTAAAATAACTGTCTTTTACAATATTTAAGTAAGCACCAAGGGTTTGAATCTTTGGGACTAATCCAGATAATCTTCCACCGACAACAACTCTTCCAAGTTTTATTTCTTTTAATAGTTCTGATTCTGAGGTTGCGTTTGCTATTAGATATCCGTTACCTATCTCGTGTGGCATATGGGCATCAGAACCAGCTGTTTGCAAAAGATAATTTTTTTTTGCAAATTCTTCTGCTTTTTTATTTGTTTTAGGTTTATAAACTCTTGAATTAAATGTTTCCATTGCTGGAATATATTTTGAAAGAGGCATGTCTTTTGAAAGAATATCAAATCCTAAAAATTTTCTGCCATAATCAAATGGGTGTGGAATTGATAATAATGCTGCTTGTGATTTTGCTTCGTCTATCACATCAAAAATATCCACAGATTCAATCTTATCATAAGTAAACAAAGCCAGAATATGACCTATTTTTTTTCCTTGATAAGTTACTGTCACTTCTTGTCCTGAAATAAATATTAAACCATTATCTTTACAAAGAGTGTGTGTTTCTGACCAACCTCTTATTGTATTGTGGTCTGTTAGTGCAATTCCTTTTAGGCCAGTAGCCAATGCTTTTTTTACAATTGTTTTTGGTTCATTTACTGCACAAGGAGAATATTTACTATGAATATGCAGATCAAATTTATTATAATTTTTTTTATTCTCAATAGATTTATTTTCTATCATAATTACTCATATTAATTTTATAATATTAATTTCCTAATAATATATATATATAATAGATATATAAAACTTTTTAATTATCAAAACTTTAAAAAAATAATGAAAAGTTAAGAATTAAGAAATAGTTTGTTTAGGAAGGGGAAATTCATACAACTTTCTGCTATCTAGCCTAGTTTAAGCATAATTTCCCCACCGGTCCTTTTACCCTGGTTAAAAACCAGCTCATGTTCTAACAGCCCCTATCATATCGCCCCCTAGATGAAACTAACGGTTTTTTTGCTCCTATTTTTTCAAACCATTTATTTCCTTATTTATCTTGTATCTACAAAATCCAATATAATTATACATCTCTAGGTTTATATAAATAAAGTAGATTTACATGTACTAAAAAGAACAAAATAAATGAAAGTAATGTTCCAAAAAACAACCCTCTTTGTTTATTGCTTTAAAAAACTAGTTTGTTTTAATTAACAAAACATAATTACTTTATACATTAAAATTTATCTAAAATAATAAAAAAATTAAATAAAAATTAATAAAATTAAATAAATAACGGTATTATACAAAAGATGTGCTAAATAATTAGGCCAGATAGATTTTGTTTTTATATAATACCAAGAAAGCAAAATACCTAAAAAGAAAGCACCTAGTAACTGAATTAGAGAACCATAACCAATATGAGCTATAGCAAAAATAAGACTAGAAAAGAATGGACCGATTTTTGGAATTAAAAAAGCTCTAAAAAACCATTCTTCTAAAAACACTCTTACAATAAACATATATACTAAAATAAACAATGGAATTTTTAGTATCTCTTCTCCAACTAAATTAAGATCTGAGATATTAAAAAATATAGAAAGAGCACTAATAGTATAACTTAAAACAAAAAGCAAAAAAAAAAGTATTAATGTATGTTTAACAACTTCTTTAAAACTTATTTTTCTTAAACCTAAGGATAAAATAAGATCTTTAAGATTTTTTTTTGGATTAAATAATATTAAAAAATAAATAGGGATTATAAAAAGTAAAATGTCTAATCCAAATTCAATCAAAAAAAATCACAATAAAATCTTTTACTCCCAGATGTTCATGCCACATTTACCACAAGCAAATCTGGTTTTTCCTTCTTTTGTTTTATGGGCACCCATCTTTACACCAGTGCCACATTTAGGACAATCTCTTCCTAATCTTGAAACATCCTCTCCTTCTACTTTGTAAAATTTACTTACTTTTATTTTAACGCTTGGTGTGTGTTTAGTTTTTCCTTTTTTAACACCGCTTCCTTTTTTTCCCATAATCAATCAAACCTCTTTTAAAAATTATTATTCTTTTTTTACTTCTTCTTTAGGAGCTTCTTCTTTTACTTCTTCTTTAGGAGCTTCTTCTTTTACTTCTTCTTTAGGAGCTTCTTCTTTTACTT
>CAZPGO010000044.1:0-2582 GCA_964586355.1 uncultured archaeon
AACAATTCAAATCAATAAAAAATAAAACTGCAAAAGCAAAAACTGCAAAAAAATTACAAAAAATACCCCCAAAAGCTCCATTTGATTTAACAACACTTCAAATAGAAGCATATAAAATTTATGGAATAACTCCTTCAGAAACATTAAGAAATGCCCAATCGCTTTATTTATCAGGTTTAATATCTTATCCAAGAACATCAAGCCAAAAATTACCAGAATCAATAGATTATAAATCAATACTCAAAAAACTCGCAAAAGAGTTCAATGTTGAACATTTAATAAAAAAATCAAAACCTATAGAAGGTAAAAAATCTGATCCTGCACATCCTTCAATATATCCTACAGCACAATATGATAGTTCACCAATTTTAGCAGGAAATGAAGAAAAAATATATAATTTGATTGTTAAAAGATTCTTATCTTTATTTTGTGAAGATGCAATAGTGAATAAAAAAACTATAACTGCAAAAATAAATAATTTAAAATTTTCTGATTCAGGAGATTCTATAGTAAAAAAATCTTGGTTGGAAATATATCCTTCAAAAATAAAAGAAAAGTTCCTTCCGGATATGAATGGAAATGTTGAAATAATAAAAATAAGAGAGGAAGAAAAAGAAACACAAGCTCCAAAAAGATATAGCCAGGCCTCAATAATTTCAAAACTTGAAAAGAAAAATCTTGGAACAAAAGCAACTCGTTCAACAATTATTGAGACACTTTACGACAGAGAATATGTAAGAGAAAAAAGTATTGAAGCAACTCCTTTAGGAATATCTCTAATAGAAACTCTTGAAAAATACTCTCCAATAATTTTAGATGAAACTTTAACAAGAAATTTTGAAAAAGAAATGGAATCAATACAAAATTCAAAAGAAAATTTACAAGAAAAACAATCTAAAATAATAGAAAAAGCAAAAGAAATTATACAAAAAATACTGAATGATTTTAAAAAAAATAAAGAGAAAATAGGAAAAAATCTTTCAAATGCAAATAATGAATACAGAGAACAACAAAAAATTGAAAATAAATTAATAATTTGCCCAAAATGCAAAAAAGGAAATCTTGCAATAACTTACTCCAAAAAAAATAAAAGATATTTTATAGCTTGTGATGCATATCCAGACTGCACTAACACTTATACACTCCCTCCAAATGGAATAATAAAAAAAACAGATAAAATTTGTGAGGATTGTGGTTTTCCAATGTTAATGCGTTTATCAAAAGGAAAAAAACCCTGGATATTTTGCTTTAATCCAGAGTGTAAAAAAAACAAAGAAAGAATTGAAGAATATAAAAAAATAAAAAAAACCTCCTAAAAAGGAGGTAAAAAAAATTATTTCCAAACTTCTATTCCCAAATCTGTCATTTCTTTTGAAGCTATTTCTGATTGCTCTTCAATACCTTTTCCAAGGACATAAGGACTTTTAACACCAGTCATAATTGTTATAACTCTTACTTTCCCAGAAAACTCTTTACTTATTCTAGCACCAATAATCACTTGTGCTTCTGAACTTAAATTTTCTGATACAGTTCTTCCAACAACATCAAACTCTTCGAGTTTAAAATCTGGACCACAAGTAACATGTATTAAAGCTCCGCTAGCACCTTTATAATCCACATCAAGTAGAGGATGAGTAAGTGCCTGCCTTACTGCTTCATTAACACGATCTTGTGTATCTGCCTCACCTATTCCAATAACTGCAACACCTCCTCCTCTCATTATAGAAGAGACATCTGCATAATCAAGATTAATTAAACTTGGTAAAGTTATTGTTTCTACAACTCCCTTTATCATTGTACTTACAAGCTCATTTGCAACAGCAAATGCTTGCTCAATAGGTAATTGGCCAGCTATATCTACTAATCTGTTATTATCTAAAACAATACAAGTATCAGTAACTTCTCTAAGCTCTTGTAAACCAAATTCAGCTTTATCAATTCTAGCTTTTTCTGATTCAAAAGGCATTGTTACAACTCCAATAACAACAGCCCCAGTTTCTTTTGCAACTTGTGCAACAACAGGGCATGCACCTGTACCAGTTCCACCACCTAAACCGCCCAGAACGAAAACCATATCTGCTCCAGATACCGCCTTCTTAATGTCTGATAAACTTTCTTTAGCAGCTTCTCTACCTATTTCAGATTTTCCACCTGCACCAAGACCTTTTGTTAATTCCTTACCAATAAGAATCTTTTCATCTGCTTTTGTAACACTTAAGTGTAATGCATCTGTATTAAGTGCACATATAGTTGCTCCAGTTATACCTTTATTAAAAAGCCATGTAACTGCATTACAACCACAACCACCAACTCCAATAACTTTCATACTAGCTTTTCCAGCTTTTAACTCATCAAAGTTAATGCTATGTGTTTCAGTATTTTGAATAGCTTCTTTAGCAAAATCTAACACCATTTTTTAATTCCTCCTTTCATCTTTATTGTTTTTGAAAGTTTTTAAAGGAAAAATTTAAATACTCCTTAAACTTCCAAGTATTAGAAAAGAAAAGAGGAAAGAAATCACCTCTATACAATATTAATTATCAAAGCGCCAACTTAAAATAATTAATATAATAGAAATAAGT
>CAZPGO010000045.1:0-4681 GCA_964586355.1 uncultured archaeon
TACAAATTTTTAATAAAAATACTAAAAAATCATTGCCCAGCAGCTTATCCAGTAAGTGTTAGAAGGGTTGCATTGGGTGGCGGGTTAGATGGAGATTGCTATAAAGAAAAAAAGAAATTTCTTATTAGAATAAATAGAGACTTAGATGAATGGAAGGCCATAGACACTTTGCTTCACGAATGGGCACACGCAAGAGCGTGGAACCATCTTCTAGATTCAGCGGAAACAGAGGAGCATTTTGAAAGCTTTTCTCATGACGCTAGTTGGGGCGTTGCTTACAGTGAAGTCTACAGAACTTATGAAAAACATTTTTTTGTATAGTTGAAAATAATATTTAAGAACTAACTTTTGTTCGTGTTGCATTGGCTAAAAATTAATAAAAATGTATATATAATTTTATGGATAAAAAACAAATCTCCGACAAGATAGATGAATTGATATCAGACCTAAAAAAAAGTTTGATGAATGCACCATATAACCAAAGAACTTTTTTTGATAAGGTGAAAAATTGGTGGCAAAATTTAAGGAAAGGACCAACCAGTCCATCAAACCCTTATCGATTCCAAAACCAATTTGGCTCTTTAGGATCTCATAATTCAAACACAGACGCTCCCGCTGGACTTAGACCAAAAACACTTTTTGATGAAGATCCAGAAACAACAAAAAAAGATGGCGAAGAATTCGAATTAGGCTATTCTAAAAATGAATCAAGACTATCTTTGAGTGAATATGCTTTTTTAAATGAAAATGTATATTTTTTAAGTGAAAAAATTTCTTCAATTTCTATAAACGAAGAATATTCTAGCAATATTAAAAATTTAGAAATATTCAAAATAATAGATGCGTGGGGGGTCAAATTTAAAAATGAAATTTACAAAATGATTTTTGGAGAAAAAACAAGCTCCCAGTCAGAAAAAGCTAATCCTGTGTTCGATCAACCCTCGGCTGCAAAAAAACAGAACCAGTCTTCAATTGAATTTAAATCTTGGATAAGAAATGAAGATAATATGGAAAATTTTGTAAATATAATTAATAGAGTTTACGGTAGCCCACAATACTCTCAACCTTTATCTGTTGTGTCTAATACACTTGAAAGTAAGGGAATAGTTCATTCTGGAAAAACAGGCTTATCCGTTGCAATAAGAAATAAAATTTTAGCTATACTTAAACGAGAAATCGATCAAAATAGTGAAGAAAATTCGGTTTTTGTTAAAAACGTATGGCACAAACATAAAAAAGCAGCTTTAAAGAAATTGGAAAAAAACCAAGAAGATGAAGGCGGAGAAAACAAAGATGAAGAAGCAGAAATACCTGCTTCCTCCGGAAGAGATTTCCCTCGGGTGGATCCTCAGGTGAGCGTAGATGATTTAAATTTTTAAATGAATAAGTGATTCGCCGGAGCAGGAAACCCAATCCCTTCAGGGATTGTTCACACACTCACACTAATTTACTAATTGCATCTATATTTATCTTATTATCATTTTTTCTAAAAGACAATTCTTCTTGTTTTGTATCTTGTTTTGCATCAATCTCTTCTTGTTTTATATCTTCTTCATAAACTTTTTGTTCCTCAAAGATCCCAACAATAGAAGAAAACATAATAAAGTTTTTACACCCAGTTATTGGGTGGATTGTAAAAATCCCATTTTGTGTTATCTTTTCACAGATGCCAGTAAAGTAATCTATGCTTTGTGTCTCGTTAAAATTTCTATTTATAGATTGGGTAATAATAGTTATTGGTTTATCTATAAAATAATTAAGTTCTTTCATATGTCACCGGAAAAACCCCTTAGTAGGAATGTAATTGGTTGATTTTGTTTTTCAGAAGATCTTCAATTATATAGATCGGTGAATTGAAATCAAAATAATTTTCATTATTTTTTATATAATGCAACAAGATATTGGGGCCTTCTGATATCAGCATATCATTATAATCTTTATATTTACGGTGAGGCATGACAAATTTTATATTTTTTTTATTTAAAGTCTGCGATAATATTTTGAACATGTTGCAGGCTCCTGTCACTCCGGCTAAATCATTGTCCAAACATATAATTATATTGTAATTTCTCAACATGTTAGCTTGTTTTAAATTGAAATTCTTACCGCCTGCAGCCACAGATTTTAATCCAATTAAATTCAATGTGATAGCATCAAACTCTCCCTCGCATAAATAAACATTTGAATCATTTTCATGATGAATTCCATAAGGGAAGTAAAGAACATCTTCTTTGCCAATACCACAACTTTTAGGTGGAACTACATATTTAAGTTTTGAGTTGCCCAAATGTCTTGCGTTCCAATAAATTAAGCTTCCTTTTTCATCATAATATGGTAATATTACTCTGGCTTTGTATGGTTTTTTAGAACAAACATAAAGACCTTTTATGGGAAGTTTTCTTTTGCTTAAATAGTTTTCTGCCAAGTTTCTCCAAAAATTATTTTTTGGCAAATCAGATATTAAAAAACTACCGTCTGGTAGGGCAATATTTTTTATTTTTTTAGTTGACTCCGGAATCAAATCATTTGAATCTTCCTTTTCCAAAAAAGCTATTAATTGCTCTTCTAATTGTCTGATGCTTTTTTTACCACTTAAAACTTCTATTGCTTCTCCAAAGCTGCATCTGTCAACAAGTCTTATAAGTTTTATCAAGCTGCCTTTATTATCTGTTTTAAAACAGTGGTAAACTCCATTTTTAATATTGTTTTTGCCTCCTTTGGGGCTACACCAAAGGTGATATTTATTATCATCTACAAATATAGAGTTTACCCTTATTTCAGAACCAGATATTAAAACATCTCCTTTAAATCTATCATTTGCCCAATTTTTAAAATTTTCAAATATTTGTTGCATTTTTATCTATTTTATTATAGATGAAAATAGAACACATATCAATAAGCAGAAAACAAGTTTGGGACCAGTGCCACCAAGCATACAAGTATAAGTATCACTTAAAATTAAAATCAGAAGAGCCCGAGCCAGAATATTTTTTATATGGAAAGTTGATTCACAAGGTGGCAGAAGACTATGTCAATTTTGAATTTAAAAAAAATATACAAGAAATATTAAAAGAATACATTGATGGAAAAGTTTTGCTAGAAGAACAAAAAGTAGTTTTATCTAATGAATATAAAAAGAAGGCAAAAGAACACATTTTAAATGTAAAAAAATTAAACGATAGAATAGGAAGCAGCGGGCAAACTGAATGGAAATTTAACTTTGACCTGGATCCGCCAAATAAAAAAATACTTACAGGAGTAATAGACAGGCTAATAATAAAAGAGGATAAATGCTTTATTATAGATTATAAAACAACCAAAAAAGGAATTTGGCGAAAAGATTCTAATACAATAAGATATGATCCTCAGTTATTGTGTTATGCCATGATAGTCAATGAAACTTTTGGAATAAAAATAGAAAATATAAGGGCCGCCTTGTATTATCTAGATGGTGGAGATTTGGTTCCAACTAAATTTAATCAAAAAATGGTGGAAAAAATAAAAGAAACATTGCTGGAAACATACAATCAAATAGAAGAAAAAAAGCCAGAAACTGTTCTGGGTAGAACCGGTCATCATTGTCGCAGGTGTGATTGGAAAAAAATTTGCCCCTTTTACAGTTTTGGTTAAAAACCTAATATAGGAATTAAAATTTCATTTTTATCTATAAATTTTTTGTTTACGCTGTCATACACTCTAAGTTTTTGCGCATCTCTATTTATTAATAAATGTCCATAACCATTATCTTCCCAAAAAGAGTGTATGGTTTTTAGTGGAGTAAAGTAGCCTTCTCCATCACCACTAATATTTGTTGTTCCCCAGCACGTTCCTATGTAAAAACCATTATTATCAACCAAACCTCCGCCAGATCTACCTGGCCTGGGACTATTCTTTACTGTGATTAAATTTTTACCAATCTCTCCTACTATCTCCGTGTCGTAGTGAGCCACCTCTCTTGCTCCATCACAACCCATAGAGTGAACTTTGGCACCTTTTGAATAAACGTAATTTTTGGGAGCTATTTTAAAATAATTAGGAGAATAGTCTGGTTTAAATCTCAACAAAGCAGTATCGCAACCACTTATATATCCATAAAATAAAACTTCTGCCTCATATTTTTTTGGATTTTTTAATTTTGTGGAATTATCATACCAAAATGTTAAAAAACATTTTAATTTTTTTATTTTTGCTTTTTCACTGGTCAAAATTCCTGGGCTCCATAAGTGTCCGCAAGTAGCAACATAGGCAAACTTGTCAGATGAGTCATAGTAAATCACAGAGCCAGAACCACTACCACCAGGCACTGTTACTTTTACACTTGGTGATAAATATTTTATATAATCTAAGCCCCTATCCTCTTTGTGTTCTGCTCCGTGTCGCTCTCCTTGCTGGGAATCGGGCAGTAGTCGAATAGGCAAAGATCGATCAAAATCTTTTTTATTTATTTCTTCAGAAAAACAAAAATTAAAATTTAAGAGAATTAATAACAAAAATATAATTTTCATATTATTATATATGACAGTGGAATTACTTTATTTCGATCACAATATATTTTTAAACAAAAAACAAAGATATGACCTTTATGAAGGAAAAATAGTTATTGCAAAAGGTGTTTTTGCTTGCATGAAGGATAGCGAAAAGTTTAAAGAAACTAATGATTTATACCTAAAAACTGCTTGTT
>CAZPGO010000046.1:0-3563 GCA_964586355.1 uncultured archaeon
ATGGTTTGAGTGTAGGTGGAGATTTAACTCTTGTAAATACACCAATAACAACACTACCAAATGGTTTGAGTGTAGGTGGAGATTTAACTCTTGTAAATACACCAATAACAACACTACCAAATGGTTTGAGTGTAGGTGGAGATTTAAGTCTTGTAAATACACCAATAAGTAAAAAATATAGTGTAGAAGAATTAAAGAAAATGTTGCCCGGTGTGCTCGGGATAATAATAAAATAAAGAGCGACGACGACCCGGCCGACGAGTTTTAACACTCCGTCCAATCCTCGCACCCACCCTGTACAAGGGATCTTTTTACTCAAAGTATAGCTTCTACAACCTTCTTATCATTTTACTAACTCTTTCATATATTTTTCTAACTTCAGCTTCTTGAGCTTTATCTAAACTAGGAATATTTTCTAATCCCCACCAGGTTGAACTATGCTTAAAAATATACTTTACTAATTTTTCTATTTCCGTTCTTACTAAATGATTATTGTTATCACGAATTAATTCTTCGTCATCAGTAAAAATTGGAGTTTTACCTTGTAATAAAGCAGAGTTATAAGAATCTAATAATTTTAAATATAATCTAGCAGCTAGATTGGTTTTAGCTACTTTTTTAATATTAGCTAACTTACTAGGATGAGATTCACTTCTTTTATTTGATCTTTTAGAATACATCTTAGACAATTCATAAATATTATATGTTTTTGAACTTACTATATTCATTTGATCTAAATGCTCAGAAGATATAAAAAATTCAGGCTCCCATGAATAAGTATAAGAGCTTTTCTTAAGAATTTCTTTTGGAACATTTATTTTATAAATTGTTAAATTTTTATAATCCTGAACCCCTTTTTCACTGTGCCAACCGCCACCTTTTTCTTTAACTCTTTCAGTAGGCTTTTGTGTATAATACTTTTTGTGACTTATATAAGTAACAGCCCATGCAACTGCATCTCTAAATTTAGGAGCCACAAAAAGACCAGGCTGACCTTTGCCTATAGAAGCTCTTGTTCCTTTACTATGCCCAATAGGTCTTAATTTAAACATGTCAGATCTTGGACCGACGTGATAAACATGTGTGAATTCTTTTGATTCGTTTAAAAATTCCTTAAATTTCATATTTTATTTAGTATTTTGAATACATATTTCTATGTATTCTTTTGAAAGTTGGCTTGCTAAAAAACATCCAGAAATACTGAGGGAAGATTGGCGTAAAAACCTAGGCTCATTAGCCTTGGCAAGTGCCTCTTTGTTTCCAATTTCATCTAAAGGAAATGAACAGCCAAACGTTGTTAGTGTTAGCAGCGATTTTCAAAGTTTAAATTCTTTAAGAGAAATATACAACATTTTAAAAAAACAAAGTGATTTTGGAGAAAGAAAAGATATTGGTTTAATAGTAAAAAAGTTAGGCGAGGTGGCACCGGAGTATTATGGTCCATTTGGATCGGATAAAATCTCTGCTAGTGAATTAGCAGGTTTGCCAGATGATTCTTTTTTTGATTTCTTAAACAAGATGGCAATTAATATTAGAGAAAATGAAAAGATGCAAAAAATGCCTATAGCTGATTGGCGTGACAAAAATGGATCTGTTGTTTTAAAAGCAAGATATTTAAAATTCGATTCTCCCGGTTGGGTTTGGTTTCAAAAACAAGATGGTGAAAAAATCAGAGTTCCTTTAAGTTATCTTTCAGATTTAAATCAACAACAAATAAAAAATATTTACAAGTTAAGTGTCAATCTTAAATAAATGCAAAATTATAAATATGAAAAAATATTTGTTATAGGTTTCAACAAATGCGGAACAACATCTTTTTATGATTTGTTTGTAGGTGCAAATTTAAAAGCTGTTCATGGTTGGCGTGGAAGAGAAAACAAGTGTGCTCGTAATGAAAGATTTAATTATATGAAAATAATCAACAAATACGATGCTTTTACTGATGGCTTTCACTCTATAAATAAAATTAAAAAATATTATTCTTTTTGTAGAAATAGTTTATTTATATTGAATACTAGAAGTATTTCAAATTGGTTAATTTCCAGATATAAACATGGTAGTATTTATAATTTCAAAAAATCTTGGTGTTGGCCTCCTTCCGAGGAAGAAATTTTAAAACTTGTAGATAAGAGAGAAAAACATTACAGAAATGTTTTAAATTTTTTTAAAAACAAATCTTACAACCTAATAATAATAGACATAGAAAAAAATGGTTGGCAGAGTTTTGTTTTAAAAAAATTAGGCATAAAAGAGCCGAACAATATTAACATTCATTCAAATATGCTTAAAAATGAACTTATAGATAAAAATAAAATTAAACTAATACAAGAAATTGTATTTAAAACATTGATTAGTTTTAATTATCCTATTAATGAAAATTTCTTAAAAAATGTTTTTATTCAAAATTATCCATATGAACATAATTTTTTTTAACTTTTTATTTGCTGGCCGTTAGAAAAAATTCTCGGCGGCCTAAATATAGGCTTTTCCTTTTTCATCATTGATCGCTAAAAATAATGTTTCTCCATTATCTTGGAACATTTTTATGTGTTGATTTAAACTGGCAGTTGGGTTTTCTGGATTTCTAAATCCGTTTTTGTAAAAAACTTTCAAAGAAGCTATCGAGCTAACTTGTGCACCCAAGTCACCGTTTTCTTTTCTTGCTTGTGCAACTAATTTTGTCCCAATTCCTTTGTTTCTTTTTTCTTCTGGAACGTGCAAATTTATTACACTTTGTTTTCTTGGACTAAATTGTGGACTTTTATTTATTTCTATGAACCCACCGTCTATTTCTATTTTGTTTTCTATATAATCTTTAAAGTTCATGCTTTTATATATAAGATTCTATTTTAAAACTGTTAACTCTTTATTTTCCGACCGTTAGAAAAAGAGTGCCGACGAATATTATCTGAATTTATTAAGAATGTAGCTTAAACTTGCATGTAGAACCGGATATAGCAATATTAAATCCTGAAAGTCTAGGTGAAAGTGGCTACAAGGACACAATCCAAAAGAATGCAAGAAAAAGTTTATCATACTTTAATTATACACTAAAAAGTTTTTTTAAAAATTTGTCATAAACTATTGGTAAATAAGGGCTTACGAAAAACGAACTTTGACTATTTTTCGTAAGTCCTTATTTTAAAAGCACTTAGGTCAAATTCTCTTCACAAATAGGCTCTGTCCATTCTGTTTAACTTTTTTAAGTTTTTATTACCTAAAAATGCACAAATTAGGGTGTTCTCGCCGCAAGAAAGGTAAAATTTAGTTATTTTTCACAAACGCAATTAGCACAATTACAATCTAGACTGCAATTATTGTTACAACAACAAAATCCTTTTCCTGTTTTGCAATGACAATTTGCACAATGTGTTTTACATCCAGCTAAAAGCACCATTAACAACAGTAAGTAAAATAAAAATTTTTTCATATGTCACCGGCAAGGAAACCCACCTGCTTTAGCGGGTGGGAGGAATTGCTGTTTAGTATAGGAAAATTACCCAAAAAGTCAAGAAAAATTTTAAAGGAGGTGTATACATACCTATTGAAGGTATATGAAAATA
>CAZPGO010000047.1:0-22040 GCA_964586355.1 uncultured archaeon
TGGTATAACCATTCCTGGAGATTCAGGAGACGGCACAGGGTTTCCAGCAGGGTTTGGGGATTGGTGGAGAATATGACTGAATATAGATATTTTACAAATTTCTACTGGTTGGGAAGTTTGGTTAAAACAATCTTTTTTATATAATAGTTCTTTTTTAAAAACATTTACATTATATTATATATGTGTTATAAATTAATTTGGGGGTAAAAAATATGACTATTCAAAGATTAGGAGCTTATGCTTTTTTAATAGGTATTTTATTTTCAATAGTTTTTGCTATTTTTCCATCTTTAACAGGAGTTTCGTGGGTATCTATTCTTTTGTTACTCTTAGGTATTTTAATTGGTTTATTAAATATTGAAGATAAAGATATAATTCCATTTTTATTAGCATCAATTGTGTTAATTGCTACAAGTGCTACACCACTAGGAACATTACCACTAATTGGTCCGTTCTTACACAGAGTTATACTAAACTTTGTAAGCTTTGTAAGTCCTGCAGCATTAATAGTATCAATTGTTGCTATATTAAGAATTGCTAATTCTAAGTAATTCTTATATTCTTTTTTTACATTTTTTATTTATTATACATTCATCACAATTAGGATTTCTTGGAAAACAAACATTTTGTCCAAGCTTTACAAATACACTATTTGTTTTAGACCAGTATTTTTTTGGCAATATTTTTTTTAGTAATAGTTCTGTTTCTAGAGGGCTTTTAGACTCAACAATTCCAATTCTATTAGTTATTCTAAAAACATGTATATCTACACAAACCGCAGGCACATCAAAAGCCTTATCTAAAACAAGATTTGCTGTTTTTCTTCCAACCCCTGGTAACTTAATTAGCTCTTCTAAGGAGTTTGGAACCTTATACTCTTTTTCTCTTAGCAATTCGGCTAATTTTTTTAGATTCTTAGCCTTCTGTTTATAAAAGCCAACAGGATAAATTAGTTTTTGTAAGGCTGGTAAGGAGATCTTTTCTAGATCCTTAAAATCTCTTACCTCTAAAAAAAGAGTATCACAAACCTTTTTTGTGATCTGATCTTTTGTTCTTGCTGAAAGAATGGTTCCTATTAAAACAAAAAAGGGCTCTTTTCTCTTAATATCTTTTTGTTCTTCTAAAGGTATTTTATACTTTTTTGTTTCTTTTTCTAAGATATTATAGATCTCAAGAATTTTTTCTAATTTCATAAATTTCTTTTTAAAAAAATTTAAATTAACTTAACATTTTCTAAAATTCCAAAAGGCACAAGAGAAGCTCCAAAGAATCTTTGTTCTTTTGAAAAATAAAGATCTCTAAAAGATTCTTTACAATTGCCAGTAAAGTTTAGATTTGTTATGGTGTTTTTAAGTTTACCATTTATTATTTCTTTTCCTTGATTAATTACTAAAGAAAACTCTCCTGTGGTTATGTTACTGGTGTGAAGACCCATAAGTCCATAAACTAAAACTCCTTTTTTTGTTTTTGCAATTATATCATTAATTTTTTCTTTTCCTTCTGCTATAATAATATTTGAAAAACCAGATGAGACTGCTGAATAAAGTCCATCCCTAAAACCATTACCAGTGGGTTTGTTTTTACTCTCTATTGCTTTTTCTTGAGAGTATATTATTTTTTTAAAAACTCCATTTTTAATAATCTCTTTTTTAGTGGTCTTTATCCCTTCATCATCCAAAAAACAAGAATCCATAAAATAGTCTAGATGTGGATCTTCAGTTATGGTTAGATCTTTAGAAAAAACTTGTTTGTTTAGTTGATCTAAAAGATAACTTTGCTTTTTTAGGATAGCATCTCCAGTAGCAGGCGCCAATATTAAACCAAGTAATTCTGAAAGTACTTCTGGGGTAAAGATTAAAGTGTATTTATCTTTAGTGCCGTTTATGGGATTTAATAAAATTTTGGCATTCTCTTTTGTTTGATCAAAAACTAATTTAGTATTTATATCTTCTTTTTTTGTAAAAATTTGTGAAAAATAAGCACTAGATGGTTTTTTGTCTTTAGTGTTTATCATAACACTTAGATTTAGTGCTGACAAGTGGTTTTCTGTAGAGGTGTATGGATTTAAGTAAAACTCTTTGCTATTAACTTTTGTTATTACTCCTTCGTAGGACTTTATGTGTTTTTCTTTTGTAATCTCTTGTTTTATTTCTGGTAATATTTCTGATAGATCTAACTTAAAAAGAGCCTTATCAGTTTTTATTTTCTTATTTGTTTTGTGCGATCCAAAGTCAGGAATTTTTACTGTGTTTTTTAGTTTTGCTATTCTTTTTGCTTTTTTTATGCCCTCTGTGATGTTTTCTTTAGTTATTTTTGTTATTGTTGCTGTTCCTGTTTTCCCGTTCTCTAAAACTCTTATAAGTAATCCACTGCCTTCTAAGTTATTTGTTTTTGATAATCCATATTTAAATATGCTTGCAGATTCTTTATAGTTATCAATATATGTAAACTCAACATTTTCTTTTTTAGTAAAGCCTTTACAAAGTTCATAAATATCATTCATGTTTGGTTCCTCCAACAACAGCATCATTAATTAACATATGTGGTCCAGAACCAGAAACAAAAGCAGTTTGTCCATCTTTTCCACAAAATCCAAATTCAAATTTGCCAATTTTGTTTGACATCTTTGAGATGTTTTTTAAATAGTTTAATATATTTCCAGAAATTGATGCTTGTTTATATTTTTCCACAACTTTTCCTTTTTCATACTTATAAGCAAACTTTATTCCAAACATAAAGGTTCCAACACTAGGATCTACTTGTCCGCCAGCAAAACCATCTAGTAGATATCCAGTAAAATCTTCTTTAAGATCTTTTAGAGTGTGCTTACCTGCACTAAAAAAAGTATTACTCATTCTAACAATTGGTTTGTTTGAAAAACTTTCTGCTCTGCTGGAGCCATTAGGTTCTAGATTAAGCACACTTGCTGATTCTATATCCAACAAATATTCTTTAACCACTCCATCTTTAATAATGGTTTTTGGTTTCGCTAAGATTCCTTCATCGTCATAAGTAAAAAAACCAAATTCTTTTAGAGTAGGATCATCAATAACATTTATGTTTTTTTCTGCTAATACCTGTCCAATTTTTAATATTGAAGAATTATTAATCACAGCATCTGCTTCTGCAGCATGCCCTATGGCTTCGTGTGCTAAGAGATCTACAAGCTCAGGAGTTAAGATAATATCTGTTTTTAGTGCTGGGCATGGTTTTGCAAAAAGCAAATTTTTTATTTTTTTATAGTTATCTTTAATCATTTTTTCTTTTTGTGTAAGATTTATTTTTTCTAGTCCTCCTCTTTTCCCAATTCTTGAAAGATTTGTCTCAAAATTATCATTTCTTTTTGCAGTAATTGTTGAATACATAATGATTCTTGGATCTTCTTGATAAATAAAGGAATTAGGGTTTACAAAATATTTGTCTGTGTGTTTTTCTAGATAACTTATATTTGATTGAAGAATATTAATTTCTTTTTTTTCTTTTAAAAAATTGGTGTTAATCTCTTTTAGTTCTTTTACTTTTAGTGAAAGATCTTTTTCTTCAAAAGCTTTGTGTTTTATTTTTATCTTTTTATTGTTCTCTGATTCATAATCAAACTTTGTTTTTTGAGTTAATTTTTTTGTATTTTCTATACAATCATCAATGATTTTTTTATAGTTTTTAAGATTGGTTGTAGAACAAAAACCAAGTTTTTTATTTTTAATAATTCTAATTCCAATTCCAGTAATCTCATTTTCAAAAACATCTTTTATCTTTTTGTTTTCTAAAAGTATTTTATTTGAGTTTGTTTTTTCTAACCTTATATCATAATAATCCAAGTCCTTAGACTTTAGATAATTTTTTACAAGATCTAAATAGTTTTCTGGGTTTAGAGAATATTTTATTTTATTTATCATATATAATATATGTATAAATATGTTTTAAAAGAGATTTGGTGCATTCTTAAATTTTTAAAAACTTTTTTAAACAATAGCTATTATAAGTATATATATTTTAACAAAATAAAAAGAAGAACAGAACATGTCAAAAGAGCCAGATACCAAACACTATTATCATAAGAGTCTTATTACTTTAAAAAAAACCTCTTTTATCTATAAATTATATTATTTTTTAATAAGCTTTAAGCTTTTTTATGATCATAAGACATTTATAAAATATATAGTCTTAGGTATTGTTGGAACCATTCTTGATTTTGGTCTGCTTTATGTGTTAACAGAATATTTAGGAATATTTTATTTAGTTTCTGGCATTATATCTATGGGCTTTGGGCTTACTGTTAATTATTTTTTAAATAAGAAATATACTTTCAAATATAGCCCAAAAAATAAATCCAAAGGCATAACCACATATACAATCTACATAATTGTTGCAAGCACAAGTGTGTTTTTTACAACAGGGTTATTAGCTTTTTTTGTTGAAGTTTTTTTTGTGAATTATATGATTGCAAAAGCAATTGCTTCTTTACTGATGTTACTATATAGATTTATAGGTCATAAGTTGTTGTTTGATTTTGCAGAACATTTTGAATTTTAGTTTTTATTTAAACATTTTTTTTCTTTACTCTTTTTAAGCTCTATGTTTCTTATATATGTTATAAGATAAATTGGAAAATTAATTATGAAAAATATAAACAAATTATTTTTGGCATTTTTAATAATCTTAATAGTTGTTTTTTTAGTTTTTATTATAACTGTTAATGTAGATAATTATAAGGAGATAAACTCTCCAGTTGATGAGAGGAACTTGACTATTTCAACAACCAACCTTTCTAGTGATTCTGCTTTTATAAAAGTTTCAAAAGAGGATCTATTAAGTATAATAAAACAAACAGATTCTTCTAGTAATCTAGACTTAGATCAAAGAGGTGGAGATGTTTTAAAAACCACGGAGTCTGTAGTTCCTTCTGCTCAATATGATTCTGATGGTGTGGTAGATTATTCCCAAACTAATGTTCAAGTTTCTGGTGTTGATGAAGGGGATATAGTAAAGACTAATGGAAAAAAGATATTTATAGGAAAAAGTAATGAGCTAATAGTTGTTGATGCTACTACTGTTCCAATAGAAGAGATTACAAAAATACAGATCTCTGATAAGGATAATTATCATTATGATCAAGAAAATATAAGATCTATATTGCTTGATGAAAAAAACAATTATTTATATCTAATCACAGAAAAATACGATTTAGAAACAAAATTTGATGACTCTCTATTACTTCCTCAAAGAATTAATCTTCCAATAACTGTAGTTGCCACTTATGATATAAAAGAAGATTCTTTAGAAAAATTAAATCAAATAGAAATAGAGGGTTCCTATTATCAATCAAGATTTAAAGAGGGTACAGTTTATCTTTTAACCACAAAAAACACTTTTTATTTTAATAACCCAATAACTATTAAGGATCTAATCTTAAGACCAATTAAAGAAACTAAAAAAGAAGAAACTTTCTATTTTGAGTCTGATATGATTATGCCAAAAGATCAAGGCATAGATAATAAAAATATTTATAAAATTACAACCTTGAAATATAATTCAAATGATTATTCTGTAATAGATAGTTTAGATCTGTTATTAGATTATTCTAACACCATATATATGAGTAATAATAATTTGTATGTAGCTTATAAAAAACAAAGTTTTAGACCATATTATAGATATCCATTTAATACTGAAAATTTAGATATCTTTAAAGAGATCTACAAAAAGATATATCCTCTAGATATTCAATCAGAAATCTCTAGTAATATTGATGATTCTGAAAAAATTATTTTAATATTAAATAATTATTATAACTCTCTAGATTCACAAAATAAAGAAAAACTTTATCAAAAAATACAGTCTGAGGTTGAAAATTATTATAGATTGAAAAGAAAAGAATATGAGATAACTTATATTAATAGAATAAACCTAAAAGAAAATGGTTTCTTAGGAGATATAATAACAGGGCAAGTAAATGGAAGTCTATTAAATCAGTTTTCTATTGACGAAAAAGATGATTATCTAAGAGTTGCCATAACTTATAATGATGAAGAATATAATTCTTTAAATGGTGTTATAATATTAGACTCTGATCTTAAAGAACACTCTTCTTTATTGGATCTTGCAAAGGGAGAAAGAATCTATAGTGTTCGTTTTTTAAAAGATAAATTGTTTTTAGTAACCTTTAAACAAATAGATCCCTTTTTTGTAATAGATTTAGAAGATCAGAAAAATCCAAGGGTCTTAGGTTATTTAAAAATACCTGGATATAGTAACTATTTACACCCAATTTCTGATACCCTAATCTTAGGTGTTGGTCAGGACACTAAAGAATCGGAATGGGGTGGTGTTGTAAATAGTGGTGTAAAGGTTAGTTTATTTGATATCTCTGATTATAATGACCCAAAAGAGGTCTCAACCTATAAAGTATTTTCAGAAAATTCTCAAAGCCCAATACAAAATGATCATAAGGCTTTCTTATATGTTTCTAAGGAAAATTTAGTAGTAATTCCTGTGTTTGATTATTACTACACAGAAAACTCAAACAAAATAAATTTCTATGTTTTAGAGATAAATCAAAATGAGCTTTTAGAGAAAGCTATTATTTTACATAATAGTAAAAAAAGTTATAGTAGTTTGTTGAGATCTCTTTACATTGGTGATGAGCTATATACAATAAGCGATGAATTAATAAAAACCTATAATTTTGAAAGTGCTCAAGAAACTGAGAAGATTATTTGATTTTTCTTTTACATTAACTTTATATATTCTTTTTATATTATATTTTATTAGAGTGATTATTTATGAGAGTTTTACCAGAAGATAAAGGAAAGCTTGTTACTATTAAAAAAAAAGATGTTACTTATAAAGGGTATATTGTAAATATAATTGAAAAAAACAACCTTCAAGAACTAACTATAAAACTTTTAGATAATGGGTATAATATTTCTGTGTTAATTGATTCTGATACAAAAATAGTTGTTGGTACAGAAAGTAAAATATTTGGTCAAAAACAAAAGATCAATATTACTCAAAACCCTAATTTGCCTTCTGTTGCTTTAATAGCAACAGGGGGGACTATTGGTACTCATGTAGATTATAAGAGCGGGGCTGTAAGTATGTCTAGATCTGCTGAGGAAATTATTTTTACTGTTCCTGAATTGTTAGATATAATAAATATTAAAAAAATAGACTCTATATCCATGAAAGGAAGCGAAGATCTTGGTTATAAAGATTGGCAAAAAATGTCAGAGAGTGTTTTTAAAGCCCTTAATGATTCAGATATTAAAGGCATTATTATTTTACATGGAACAGATACTCTTGCATGGAGTGGAACTGCAATATCATTTATGATAGAAAATATAAATAAGCCAGTACTTTTAGTAGGTGCTCAAAAATCCCCTGATCGTGCAAGCTTTGATGGGGCTATGAATCTTATTTGTGCTGCTAGGTTTATTGATCAACAAGTGCCAGGAGTCTTTACAGTTATGCATGGATCAATAAATGATGATTTTTGTGATGTTATTAGAGCAACAAAATGTAGAAAAATGCATTCTTCAAGAAGAGATTCTTTTAAAGCAATAAACGATTTACCAATAGCAAGAGTTTTTGAGAATGGTGAGATAACTTATCTAAAAGATAAAAATAAGTTATCAAAACCAATAGGGAAACCAAAAATAAACAATTGCTTTTCTGATTCTGTTGCTATTTTAAAAGCATACCCAAATAGTGATCCAAAAATAATAGAGTGGTATATTGAAAATAACTATAAGGGTTTAATTATAGAAGGCACTGGTTTAGGTCATTGTCCAATAGGTCTAGGAGGAGATGATACTTCTTTTGATTCTAATAAAAATTGGGCCCCTTACATAAAAAAAGCAAATGATGCTGGACTAATAGTAATAATTACAACTCAGTGTTTGTTTGGAAGAGTAAATGCAAATGTTTATGCAAATTTAAGGTATCTAAAAGAAGCAGGAGCAAACTACTTAGACTCACATGATATGCTTTGTGAAGTTGCTTATATAAAATTATGTGTGGCTTTAGCAAGATTTGATAAAAAAGAAGAAGTTCTAGAATTTATGAAAACAGATATATCTGGAGAGATTTCTAAAAAAGAAGTAGTAAAAAGTTTTGAATTAGATTTATTATGAAAAAAATAACTATTGATTCCATTAATTATGATACTGTTGGTTTATGCTGTGGTTTAGAATTACATCAACAATTGGATACTAATAAACTTTTTTGTAATTGTAGATCTAGATTAATAAAAGAAGATATAAAGCCAGATAAAATAATAATAAGGAAATTAAGACCAGTTTATTCAGAATCAGGGGAAATAGATTTTGCTGCTGAGGATGAGAGAAAAAAACAAAAAACTTATACTTATTATTTTTATAATTCTTGTAACTGTTTAGTTGACTCAGATTCTCAACCACCAATAACCATAAATCAAGAGGCTTTAAAAATTGCTTTGGTGGTTTCAAAATTAACCAATAGTAAGCTAGTTGATAAATCTATTGTTATGCGAAAACAAGTAGTTGATGGTTCAAATGTTTCTGGTTTTCAAAGAACTACAATGATTTCTACTGATGGTTTCTTGAATTTTGATTTTGGAAAAGTAAGGATTGATAAAATACTTTTAGAAGAAGATTCTGCAAGGGCTATTGAAAAAAAAGAAAATGAAGTTATATATTCTCTAGACAGATTAGGTATTCCATTAATAGAACTAGTTGTTTGGCATGATATGCACACCCCAGAGCAAGTAAAAGAAGTCGCACTAAATGTTGGACGTTTGTTTCGCCTAACGGGCTTTGCAAAAAGAGGCCTTGGTTCTATTCGTCAGGATATTAATATTTCTATTAAAGATGGGCAAAGAGTTGAGATAAAGGGTTGTCAAGAATTAGATTTGATTCCAGAAATTGTTAATAGAGAGATTATTAGGCAACTTAGTTTATTGGAAGTTAAAAAAGAACTAAATGACAGAGAGTTATCCCTTTTTACTCTTAAAGAGCAAAATCTTAGTGAAGTTTTTAAGCAAACAGAATCTAAGGTCATAAAAAGTTCTTTAGAAAAAAAAAAAGAGATCTATGGTTTTTTAATACCAAAAATGAAAGGAATCTTAGGTTATGAGATTCAGCCCAACAGAAGGGTTGGTAGTGAGATCTCTAGTTACCTAAAAGCAAAAACTTCTCTTAAAGGTCTTTTTCATAGTGACGAATTACCTAACTATGGAATTTTAGAAAAAGAAATTGAAATGGTTTCAAAAAAATTAATTCTTAAAGAAAATGATGCTTTTATTTTGGTTGTGTGTAATTCTAAAGAAATAGAGTTAGTAAAAAAGGTTATAGAGGATAGATTAAACAAATTATTAGAAGGAGTTTTAAAAGAAACCAGAATGGCAAAACCGGATGGCAACACAGAGTTTGCAAGAGAGCTCTCTTCTGGTGCTAGAATGTATCCAGAGACTGATGTTTTGCCTATTGAGTTTACAAAAGATTTGTTAGATGTGGTTAATTTGTCTATTCCTTTGTCTATTGGTAAGAGAAGAGAGTTATATCTTAATAATTTTAAAATAAGTGAACAGTTAGCAAAAAAAATGTATTGTGATAATTATGCAATGACTTTTGAAAAGATTGTAAAAAAATATAATAGAAATCCAACACAAGTAGCTGTCTTTTTGTTAGAAGATTTAATAAATCTATCAAGAGATAATAAAATAGTTTTAGAAAATGTTTCTAGCCAAAAACTTTTAGAATTTTTTGCATATAAAGATTTTGACAAAATTCCTAAATCAAAAATTTTAGGTGTTTTCGTTTATTTTTTAGAGAATGATTGTTTGGTAAGTGATGCTATTAATGATTTAAATATTTTTAAAGATGCTTCTAAAATTGATCTAGAATCTATTATTGACAAAATCTTTTTAGAATATTCTAAAAACATAAAAGAACAAAAAGAAAGATCTTTAGGTCTATTAATGGGAAAAACAATGGCAGCTACTAAAGGGCTAATTGATGGAAAGATCATTTCTCAAAAAATAAATTCTAAGCTTTCGGATTTTTTAAAAGATCTTTGATTTTTTTATTAAAGGAAACATTAATAAATAGTATTTCATTATATATTTATAATATTAAAATAAGATTTTAAACATGGCTCAAAAACAAAAATTTATAGAAAACAAAAATTCTGCTACTTATAAGAACAATCCAAAAATAAGAGAAAAAAAAAGAAAAAAAATCTCTCCACACACAAAAAAAGATCTTTCAGCAAAACTAAATAGAAATGGTCATACTACAAAGAGAATTGCTGGTAATATTTTACAAAACAATCCTAAAAAATTAGCTACATTAGATTATAGTGATCCTGTGTCTATAAGAAATCATTTGAATAAAGAAAACTCTAATAAAAAGTTTAAAAATAAAATTTTTAATCAAGATACTTATTCTAGATTTCTATATTATCCTGCAATCATATTATTTTTAAGTCTCTTGATAGACTTTGTTTTACAATTTGTTGTTTATGGTGTTGTGGACCCGATCTTTGTAAATATTGCAAAAAATAGTTTGTTTTTTGTAACTGTTGCTTTCTTTTTAATGGCAACCAATATTTCTTGTTATTTATATCTTGGTTTTTCTGGAGCAAAATACAATTATAAATTTTGGAAAGTTTTTAAAAAAGTGTTATTATTGGTTTTAGCTTTTATTTTGATAGAAGGAATTTTTACAGTTCTTGCATACTATACTTTTTTACAACCATATCTTTTACACACTTTTAGTAGTTTAGCAATAAGAAAATCTTATCTTCTTTATTTAATACTTTGGATATTGTTAAAGGCAATAATGTATCTTTTGTTTATGTTGTCTTCATATTTTGTTTTTTATAAACTTAAATTTGTTAAAATTTAGGGGTTTTTAAATAAATGATTGTAAAAAAAAAACTAAAAAGTCTTTATGCTCCTTGGAGAAAAAAATATATTTTAGGTTCTCTAGAAAATAAGGATAATTCTAAAGCCTGTCCTTTTTGTAAAACAGATGAAGAACATCAGGTTTTTGAAACTAAAAAAACCATGATAAGATCAAATAAATTTCCTTATTCTTCTGGTCATCTTTTGGTTATTCCTAAAAGACATATTAACGATATTACTAATCTAACCACAAAAGAGAGCGAAGAGTTATTTAATCTAATAAATCTTAGTGTTTATCTTTTAGACATATATATGAAACCAGATGGATATAATATAGGTTGTAGTGTGGGAAAAATAGCTGGGGAAAGTATAGATCACCTACATTTTCATATTTTGCCAAGATTTGCTGGAGATGTTGGTTGGAATAGATTAGGGGATTTTAATGTGATTAGTGAATCTCCTAAGGAGACTACAAAAAATCTAAAAAAAATAATAAAAGAGCAAAGATTACCTAAAAAGTTCGGTATTTATTAGTTTTTCTAATTAGAGATAGGAATTTAAATATAATTTACTATATATATATTATAAGTTTTAAAAAAGAATGTTAATTTAGAAGGATTTGGTGGAAAAATGATGACAATTTTAAAGAGATTTAGAAAAAAAATCTCTGGCAAAGGCTCTGTAGAGATTGATGATGATATTGTAAGAGAAGCGAAAAGAAGCTCAGAAAAATCAATAATGGATTATAAGGACTACAGATCAAAGGATATTTCTTGGTTAGAAAATCACCTACATGCAACAGAAGAAGTAATAGTTGAAAATAAATTTGGTGCAAAAAACAAAGCTCAGTTTTTGGTTGATGGGTATAAGTTTTTTAAGGATGAAGTTACTGCTGAATTATTAAACAGACTTTTTGAAAACTATAATGCTTATCATATTAATCTAAAAAAATATATTTCTTTAAGAAAAGAGTTATTAGAATACTCTAATCTAAATTCAGATGATAGTGTTTTTGCTGCAGGTCATGTAAAAGATACTGAAGATCAATTAAAGGGTTTTGAAAAGAAATTAAATGTTTATTTAGATAATATAAATAGATTAAAAAAAAGAATAAGAGAAACAGTAGGTTTAAACAAATAATTTTTAAAGGTGTTGTGAGAAGTTTATGAAATATTTTATGCAAACAGCCATACTTGAAAGCATAAAAAGCATTTCAAAATCAGGCGGTCCATTTTCTGCATTGATTGTGAAAAATGGCAAAATAATTTCTGTAGGTCATAATGAAGTTGCAAAAAAAAATGACCCTACTGCTCATGCTGAGATTATTGCTATTAGAAAAGCTTGTAAGAAATTAAACACATTTAATTTGTCTGGTTGTGAGATCTATGCCAGCAGTTATCCATGTTCTATGTGTTTATCTGCTATTGCTTGGGCAAGAATAAAAAAAGTCTATTATTTTTTTGATTTAGATCATGCTCATAGTTCTAAATTTGATGATCAAGAAATCTACAATTTTATAAATAATAAAAAATCTAAAATAAAAATGAAAATAGAAAAAGTAGATTTTGCAATAGAAGAGGATCCATTTGAGATCTGGAATAAAAAAAAGGATAAAATAAAATATTAGTTATTAAGTGATTATTTTTATGTCGTCGTTAGGATATATAATTTTACTATTAATTTTAATACTTCTTTCTGGTTTTTTTTCTAGTGCTGAAACAGCATTAATGTCTATTCATTTTATAAAAATAAAGTCATTAGTTAAAAAGAAAAGACCAGGTGCTAAAGTTTTATTGAAACTAAAAAAGCACCCTCATTATTTGATAATTACTCTTTTAATTGGTAATAATATAGTAAATATTTTTGCAACAGCAATAGCAACTTATTTGTTTATCAATTGGTTTGGTGTTGGTGGTGCTGCAATTTCAGCAATTGTTATGACTGTTGTAATATTAATATTTGGAGAGATTCTTCCAAAAACTATTGCTATTCAAAACTTTGAAAAAGTTTCTTTGGCTGTTGCCACACCGATAAATATTTTGTTAAAAATTTTTTATCCATTAGTAAAGCTTTTTTCCGCATTAACTCTTACTCTAAATAAGGTAATAAAACCAACAACTACACACAATATTTCAGAAGACGAGCTAAAAGTAATTTTAACTCTTGGTAAGCAAGAGGGTGTTTTAAGTAAAGATGTTGCAAAAATGATGCATAATGTTTTGGAGTTTGAAGATACTAAGGTTACTAAGGTTATGACTCCAATAGAGAAAGTGAAACTTGTTGATGGTAATCTAAAAATTGAAGAGGTAATTGACTTTATTGTAAAGCACTCTTTTTCAAGATATCCTGTATACTTAGAAAACAAAGATGATGTTATTGGTGTTTTAGATGTTGATGATGTTCTAAAAGCTATAAAAGAAAAAAAAGGATCTTCTTTAGTAAAGGATCTAATAAGACCAGTAGAGTTTGTTTTGCCAACAAAGGAGCTAGCAGATATCCTTTATGACTTTGAAGATAGATCTGTATTAATGGCTATTGTTGTTGATGGAGAAGGAGAGGTTTTAGGTCTTTTAACAGTTGAAGATATTTTAGAAGAAATTGTTGGAGATATTTTTGATAAGAGTAATAAAAAGAGAAAAAAGTAATATTTTAATTGTTCTTATAAATGTTTGCATAATCTATTTATTCTATTATGATTAATAAAATATCTCTCTCCCCATTGATCGCCACGATCTTACTTATTGTTGTTACTGTTGTATTAGCAACCATAATTTTAACCTGGGGAAAAGATCTAGTTACTTCTTCTGTTCAAAATACTGATTCAATAACTAAAACTAATCTTTTTAGTGACAGACAATATTCTATTAGATTTTTAGAAGCAAAAAATGGCAGATATTTTTTTGATTATCATTCACCACCTAGTGATGTTGAGTTTACTGTTGTTAGTTATGCTTATGTTGGTTATCCATATGTTCCTTTAGAACCAGAAAAAACAATAAGTTCCCAAGGCAGATTCTATTTAGATCTTGGTATTGTTGATGAAGATCGTTTTAGTATTTCTTTACTTTTAGATGATGGAAGTTATTTAAATTTTGAAAATGTAACTAATGTTAATAGATCTCCTTCTCCAAGTGATTGTCCTGTAGGTTATATTCCAGTACCTGGTAATCATCTATATGGAACTGTTGGATCAAAAGGCGGATTTTGTGTTATGAAATATGAGGCAAAAGTTGATGAGGATGGTGACGGGATTGGAGATGTTAATGCTACATGTCAAAATTCTAATTTTGGAACTTGGAATAATAATGGTGCTAGTTGTAGTTATACTTTAAATAATAGAGTTATTGTTTCAAGTGCTGTTGGATATCCATTAGCAACAATTTCATTACTAGAATCTATTACTGCTTGTGAATCTATTAATAGTAATTTAATAACAAATGATGAGTGGATGACAATTGCAAGAAATATTGAAAGAGTTTCAAGTAATTGGTCAAGTAATATAATTGGTACTGGATATATTTATTCAGGACATAGTGATAATTTACCTCCGGCTGCATTAGCTTCCAATATAAATGATAATAATGGTTATTATTTAACTGGTCAAACAACTGGTAATCAAAAAAGAACTTTAATTTTAAATAATGGAGAAATCATTTGGGATTTTGCTGGTAATGTGTTTGAAAATAGTGAAGATATGAATTCTTTTTATTTAAGTACTTATTATGATAATTTTGCTGATTGGACAGAAATTGAATACTCTGATTTTTATAAATTTAGTTTTGAAGATTTAGGGTTAAAAGGTTATAAAGGTAATTTTTTATTAAATTCAGATTATAATAGTGATGCTGGTGTTGGTAGAACCAGGGGTGTTAGACATAATAATCCTTATAGAGATACAGCCCTTATTAGAAGTGGTTATTGGAATGGCACTTCTGGTGCTGGTATTTTGAGTTTAGATGTAGGTGATAATCCTACTGGTAGATTTTCAACAGTTGGGTTTCGTTGCGTATATTATCCAGAATGATCTAATGCTTATTCTAAAAACCAACTAGATGCTTTTCTTTTCGTAATCTTTTTATATGTTTTCTTCTTTTTATATATTATGTTTTTATTTAAGAAATCAGTTTCTCCCTTGATCGCAACAATCTTAATAATAGTTATTAGTGTTATATTGATCACTGTTGTTTTAAGTTGGGGAAAAAATTTTACAGAAAACAAATTAAGTTCTTCAACTATTTCTACAGAAAAAGATCTAGAATATGTTACTCTTCCAAAAAGTTATATTTTATCATCTCATTTTCCTAATTACAATTCTATTCTTTTACAAAATACTAGTGATAAAAACATTACTGTTGTTAGTTATAAGTTAATAAGTCCAAATAACAATTATAAATATTTAAATAAAGACATAAATGTTGATTCTTTTAATATTTTTCCAGGAGAATTAAAACCATTTCCTATTATTTGTTTTCCAGATGAAACATTTATTTTGTTATTAAAAACAGATAAAGATCAATACATTTCTGTTAATATTAATACTGGTTATTTAAAATATTCTGGTTATTGTTTAGGAGAAAGTGGTTTAATATTTAGAGAAGATTTTGATTCAGAAGAAGCTGTTATTGAAAATGGGGGTGCTCCATTAAATGTAATTTATGAAAATGGTGTTGGGATTTTTAATGGCACGAGTAGTTATATTATATATAATAAACCATTAAATGGAACTTATACTTTTAGAATAATTATTAAAGATTTTGTTTTAAATGATTATAAATATCTAATGAGTAGATACCCAGATACTTCTGGAACTGTTGGTTATATTAATTTAATGGCAGACGGAACATTAAGAAATGATGCTTTTGATACAAAATATATTAATGGTGTTGAAAGTAGTGTTATTACAAATACAGATCATACAGAATTAGTAATTAGTGGCATTTCATTTAATTTTCTAAAATTTGTTGTTGGTGCGATGAGAAATTTGTCTTCTGCAAGTATTTTTAACGGCAAAATAGAATTATTTGAAATCTACAACAGAACACTTACAGCTGATGAGATTAAAACTTTATATGATTATAATTAATTTTTTATGATCTCAATATTAAAAAAATAATATTTTTATAAGAGAAAATAATTAATTATATTATAGATCACTATATGAATTATAAAAATTTATCTGAATTGATAAGTATTGATTTTTTTACTGTATATTATCCAGAATAAGCTTTAATTATTTATTCTAAAAACCAACTAGGTGCTTTTCTTTTTGTCCATTTTGCAAAATCTGCTTTTTCTTTTTTATAATATTTTCTATATGCTTTTATTGCATTTTTTTCTTTATATTCTTCAGGTGTAGCTTGAGCAAATTCTGTTAAACCAATATTTGGAAGATTTGGAATATTTTCTAAGATTTTTTTTATTTCAATAGTTTTGTGTGTTTTTCCATATCTGTAAGTATATTCTTTTAATAGTTCTTTAAGATGTTCTAATAACCAAACATAATTTTCTTTAGATTCATTTGCCCAAATAACACAAGGATGTTTTTCGTGTGTTTTTTTATATAAAAGATCTTTATACTTAGAATTAGTTAAATGATGTGCTGTTGAGAGAATTTGAGCAGACTCAACTATCATTTTTACTACATGTTTATCACAAAGCATTCTTGCTGCTTTTTTTGGATCTTTATCCAAAACAAATATTTGCATTTTTAAACTCTTATATTAAAGCATATCCTTTGCCATACCTTTAACAGATCTTAAACACTTTTTGTGCCAATATTGCCCACCCCATTTTTTATCACACCCCGGTTGATTACAAACAGCACAGGTTTCATGAGGGTATTTACAGTTTTCAAGATCTATTTGTGGTGTTTTTGTTTTTACTTCCTCTTTTGGTTTTTCTTTTTTTTTAAACATGTCTAATATTGCCATAATATTTTCCCTTTTTAATTAATTTTTTATTAGCCCGAAGGAGATTCGAACTCCTGTCGCAAGATCCAGAGTCTTGCATGCTTGGCCACTACACTATCGGGCTCTATAATATTAATAAGTCTAATGGTTTAAAACTTTGTGTTTTTTATAATCCTATAAACATTTTTCCAATCATTAGCAATTTTTATATCTTTAGGATATTTGCTTTTTGACCAAGGATAGTTGTTATTATAATCAAAAACAATTGTTTTTATGTTGTGTTTGTAGCAATCCATAATATAGCTTTTATTATCATCAACAATTAGATCTATATCATACTCTTTACAAAGCTCTCCTTTGTCTTTTACAAAATCCTCTGATTTGTAATATTCACTAAATATTATTTCTTTAAAAGTGTTTGGAAAATATTCTTTTATCCATTTATGGGTGTGGTTTTTTACATCAATAGTTCTTCCAGTAATTATATATAACTCATGTTCTTTTAGTAATTTCCTGATTACTGTTTTTGCTTCAGGTATTGGTTTAAATTTTTTAATATCTTGATTGTTAAGAGTTTGTCTTATATACTTATAAAAAACATCTCTTTCTTCAAAGCTTAGATCCTCTAATGAATGATATCCTTTAAACCATTTTGTTTTATTTGCTTTAAATATTTCTTTTATAAGAAGTTCTATTGTTGAGACTAATGTATCGTCTAGGTCTATTGCTATTCTTGCCATATTTGAATCACTTTTATATAAAATATTTTATTCTAAGAATTCTTTAAATATTGATTGTTTTTAACAATAATATTCAAAAGCCACATCTAGTAAATTAACATCTTTTACTATTTCAAAAAAATTAGATCTTAATACATTTATAAATCCGAAAACCTCTTCTTTAGAGTTGGTCTCAAGATCTATTTCTAGATCCCAAGGTCCAATAAATTTTCTTATATTTATTATATTTGTATTATTTTCAAAAAAGGTTATTAGTTCTTCTTCTTTATGATCTTTTTCTGGATTTATTTTTAATAATATTTTATATGAAGAAAAAGGCAATTTTTTAAAATTAAATATTGGTCTGTAACTTTTTATAATTCCACAACATTTTAATTGTTTTAATCTGCTTAAAACAGTGTTTGGTGTACTCTCTATTTCTTTTGCTAAAAACACTGAACTTATTCTTGCATGATTTTTAATATTGTATAATATTTTTTTATCAATAGTATTTAGTTTTTCTATTTTTTTATCATAAAACTTATATTCTATTTTATTATTTAATCTTCTATATTTTTCTGTAAAATAATCTCTACTAAAAGAAGTTTTTTCAAGTAATATAAAATAGTCTGTGTTAATAATTTCTTTTTTAAAGTTTATTTTTATATTTTTTATAAACTCATATGATTCTGATAAATTTTCTGTATAAAACTTAACAATAAGATCCCAATTAGAGGAATATACTTCTATTATTTTTATAGTTTGTTTTTTTGATCTTAAGTAATCTATTATTTTTTGTTTATTTTCGTTTGTAGAGTTTAGCTTAAGATATATTTTATATATTGTGTTTCCTAATACACTATAATCAATACAAGAAATATATCCTTTAATAATCTCCATAGCCTCTAAATTCTGTAATCTGTAGCTTATTACTTGTTGAGAGGTTTTAAGTTTCTTTGCAATTGTTGAAATGTTTTCTCTGGCATTTTGGTCTATTAATGAAAGTATTTTTAGATCTAAATAGTCTAATTTATAGCAACTTTTTGTACCCATTCTGTTTATGTTTAGTTTATTTTAGTATATATATTTAATTATAGTTTAATTATCTTTTAAAAAAACTAAGATACTCAGAATTAGGGTCTTTACTTATCTTAAATCTGTGATCTTTACTAAAACAGTTTCTATAGTTTTCCCAAAGGTATCTGTTATCCATATAAACAATTAACCCTTTGTCAGTATCAGACCTAATAACTCTACCAGCACTTTGAATTACTTTTTGTATTGCTGGTTGAATGTAAGCGTATTGCCAACCATTTCTATATTTTTTTTCATAGTAATCTATTTTGGCTTTGGTTTCTAGTTCCATTCTGGATAAAGGAATGCCAACAATAACTGCTGAGATTAGGTTTGTTCCAGGAAGATCAATCCCTTCAGAAGCCTTACCCCCCATAACAGCAAAAAGAACAGCTCCAAATTTTCTGGATTCTAATT
This sequence comes from uncultured archaeon, assembly GCA_964586355.1. Classification (GTDB taxonomy): domain Archaea; phylum Iainarchaeota; class Iainarchaeia; order Iainarchaeales; family CSSED10-239; genus JAKQTP01. Next base: position 19,002 of record CAZPGO010000047.1, read on the forward strand.
TAAAGTCTTTAATCATTTTTTCAAAGTCTATACTTTTTTGTTTTTCTTCTTGTGTAAATATTGGTTTGTTTGATTTTATTTTTGTTTTGATCTCATATAATATTTCAAAACTTGGAAAAAAAACAACTATATTTCCTGGACAGCTGTTTATACAATCATTAACATATTTTGAGATCTTTGTATATTCCTCATTTGATCTTTGTGTAAACTTAGTAGAGACATCAGAAATAAGTAGATTTACTTTGTTTTCTGGATTAAAAGGGGAAAGATATTCTACAAGATTTGTGTTCTCTTTTGGTAATCCTAAGATCTCTTGATACATCTTTAATGGTGTTAATGTTGCTGACATTAGTATTGTTGAATAAGCTGTTTCAAATATTTTTTTTGTAATTAATGTTACATCTAAGGCATTATATTTTACGCTTATATAATTTCTTTCTTTTTTAATAAATCTAATATGATCTACTTTGTCAGTAATCCATTCTTCTAAAAAGATTGCTATAGAGATTAGCGCAGATCCATTTTCATTAAAGTTTTCTATATATTTTAGTCCTTCAGTTTCTAATTCTTCAATAACTTCAAACAAATTATTATCTAGGTCTTTAAAAAAGATTTGATTTTTTGTAATTAGTTGTTCTTTTTCTTTTTTTAAAAATGTTTCTGACAAAGACTCTATTTTATCTAAAAACTCTGTTAATAGGTTTTTTAGTTTTGAGTTTTTTAGATCTTTTGCTTCCTTAATTGCTCTATTTATTAGAAAGGTGTTTAGTGTTTTTGAGGACAATCTTAGTAATCTTTCTTCAAGGTTGTGTGCTTCATCAACAACAATAATACAATTTGAGAGATCAATATCTAGTTCTGGTAATGTTGATTTAGATACAGATCCTGAAAATACATGATAATAATCTGCAATAATTACAGTAGACTCTCTAGCTTTCATTTTTGCAAGTTCATAAGCACAAAGAGGCTTTGGAGATCCATCAAATTCTGTGAAATTACTAGCAATGTCTTTTATCTCTAGGTGTGTGTAGCTGTTATCTGGCAAAGCTTTTTTTATCCTTGCATTTAATCTCTCTCTTGCTGATTTTTCAGCAGGCCTAATATTTTCAAAATAGGGACATTCTCTTTTTTTTGTTGCTCTTTTGCAAATATCATAAAACCCTGCTTCTGTTTTTGAAATAACTGGATCTATACACATATTTCTTTTACCCACAAAATCAATAGCATTAAGCTTAAGGTTGTATTTGTGATTAAGACCATTGATTACTTCAAGAGCTATTTTGTGTTGAGAGATCTTTGGTGTTAAAAACAAAACTTTTAGTTTATGTTCAATAGCATAAGTAACTGCTGCAGATAAGGAAGCATCTGTTTTTCCTGTTCCTGTTGGGGCGTGCAAAAGTATGTTTTTTTTATGTGATATACTTGTATAAATATCCTTAATTATTGTCTCTTGATCTTTTCTAAAAGACTTGTGTCTAAAGTAAATATTTTGTTTTGTCATTTTATTCTAAGTAAATATTTCCAAATTCTTTATTGTATATAAAAAAGTCTTCAGTATTTGCATTTTCTTTAATATCACAAACCCTTTTTAGGGTAGCATCTAAATTATCAGCAATAAAAACTAACATAGCTTCTGGGGTTGCTGGTTCTTTTGGAGATCCATATTCTTTTTTTCCATGGTGACTTAAGATGATGTTAATTATTTTGTTTTTCTTATTCTCAGAAGTATTTAAAGACTCTAAAATTTGAGTGATTTTAGTTGCTCCTAATGTAATGTGCCCTATTAGTTGTCCAGGGTTTGTTATTTTTATATTGGAAGTGATCGTAAATTCTTCCATTTTTCCATAATCATGTAATAAAGCACCTGTTAAAAGTAGATTTCTATCTAATCTTTTTTCTGTTTTTTCATAATAATCTAAGCAAATATTACACACATTTATTGTATGTTCTAACAATCCGCCAATATACCCATGATGTAGATACATTGCTGCCGGAGCTGTAAAAAACTGTTTTTTAACTTCTTCAGTAAATGCTTTATTAAGCACTTCTTTATACTCAGGATCTGTTATTGATTCAATTAGTTCAGAAAATCTGTTTTTCAATTCTTCTAGATCTTTATCTGTTTTTGCAATCATTGATTCTAGATCAAAATCAGTTATTTTTTTAATATCGCAGTTATCGTTTATACTTAGTTCTAGTTGGTCGTTATAGTTATTTACTTTTATGTTATTTACTAGTATAACATTATCAATAGCTATAGAATCATACACTTTTTGAACAAGCTCTTTGTTAGGGCCTCCCCAATATTTTAGCATGATTTCTCCGGTTTTATCTCCTACTCTTACTTCAAATCTAAAACCTTTTGCATAATCTATAATTGGTTTTTTAAATTTTACAACAAAATAGTCTTCAAATATTATTCCTTCTTTTAGATCTTTTATAAATATTTTTTTTTCTATCATTTTTATTCACCTATATATATATTATTTAGAAAATCTATATATAGGGTTTGGTAGGGGGGGTCTTGTCCACTGGAGCCTTTCTTAAAAAGAAAGCCTCGGGAAAGAACAAAAATGGTTACGCTTTCGTTGACACGCAATATAACCGGTTACGCTCGGTTAATGTGCAATTATAAGTTTATGCAAAAACGAAATGAAAAGAAAGCCTTGGGAAAGAACAAAAAGGGTTTCGCTTATAACCCTTTTAGAAAAAATGCTTAACCCCAAAATAAACTGTTTCATAAGAAGTGTAATCAAATAATTTTTTTCAAAAAAAGTTTAATCAAAAACGAGATAAAAGAAAGCTTAAGCAAAGAAAATAAAAAAATAATCAAAAATGAGATCAGAAAAAAATTATTACTAAAACCTAGTAACTATCTATTTTTCTTATTTTTCGCAACCTTTTTATATGTTTTCTTCTTTTTATTTAAATATGTTTCACAAGCGTTCTGTTTCTCCCTTAATCGCCACAATTTTATTAATAGTTGTTAGTGTAATATTAGTTACTGTTGTTTTAACTTGGGGATCAGACTTTGCAAAA
>CAZPGO010000048.1:0-3027 GCA_964586355.1 uncultured archaeon
GCTATATTGAAGTGCGAGGATGATAGCGATAAAATTAAAGAGTATAAAAAAGAAATAAAAAATCATGGTATAAAATTAAATAAGCTTGATATAAATAAATCATCTGATAACTTTTTCTTAATCGGAGATGAAATTTATTATGGGTTTTCTAATGTTAAAGGTATTGGTAAAGTTGCAGAAGATATAGTTAAGTTACAACCTTTTAGCGGTTTTCAAGATTTTATAGAGAGATTTGGCACCGATGCAACGGTTTTAAAGCCTTTATTGGCATCTAAATGCTTTAATGAAAACACTCCTGTAAATCTTTTTAAGTCTGCTGAATATTATAAAAAATTTATTAAGAAAAAAGAAGATTCTAAAAATAGGTATTTAAAAAATAGTAAAAAAAATAAAGATGAACTTATAAAACTAATAGATATAGCAGAAAATTCTGATCAAATAAAACAAAAGGTAAAAAGCGGAGCCTTACAGAGCTTTAATTTTTCTTTTAAGCAAACAACTTGTCAAGAAATAAAAGATAGATATAAAGATGTTGTTTTAGATGGGAAAAATGCATGGAAGCAAATGTGTAAGGTTTTAAACAAGATTCAAAGCGCCAGAAAAAGGTTTATTGAAAAAATAAATTATGATAAGCCAAAACTTGAGGCTTTCGATTTTAATTCTCAAAAAATAGACAGTAAAATAGAAAAAGAACTCTCAGACTCGTATGAGTCTGAGAAAAAAACTTATGGTTTTTGTTGGGACTTCAAGATAGAAAAAAGCAAAGATTTTCAAGGAGGTATGACTTTTGATAAAGTTTTAGAATTAGAAGAGGGTGACTCATTGCCTGTCGAAGTTGAAGTTCTTTCTGTCAATAAAAGAAAAGGAAAAAAAACAGAGTATTATCAAGTTAAAGCTCAAGATTGCAATGGAGACGAAGGTGTAATAAATATATGGAAAGATGAATATGAGATATATCAAGAGGAACTTCAACACGGAAATTTTTTAAGAATAAGATTGCACCCTCCCACCAATGGTTTTAAAACTTTCACTTTAGAAAATTTAGGCCGAAAAAATTATTTCAGTAAAATTAAAATTAATAAAAGCGATGATTATAGAATATTTTTAATGCAAAAAACTGATATTGAATAGTATATAATATTACTATGCAAGATACTAATCAATTTAATAACTGGGTTGATCAATGGGATAAGGCTTTAAAGGATGGAATATTCAAAGATATTCCAAAAGAAGATATTAAGATTTCTAGTAGTGATCCTTCTAGGGAAAGTTTTTTTGGAGATTTAAATATAAATCAAAATTCCGAACCTAGCGAAGAAGAGGTTGGTTATTGGAATAACGTTAATAATTACTCTGAAGATGTTGTTTTAAATGAACAAAAAAATAAAATAAAAAGCTTAGCTAAAAACACAAGCAAAGCTGGTAACTCCGCTAATCATGTTAATGTCGATACCGTTGGCAAGGATACAAAAACGCCTGCACAAAAGGGCTTTGCTACTAATTTATCTGTAAATAAATTAATAGAATTAAAAGATAAGCTTTACAAGTTAGAGAATGAGTGTCTTACAAAAGAAGCTTTGGGAAAAGACTACAAAAAAGTAGAAAAAGAAATTGAAAAAATTCACTCTATTATTGATGAAGTTAGTGATGAACTAAGTCAAGAAAAACTTGAAAAAGACGCTGAGTAAATTTTGAAACTTTTTTATAAACAAAAACAAAAACAAACAGATAAGTTTGTTTTTAAAAAACATATATTTAAAAAATCAAACAAAAGTCAAGTTGTATTTATTCTGAATTTTAGTGAATTCGGAGTAGAGACGCTTTCTTGTCTTTATTCCATTCCAATGATAACTGATGTGTATAAAAGTTTTAAAACAATAGTTGTTGGTTGGTCTGGAAGAGAATATTTATATAGACACTTAGTTGATGAATTTTGGGAACTTGATGAGAGTTTTTATTATTTGAAGGATTATAGCAATGCTTTTTATAACACTTCTAAAGATATAAAAAATCTTGAAAAAAAATTAGGATCTTTTGGTGTTGTTGTAACTTCTGGTTTTTTAGGCAATTTTTTTGTGGCAAATGTTTGTAAAAATTGTTTAAACTATTGGACTGAAAAAAAAGAATCCTGTGATAGGTGTGGGTTTAAAAATTTTTCATTGCCAATACTAGAAACCCTAGATAAAAAGAACGCTGTGGGTATACCTGTTCCTTTTGATACTGGAATTGAGATTCCCAATAATTCTGTTGCTATTTTTGCTAGAAACAGAAAAACATACGGTAGAAATCTTCCTAAAGATTTTTATCTTAATTTGAATAATAATCTTAAACAAAAAGGATACAATCCAATATATTTAGGAGAAAATTCCACCTCTCTTAACATGTCTGACTGTGTTGATTTTTCGTCTTCTCCTAATTCAAAAAAACTAGAATTTACTCTTGAGACTTTATCTAAGGTTAAATTTACAATTCAATTTTGGACCGCTAGCACCAGGCTCGCAGCTATAACTAAAACTCCATACATACTTGTTGAAAGTCCAAATCAAGTAGGATATCATGCTCAAGAATTAAAAAGAATTGCGCTGACAACAGATTTTAATAAAAAAAAGATAATTGTGTGCCACTATTTAGACTTTCTTAAAAACCAGGATATAGGAATAAGTTTAATTAATGATGCAATAAATGAAATTGAAAATAACAATTGGAATCATATAATTGGCATGGTTAAAAATAAAGAAATTTTACATTCTATAATAAAAGAAAATAAATTAGATAGTTGGTAATATATGAAAAATTCAGAATTCTTAAGAAGAGTAGCAGAAAAAATTTCATTTAGAAGAAAAAAATATGATGATGAGAATGTTCCAACGGATTTGGACGATATAGTTGTTATTCCTTTTTTTGGAGACATTAAACACACGCAGTTTTTAGCTTCCTTTTTGCTTAATAATTTTAAAAAACTTAAAAAATCTAAGTATCTAATACTGATTAGTTATCCTGGTTTTGAACATCTTTTTCCTTATGTTG
>CAZPGO010000049.1:0-10260 GCA_964586355.1 uncultured archaeon
AGAATGTTCTGTTATTCCAGAAAATGGAGAAATTTATTATTTAGAACATTTAGCATATATTGATACAAATGCAGATACCTTATCTGGATCATATACATTGACGAGAAATCTTGATTTTTCAGATTCTGATAGCTATTGTGATAATTCCTATATGCAACAATGGACAGAAGGAGAAGGGTGGGAACCTATAGGATCACAAGAAGCTCCATTTACTGGAGAATTTAATGGTGATGATTACACGATAAGTAATTTATATATTAATAGACTTTTAGTAGATAATCAAGGATTATTTGGTTTAATATCTAAAGCAACTTTAGAAAATATAAGCTTAGAAAACATAAATATTACAGGAAAAAATACTTGTGGAGGGTTAGCTGGTGGTGCTATGGGAACACCTTCAGAAAACCTACAAATCAACTCTATTTTTTTAACTGGCTCTGTTTCTGGAAATGATTTTGTAGGAGGGTTATTTGGTTTTTTAACTAATGTATCAACCACACTTAATTGTGAATTTAATGGATCTGTTACTGGAAATGAATATGTCGGAGGATTAATAGGACATATTTCTAATAATTATTTAAATGAAATAAATACAGTTCTAAAAAGCAAAAGTATAGGAAATGTTTTTGGTAATGATTATGTGGGGGGCTTTATTGGATATTCTTATGGAAAAAATATTTCTATATTAGAATCTTTTTCTAATAGCAATGCTACTGGTGGTTTACGTGTTGGTGGTTTTATAGGTCAAAATTATTTAGCTGATTTCTCTAAATGCTATGCAACTGGTAATGTTTATGGAAATGGAATCTTAGGTGGTTTCTTAGGTATAAATGCAGGAGGCCTAATTTCAAATAGTTATGCACTAGGAGATATAACTCTTTATGTATTAGATGATATGTATCTTGAAAGTGCTGCTGGTTTTGTCACATATTCATATTTAGGTGGTGCAAGTATAACAAAATCATATTCTACAGGTAGCATAATTTATGAAAATAATACTAATCCGACAGATAAAGGGTTCTCTATTGACTCAGTAAGTGAAAATTGTTATTGGAATATAGACACTTCTTCACAATCAACTAGTGGTGAAAATGAAATAGGACTAACAGATTCTCAAATGAAAAACTCAGACTCATTTGATGGGTGGGATTTTGAAACTGTTTGGGCAATAGATCAAGGGAATAGTTATCCTTATCTAATAGATAACCCTCAAGATCCATTACCAGGATCTATAGAATAGAACAAAATTATTTTTTCTTAGAATTAGAAAGAAGCCTTTCTTTTTCTTCTTTAAGTTTTACTCTTTCAAAATAATCTGCACTTTTGTAGATCTCATTAAACTTGTCTAGCTTTTTAAACCTTTTTTCAATCTCTTCATGACATTGTTTACAATAGATCTCAAAGTTACCTATCATTCTTCCGCATCTTATACATTTTTGTACCATATTATTTTACACCTTCTTAAATATTATAAATTTTATCTATAGATATTACCTAAAATAAATTTAAATACTTTACTCTTTTTGATAACATATAAAAAAAGGCAAAACACCTTATTTTATGAATCTTTTTTGCCTTTCTAATACTTTTTTAATATTAAAAGCACCCACAAATAAAACACACAAACTTGGACAAAAAAATATTAAAGATCCTTTTTGTTAGATCTTAAATAAACAAACAAAAATCCAAATAAAATAATTGATATATAAAAGCAAAACAAAACAAAGTTTTTAGGAGCTAAAGGAATATTAAATCCACCAGAACCTCCACTTGTTCCACCACTACCAATATTAAAAATGTTTCCTGACCCTGTGCTACTTACTTCACCGGTATTAGGATCCTTAGCAAAATACATACCATCCTTAAAAGTATCATTTAAAGGAATCATATGACCATTTTCTGTATACCAATTACCAGTCTGTGGATCATACCAAAAAGATCCATTCTTTCCTTGAGCAGAGGTTAAGGTCTCAGTATCTCCATTATAGGTTAATCTTGGAACACCATTATCAGCAGAAAACTCTAACTTGTGTTCTTGACCATCATCAGTTTTAACAATTATTCCTTCAGGAGTCTGAGTAATATCAGTAATCTTTTGATCATATATCTCTCCAGTTTTTTTATCAATAACCTTCATTCTTTGCTCACATTCTGGAGGATCACCAACATAAAAAATAAAAGTTTTTGTTGGGGTATCAAACATTTGGAAAGGACCAACATTCTCTAATGCTTTATTCAAATTATCAACATTATCTTTTGCTCTGTCATTATCAGCATCAGGCTGAGCTTTAAAATCTATTGCAATTTCAGTTTCATCACAACCATTTTGTGCTTTGTTTTCTGTGTTTAATGTAGCTCTTAAACCAGAAATGTCTTTTTCATTTGTAATAGAAGTATACTCAACCCACATAACATAACTTTTATTTTCAGAATTGTAAATTAATTGGCCTCTTTCAAACTGAACAGCAACATTATAACCAACAAAATCTATATTATCAGAAACTACAAGTTTTGTAGATCTGTTTCCATTAAAAACAATAGCCTTAGCACCAGAACCTTCAGCGACCTTTCTTGGAGTGCCTTCTGCAACTAATTTTCCATTATTTGGAACAATATCATAAGCTGTTGATGGATGAGCATTATTTACCATCTTTACAGGGCCTAAATAATCTATTAGGTTTGTAACACTACCAGGTATCTCTATGCCTGTTTGATTAAAATACCCGTTTTTTAAACAATTTAAAAAAGAACTATCCTTAACTATAAAATTACCATAACCATCAATCTCAAAAAGATCAGAATTACTATCACTTACCGGAATATAACTTAATCTGTGTGGAATAATTTTTGCAGGAATGGATAAATTATCAGCAATAAGACGAACAAAGTCTTTGTTTTTTGAATCAATTATTGTTTCTTCTACTCCCGTTTCATCAGTAACTTTAAGAGTACCATCTTCTTTATTAATTTCTAAATTAATATTATTTGTTTCATCTTTTAGTACCTCAACACCCTTATCAGAATAATTACTAGCTCTACACTTTGTGCCAGCACCAAGCTCAACAAAAAACAGGTCACCATTTACTGTGGAATAGGTATTACCACCCGTAACTATTTGTGCTTGAGCTATTGGGTACTCAACAAGCTTTTGATCAGCAAAATTTTTAATCTCTTGAGCACCAGCAGAAACTGTTTGTTCTAGTTCTGTGCCTGCTGTTAGATTTACTAACCCTTCTTCTAATTTATCAGTGCTTTCTGCAATACTTTCAGCGATCTTATTTTTAGAATCAGATTTTACTCTATCATCTGCTGCTTTTGATACAAATATGTGTGTATAATAACCCTCTTTATCATCAACACATTGATTAATCTCAGGCATAATAAACAAAGCTTGAGGAATATTACTTAATAAAGCAGGAGCTAACCACGTACTTGTATAAGAAGAGACAGCTAAATATGCTATGTGCTCAGCAAGAACCAAAGCACCAGCTGACCTATAATCATCAGGCATTACTAAACCTATTGGCATACCCAAAAGTTCCAAAGAATTTAGTTTATCTGCACAAGTTTCTTCATTCTTTTTAGCCATCTCTAAATTAATAGAATTCTCTGTTTGTGTATTTGCTAAAACACCATCATAATCTGTGTGATGTGAAAAACTTATTAGGGTTTGACCTTTTTTGTCTAAATTATCTTTTAATGTGTTTTCTATAATATAGTTTTGAGTTTTTATGTTTTGAGGAGTTGCATAAGTTATTCTTATACCCTCCAACATACCACTAAATGAAGAACTATCACCAGTAAATAAATCCACAGAATTTGCATTAGTTTTTGGAGCGCTATTTTCAAGATCTGTAGTTGTGGAAGAATCTGTTGTTTCTTGCGATTCTAAAGACTCTTGAGAATTTAAAAGATCAGGATCTTCATTTTCTACTGAAAAATTAATTTCTTTTTTTATCTCATCTGTTAGTAAATCATTATCCCCAAACTTATAAGTACAACCAGTTCCACAACCAGTACTCATATTATCTGTTATTATTACTATATTATCTACTTCAGATCTTCTAATTTTACCTTCAGTAAGATTAGTTATAAACTTATTCATAGATTGACCAATCTGATTATCCATACTACCTGTTAACTCCTTAGTTGCATAAGAAGACCAAAACAAAGCAGAATTAAGATACTTCATAAACAAATCCCCTTGATCAGAACCCTCATTTGCAAAAAAATCAACATATGAATCAGAATAAAGAGGGGTAGTTTGATGCTTTATTTGTAAAGAAGTATAAGTTTCTGGTAACTGTAAAATACTATATTTAGTTAAACCAAGCCTATCTCCAAAAAAAGTATTAAAACCAGACTTTAATTCCCAATAACCAAGATTCCATGCAAAAACTAAATGATTTCGTGTAAAAAATCTTTGATATGCTGCTCCACTAAACTCCTTCATTTTTTTATTTATTCCACTAATACCTTTACCAGTAACCCACTCCTTATTTGAAAGAGTTTTTACCATTTCTTCAGAATTAAAAGAAGCATCCTTAAACTTTTTAGTTAAAAAACCATCATTTATAGAATATGCTGTCTCTATTGGATCTAGACCATAAATATCACTGTCTAAATTAGATTTTATAGAATCAAAGACTTCAAATCTACTAATACCCAAAGCCTCTACTTTAGTTTTATTAAACAAATGTGCAGAGACCTCCACAACCTCATTAGTAGATGGATCAATATACCTTATAAAACCATCAGGTGTTGAATTAGCAAAGGCTTCAACAGCAGTTGTGCCTTTTAAAACTTGTCTAGTACTATCATTTGGAATAACATTTTGCACTTTTATTTTTTCAACAATAGCAGTAGACCCATCACTAAAAGTAACCTCTACTGGGTCTACAAAAGAGGACTTTCCTGCAGCTGATTCATATATAATTTTACCAGTTTTATCATCTACTTTAATGTTTATTTCAAAAGGATCTCCTGCCTTTCTTAAAGCTTTATCCCCAATACTTGTAGCATCTCCAGAGTTTTTGGAAATAATTTTATTTAAGTTTACTATTTTTTCTGTGTTTGGATCAATCATCTCTCTATTATTAACTAAAGCCACAGAATCTAAGCCCTCATCCCAAGAAAAACCCTGAAAAGTATTATTCTTAAATCCTTTCCCTAATTTAACAGCATCAGATGCTGTTGAGACAACTGCATCGTATTCAGCAAAGGTTAATCCTTTTTCACCTGTTGTCCAAAGACCAGGAGGTTTGCCTTCAAGTTTAAAATTTTGAATTTTTTTCATTGCACTTTTATAAACATCATCATTAACTCTTGCCTCTAATATAGAATTAGCAATTTTAAACTCTTCAAAATATTCTGTTGCAACATCAGTAAATGCATATTTTTGTGCTTTATTAAAACTATCATTATTTACAATAGCATTATGTAAAAATTCAGAAGTTTTTTTCTTATCAGCAATACCTCCTAAAAACTCCTTCATCTCTCCATCAATTTTATACTGTTGAAGATCTCTAAGTCTTATTTCTGGGGTGTTGCGACCAATAACTCCAGAGTTAATATTATTTAAAAAAGCTTCAACATTATGTCTATATCTTTGAGAAGACAAAGCAATTTTTGTTTGTTGAACTGGGTGTCTTATTAAGTTTGCTGGATCATTTAAAAGATCATGAATAAAACCATTTTTTTTAATAACACCTGCATTCTCTAATTTTTTTGGAATATAATTAAAAACATTCAATGCCGTTTTATTTTTAAAAATTCTTGCAGCAGTATTTAATATTAATGGACTTGCAGAACTAAAGACCATATCAACAGTAAAATACTGATTAAACATTTTATCAAATAAAGAATAGGTGTTAATATAACAATCCTCGCCCCTACATGTTGTCTGCATCTGAGCTGCAAAAGAATCTGTAAGGGTGTTGTTTTTTATAGCTTTATCTGTGTGCGTATTTAATTTTTCAATATTTAGTCCATTTAGATCATTTTCAGGATTGTTTGCAATCTTATTATAATAATTTATTTCCTCCAAAGACATATCACTAAAAACACCAAGATCAATATCAGTAGAATAATCCTTATCTAAAATTGCTTCTCCTGTTTCTTCTCTTAATTTATTTAGTCCAATAAACTCTAATGCATCTTTTTTTACTATACTTGTTTGTCTCCAAAAACCACTTGCACTATTGTTTCTATATAAACCTAAATCTGTTAAATAACAAGCAGCATTTTGAGAAGTATCACATCTTCCAACTCTATATGTACTATCAAGATTAACACCATAATAATGGGGACCAATACACACTTTACCCAAAATAGTTGGAATCTCACTAGGATCTATTATTTGGGACGGAATCTCTTTTTTTATTGCAAGATCTCCTGCCTTAGCATCAGGCTCGGTAAGCAACACTTCATTTCTTTCTAAAACAGACTCTGATTTTACTGGTGTTTGATTAGAAGTAACAACTTCAGCAGAAAAGCCCTTTAATAGAATAGATCTCCAAAGCTTTTCTACAGACTCTTCAGGAAGCTCAACAGTCATACAACCAGTTCCAGAATCAGCAACAACTTTTTTCTCAGTTACCTTTGTTTGAGCATCAGCAAAAAAGATGGGCTCTGAATTATTTACTGGCAGATTAAATATCTGAGCATAAATACTGTTAGTAAATAGTATTAAAAAAAATAATGTAATTATTTTTTCAGCAGTTTTATTTAGGCACATAATTTCTCATAGATTCCTTTTTTAGATCAATATTAAATATAATAACAAAGCTAAAATTTTTGGAAAAATTAAATAAACAAAAAACACACAAATAAAAGTAATTGTTAAACTTAACCATAAATCCAAATAATTTAAACTCTTTTTAGAAGATTTTTTTTTATCTTTTTGTTTATGTTTAAAATTTATTTTTTCATAAGCAAAAGTGGTTATCATTGCAAAAATTACAACAATTGCTGAAAGTAATAAATTTACAAATAATAATTTTAAGAGGTTGTATATAAAAAAAATAATTAAATAAAAACCAGAGACCGGAATACTGGTAATAAACAATAATACTATAAAATAGATCAATAACAATATAGCCAAAACAATATATGTTAAAAAAAACAAAGAAACAATAAAGCTCTTTTTATCTCTAAACTTTAAAAAAGGTTTTTTTAACCAATCAACAATAAACACAAAAGGTATTGCAAAGATTGCACAAAAAAATATTAACTTTATAAAAAACCATAAATAGTTTAATATTTTTGTGAAAATACTTGACACATTTATTTTAAGAATTGTAGCATACATAAAAAAACCTTTTCATAGACATATTATATATTTAAACAAAAGCTTTATATATATTATATTTATTATATATAATTATAGAATTAATATTTTATATACCTTTTGCTTAACCTAAAAACAATTAAAAAAAGAAAAAATATGAACTTAAAAGATATTAAAAGAAGAGAAAGAAGATTTTATAGGAAAATAGAAAATGACCAGATAAAATATGATGTTAAAACAGATACAAAAACACCAGAAGTAATACCAAAAGAAAACGCAGACCTGTTATTTTCTGAAGAAAACAGAGGTGCAGAAAAAAAAGAGATCATAGAAAACATCTTAAAAGAAATAAAAAATAATATTAATCCAGATATTGATGAGATAACAGACATCATATTTGCACAGCTAAATAACAGCCATGTAGAAATAGATCAAAAAACTGTCAAAGAAGCTGTATGTAGACATCAAAGAAGAGAAAAAGATCAAACAGAAGAAAAGACCACTAATTTTACAGAAAGAAAAAGATTAGAAACAGTAATAGATGATATATTAGATCAACTTTCAAAATCAGACAGTCTAGAAAAAAAACACTTTGAAGAAAAAAATAAAAAAGAAAAAGATCTATCAGAAGATAAAAGAAACAGAAGATCTAAAAAAGAAGAACCAGAAAAAAAAAAAGATCTATCAAAAGAAGAAAATAAAAAAACCAAAAAAGAAACACCTATAAAAGAAGATCTAGACACAGAAGATATAGAATCAGATGATCTTGATGAAGATGATCTTGGTTTAAAATTTTAATCTATTTAAGGATCTGAGATTAGCACACAATTTAGCTTTTGTATATCAGATAAAGAATCATCGGATCCAGTTTGTGAAATATCTACAGTAGCAGGCCAGATTGCAAAAGTACTATTTACTTGTATATTTGTTTGTGATTCATCAGAAGTATAATGTTGAAAATACATAGGAATTGATGAAGAATAGATCTTATTAGCCTTAGAGATTGTAGATCTTACATAATCATAACTTATAGGATCGCATAAATAATAATTGTAGGGAGTTTCATTATCAATAGAATAGATCTTTCTATATCTTGGCAATCCGCTTAAATTTGTTTCCTCCTCAAAATTAGTTAACTTAAGCACAAAGAAAATAAAGTCCTCAGAATAATCATACATATAAAAAACATAATCATAATTGTTTAAGGGTTGCATTATAGATTTGATCATATGATATAAATTAAACTTAACTATGTCCCCATAATCTAAATTACCAGCACCATCTACAAGATTAAGAGAATTAATATCAGAATCTTCTGCACCAATTACTTGATCAGAATAATAATCATGCTTAATTGCTGTCATTAAATAATCAGTTTCTTGCCCCTGTTGGTAATTAAGATCATAATTAAGAGGAATAGATGTGTAAAAAATAGTTCTCATGGCAGAATTTGCATACTCCTTAAAATAAAGATCAGAAATGCTTTGATCAACTCTTTCTCCATAAGAAGAAGAATATCTAAACATTAATACAGCCAAAGTAACAATAATCATTAAAAAAAACAAAGCATCTGTAACTGCTGCTTGACCTTTTCTTTTTTTAAAAAACATATTTTCTCTTTTTTTAAATTATCTCCAAACAACAACATATAATCTTGCTGGTTTTATATATAGATCTTTTTGAGTAGTTGTGGGATATTGATAAATAATTACCTCACTAGAAGTATTTGAAAGAAAAGAAGTAACATCAGAAGAATCACAAACATAAAGTTGCTCATCTTCCCCCTCTCCTTCCTTTAAAATATTTCCTTCTAGATTTTCTTTAGTTAATGAAACATAATTATCAGAATTTAAATCAAAATCAACCAAAAAAGCATTCCATTTAAACTTAGTATTAACCTTTGAACAAGTTTTTTTAAAAGTATCAAGATTAAGAATAACAGGTTCCTCTTTCATAATAGCAGAAACCGAAATAGCTTCTGACTTTAAAGAATAAAGATCTGTATTATCTTTATAGACATTATAAGTATTTAAAAAAACACTAAAAAATATCATTAAACCTAAGAAAATAGGGATAAGACTTGGAAGATCATCTCCAATTGCACCAATAAAACCTTTCTTAATCATAATTAATTCATATTTTCTGTTTAAGTAATATTTGTTATTAGATTTGTAACAGTATTTAGACAATCTAAATCTTCTTCATCATACAGCTCATCTCTTACCTGATCAAACTCATTACAGGTATAAACATTATTTCTATAAGCACAAGGAAAAAAATAAATGTTTGGTTGACCATTTTTAATCTTTTTAACAAAGAAAAACATGGTGTCAATAGATCTAGATTTTAGAGGATCGTAATTTACAAAATTTTCAGAAGATTTGCAGATCTTTTCAGAATCCTCACAATCAGAACTATAAAGATATATAGGGCCATTAAAATCAATATCATAAGCTGCATATATTGTGTTATTATTTGTTCTTCTATCCATTATTGATAAAACCACTTTGTTTGTATCCTCATTAACCACATAATAAGAAATATCCAAAACATATTTAATGCTAAACATCTCAGAATGACCATTATTAGTATAAATTTTATCAGGCAGATCCAATTGTTTAACAGTACAATAACTATTACTCTCAACACCTGTTTTTATCTGCGAACCTAAACTATAAACAAGCTCATAACTCTGTCTTGTTTTCATATTAGAATTTACTGTAGCCATAAAAAAAATAACTATAGATGCTATTGCAGTAACAAAAATTAAAAGATTCATTTTGGATAAACTAAACTCAATCATAAACTAAACCCTTCTCTTTCTTAACAAACAAATTTTTTGAACACCGGTGTTTGATGTAGATCCTTGTTTAAATATTTTATATATACCTGGTCTTATTGATGTTCCAGAGGGATCTATTGCTTCCCAAAGATCTGTATCATCATCTAAAACTAAACACTCACTATCTGTT
>CAZPGO010000050.1:0-7058 GCA_964586355.1 uncultured archaeon
AAAATAAATTTTCAAAATATAATATTAAAAATATTAATTTATATAATCACCTAAACCAAATAAAAAAAATATACAAAAAACTTGGAAAAGAAATAAAAAGAACCAAAACTGGCGTTTTTGAACTAGATTAGTTTATGTTATATAAATTTAAAAACAATACAAAAGCCGACTTAAAATTACCAAAAAAAAATGAAAAAGGATATATACACCTAGTTCCTGATGGAACTTTTATAGGAAGCGAAGACTATTTCGAATACATAAAACCCCCATTAAACCTAATTAGTTTTGTAGAAGAAGTAAAAGAAGAAGTAAAAGAAGAAGTAAAAGAAGAAGTAAAAGAAGAAGTAAAAGCAAAACAAAAAACACAAAAAACAAACAAAAAAGGAAAAAAAATGAAAGAAAAACTAATTATAGAGCAACCAGAAAAAATAAATATTGAAGAAAAAAGCGAAGAAAAAGAAATGCTCCTAACAGAACAACCAGTTGGAGACATGGAATTAATTCAAGAACAAGAAGAGCAAGAACAAGAAAAAAAATAATTCATCTACATATACAAGAAGAAACATCTGAGTCTGCATCCATGTTGGTATTAACATAAGTCTTAAACAATAAATCTAATTGTGGCTCTGGGACTCTATCTATTCCAAAAATTCCACAAGGATAGCAATTATTTTCATTTACCATTATCCTGTGAAAAAATTTCGGATAATAAGCAATAATATAAGAATTTCCCTGAACAACCTCGAGATTTAAATCGTAATTATTCCAATTAAGACCACTAGAAGATATGTTCACAGAAATAGGACTGCTATAAATAACATTCACTGGATCTGGTGCCAGATTTTCATCTACACCTTTAAAAATTCTTAAATGGCCTTGGCCAAACAAACTTCCCTCACCCTCTTTAGAAAAGCAAATTTCAATATTTGTCAACCTACCTGTATATCCGGACTTAAAATATTGCCAATAAACTTTTCCTTGTGTTGCTTCTACGAATCCCGTCTGGATGGCGACATCTTGGTCCAAAACAGTTACAAATGGAATTGTTGTAGGAGGAAGTGTAGTTTCTAGAGTGCTATAAGCTTCTATATTAAAAGAAAATCCATCCTCTGGAGTTTTTTCTGTACTTAATAGTATCTGTCTTTTTACCCAAACGGGAAAAAACTCACCAGCTTTTAATTCCCTTAAAACAACAAATTCATTGTTTTCAAAAAAATCCACATCAGTGCCATTAAACTTTGGAGCATTCAAAGTGTTTTCAATCGGCTCAGCCACCACATTTATTGGGCCACCTTTTTCAATCCTAGAGCTGTTCATAGAAAAATCAGGATCATATATAAAAACACTATCGGGAAAAGACAGTAAATCTTGCTTAGGACTAGTATCTAACTCTAGAAAATCATAATATTTACCTTTTGGGTATTTCAAAAGCAAAGTTAAAGTGCACAAAGAATCATTACAGTTTTGAGATACCAAAGTAATATCTAGGTCTAGATCACACTCAAAACAAACATCCTCGCAATCCGTATTTATCAACCCTAACATAGAAGGGTCTACTATTCCCCTTTTTATTTGGCAAGGCAAATATAAATTGTGATTAGGATTGCCTATGTGCTGGCTATCCCAAGTTATATTGATAAACCTTCCTTTATATTCCAAATCAAAATAACATTGTTGATCAAGACTAGAAGAATAATTAAACGTCAATAATTGCTCTTCTCTTTTAAAATC
This sequence comes from uncultured archaeon, assembly GCA_964586355.1. Lineage (GTDB taxonomy): Archaea > Iainarchaeota > Iainarchaeia > Iainarchaeales > CSSED10-239 > JAKQTP01. The sequence continues at coordinate 1,732 of CAZPGO010000050.1, forward strand.
AAAGAAATTATCACAATTAACATTACATCTATATATTCCAGGAAAACCTATGGAAACATTAGAGTAGTTTCTATCGGTTACATTAATTGAAAAGTTAAACATAGAATCCGTTGGGTTTAAATTTTGTATATAAATACACTTATAATCAGTTTTCCCATTCTCAACCTCGAACTCACTAACGTCCTTGAAAAGTCGATCTTCTAACTCTATGGTTGGAGGGCCGCCCAAGCCAGATTCTCCGCTATTTAAAAACTTTATATCAGTAAAACTCAAAGGCATAACTTATATATGCTTTGAAAAATAAAACAAATTGCCCGCTTGATAAAAAAATTTTTTATGGTAAATTTTCTCTATCCAGGAGGAAAAAATGAGACATTTAAACTTTTGGCTTTTAAAAAATAAAGAAAAAATACTACTAAAAATTGTTGAATGGTGTCAAAAAAATAATAAAAAAATACAAGAAATAAAATATGAGGATATAGTAGAAGCGCTAGCCAGTCCAATAAGAAATAGCTAGTTTTTAATCCACTCTTGGAATTTTCTTGGATCGATTATTCCAAATCCTTCAAAAAACTTTTTACCACCAAACTCTGGATTTTTTAATGAAACAGCGTGTTTTCTGAATATAATTTTATAATCGTCAGCAGATTTTAGCTTAATTATATCTTTATTCTTTCTTGAATAAGAAAGAAGAAGAGCTGCACATCCGACAACATAAGGCGTGCTCATGCTGGTTCCACTCATATAAGCATACCAATTAACAGGAATGGTGCTAAATATCTTTACACCAGGGGCAAGAAAGTCAAGATCATCACCAGTACAACTAAAACCGGCCCTTTCAAAATTCTCATCTATACTGCCTATGCCTATGGTTTCTGGATAATTTGCTGGATAAAATATTTGTCTAGTTTTGCCAGCATTACCAGCCGCACAAAAAATAATGCAACCTTTTTTAACAGCATACTTTATACTCTTGTGGACATCACTTATTGGGCTCGGAGACCCTAAGCTCATAACTATAAAATCTGCTCCCTGATCTGCACTCCATGCTATGGCTTCTGCAACATTGGTTGAATTTCCGTTACCATTATCTGCCAGAGCCTTCACAGGAATTATTTTGGCTTTTGGGGCAACACCAACCATTCCATGAGAATTATTTTCGGCTGCTATTATCCCACTCACATGCGTTCCGTGACCGTTTGAATCGACTGGATCTTGTTTCTTGTTTACAAAATTTTTACCTTGCAACAAATTATTCTTAAGATCATCGTGTGTTAAATCGCAACCAGTATCTAAAACCGCTACCTTTACACCCTCTCCTTGTGCTAGCTTCCATACCTCTGGTATATTGAACGAAGTTATCTCCCAGCCGTGAGATTGTTTAAGCTCCTGGAGAGAGAAAACTTCTTCTCTGTGGTATGGGAGCAGATTACAATTACTATTCATAGAGTTCCTTTCTTTTCCAACCCCAATTGCTTTGATTATACTTTTTAACAATAAAGTCTATTGAAACAGAAAAAACAATTTTTATTAAAAATACTCTAATTATTCTTTCAAAAGGCAAAACATAAGCAGGCAAAACTTTTAATATAATAGTATCTAAAAGACTGCTCATTATATAAAGAACTATTTCTTTTTTTTCTTTGCCATTCTTAAAATGGTTTTCGGCAAAGTTTATAGAGTCATCAAGAGCATCAACAACAAATGATCCAATTTGTGAAATGCTACTTGGGCTCTTAGCTTCCCATTTTTTTTCTACTTTTTTTATAAAGTTTTTTATTTTTTGTTCTTGCATCTAAACTCCTTTTTAGACTTTCATCTAATATTATATATGCAACCTAAATTTAATCTTCTTCTTTTTCAGAAGAATTTTTCCAAGACTCAAATTCAGAATTCAACTTTTTAGCCTTGTTATCAAGATCTTTTAGTTCTGCTTGAATTTTTTCATATATTTGCTTTAAATATTCTTTTTTCTTCTTTTTTTCAGCATAAATTGCCGTTATCTCCTGAGAGAATTCTATAAACTTTTCACTTAATAAATAATCTATATTTTCTTTTTCCATAATTAATCATCTCCATAAATATCTTTTGTTCCGCCCATTTTAGAGTTTTTTTCAGCTATCATTCTTTCTTTTTTTGCCTTATCCATATTATAGCCAGCTCTATAACTAAAACTTTCCCACTTACTAGATTCTCCCGGAGAGGCGAATGCCACACTACAATTGCTAACTAATTTAGTTTTTTTCTTAGAACCACAATAATCACATACTATGGAGTTATTATCGTATTCATACCCACAAATAACTTCATATTTTTTTTTACAATCTTTACACAAAAATTCATATATTGGCATGTTATTGATCTTCTATCTTAAGTAAATCTATAAAATTTTCATAAACTATTTTTATTTTATTTAACTTAGTATCAATTTTATAAAAATTCCAAAATAAATCTTTTTCGCAAACTCTAATACTCCTGTTTAAGACCTGATTAGATATCTTTTTTTCTTGTAGGTGTAAATTAAAACCTTCTAATGCATTTTGTTGACTTAAAAGACTTTTATAATCATTTTCTAAAAAATCATCAAAATTATCATCATCATCTTCTTCGTATTCATTTTTCATAAATCTTCTCATTTTGTTTTCTTTATAAAATTATAGTGATTTTTAAGTTTAAGATGTTTGCAAGCCAACCTATACATGTTGGATAGAAAATCTTTAGTTGTAATGATGTCTTTGTTCAAATGAGCAGAATTAATCTTAAAAGAAAAATTACTAAGATCAGAATCCCATAAAACCTCAACAATATCAGCTTTACTTAATTTGGATATCAAATTGCAACATATTCTAAATGTTGTGTCTTTTATTAATGTGCTTAAATCTTCATAATCTATATAATAAGAATTGTTTTCATTGTTATATTTTAAATATTTTTCAAAGATAATATACGATTCTTTTTCAGAAATTAAATCATTTAACTCTTTTTTAAATGTTTTGTTGGTTTTATAATCAAAATACTCATCCAAGGCATTAGTTTTTCCATTATTAACAAAAATAAAATGCCAATAAGAGACTTCTCTTATTTTAACGTGAAATTTACTTATGTTAGATATAACAAAGATGTCTTTTTCATTATCCATAATCATAAGTATTTATCCACAAAGTTTTATTTAATATAGTTAAATTTTATGTAAAAAATAAACATCAAAAATATCATTAGAGTGAAACAAGCTTTTATTCCAAATATTTTCATCAAAAGAGGGAAAATAAGTATCCCCAGCATATTCTTGTTTAATTTCAGATAAATACATATAATCAACAAGATCTTTGTCTAAAAAATATTTATATAAAGAAAAACCACCTATAACAAAAATTTTTTTATTTAAGTTTAATTTCTCACAAAAATTTAAACAATCCTCTACAGAAAAAAAACTATATATGTGATCACTATGAATCAAATTAGAAGTTATAACAAAATTCAATCTGTTAACAAGAGGCTTTCCTATTCCGTCATATGTTTTTCTTCCCATGATAACTATAGAATCTTGAGTTATTTTTTTAAAAAATAAAATTTCCTCCTTTATCCTCCAAGGAAGACTATTATTGTTGCCTATTACTTTATTTAAATCATAAGCAGCTATTAAACCTATTTTCATATGGCTACCGGTACATTCATTTTATCTAAAGGATTATAGTCAATTAAACTAAAATCATCAACTGTGTATTGGTACATAGAACTTTTTTTATTCAAATTTAAAATAGGAGAGTTAACAATTGGCCTGCTTAGATAATCTTCTACAAAACTTATATGATTTAAATATATGTGAAAATGACCAGAGTTAAATATAAGGCTTTTTGGATTCATTCCTACTTGCTGAGCTATCATGTAGGTATAAAAAGAAGCGCCTTGTAAATTTGTAGAAAGAGCCCCAACAAAAGCATCAGTAGACCTTGCATAGACTATACAATTAAGGTCGTTAAAACAGCCATTTTTATTAGGAGTCACCACAAATTGATATATGAGGTGACAACAATTTAACACTACATCTTGCTTAGAGGCTTTATCTCCTCTCCAAAAGTCAAAAAGTATCCTCCTGGAATTAGGGTTTTCTTTTAACTCATTAATGACATAATCTATTTGGTTCACTCCGGGCTTGTTAGCCAAATCGTTTAAATCACCGCCACAATGTATTAGGTTAGGACCATATCCATAACCTATACTACTTTTAGGAAATCCATTTTTAAAAGCCCAATCATCATCTCTCCAAAAATCCCAAACTTTAGACCCCATATCATTTAAATCTTCAATTTTAGAAGAACCAGTAAGAAACCACAAATACTCTTTCAGCATAGACTTCCAATTTGTTTTTCTTCTTGTGGGAATGGGTAATCTTTCAGATATATCAACCTCCACTCTAACTCCGGGTATATATTTTACTCCAACACCAGTTCTGTCCTTTGTTTCATATCCACAATCTAAAACTTCACGAAGCTTATCATCAAAGTCTTTAAGAACATACATAATTAAACAATATTTGATAAATTGTCTCCTGTGCCGGCTAGTGGTGGGTCTTGTCTAGAAAAATTTTTATCAGGGGGTGTGTTTAACTCTTGATTGTTCTTGACATCAACAGGATCGTCTTTTACCGGATCAGAAACCGATTGATCTTTTGAATTTTCAATTGGATTATTCAACACAACTTTTTTATCTTTTAGGTATTTTTCTAACTCATAAATACTACTTTCTATTGTTGATTTAAAATCGCCATTAACTTCAATGTCATCTTTTATTGCACAAATTATTTTTTGAATAACAGAGATTAAAATCTTGTCGCTCTTAGAATTAAGTAAACTTCTCATATTTAAAATTATATTTTCTAATGTATTTTTTAAATCTTTTTTTTTGATATTATCTATGTCAAAACTTAATTGTTGAAAAGCAGATAATATATCTCCCACCTTAACATTGGAAAAGTTAAAACCCTCTTCTAATAAAAAGTTTTTAAATTTCATAAGTCCTTTCTGACTCTACGCAATAAAGTTTAGACTTATTTATTGAACTAGATTCAAAAATAAAACTATCAAAATAATTCGTTTTTACTAACTTGTGATCATAATTTTCAATTAAATTTAAATCTTTTATATATTTATTGTATAAAAATACAATAAAAGGTTTAATTCTATTTTTAAAAAATAGATCAAATTTTGTTTTTTCAAAGTCTTCTAAATTAACCACCCAAGTCTTTTCTTCTAAATATTTACTTCGCATTGCCCACCTGCACAACTAAACTCAGATTGCAAAGAAGTCTTATCATCATCTTCTTTTAA
>CAZPGO010000051.1:0-3492 GCA_964586355.1 uncultured archaeon
TCTAATGTTGTTTTTCCATGTGGTGCTGTAGTTTTAAATAATGAAATATTTATTTATTATGGTGGTGGAGATAAAGTAACAGGTGTTGCTACTTTAAAACTAGATTTGTTACTAAAGAAATTAAAGTTATGTAGGTGCTAGATGAATGAGTATTAAAGAAAAAAGACCATGGGGAGAGTTTTTACAATTTTGTTTAAATAAAAAATGTACTGTTAAAATTCTAACTTTAAAACCAAATCAAGAACTAAGTTTACAAAAACACAAAAAAAGAGAAGAGCTTTGGTATTTTTTAGATGATGGTGTTTTAGAGATTGATGATTTAAAAAAAAAAGTAAAAGCCGGAACAGAAATAATAATTAAAAAAAATCAAAAACATAGAGCAATTGCAACAAAAAAAACAACAAGAATACTTGAGATCTCCTTTGGCAATTTTGATGAGCTTGATGAAATAAGATTGAAAGATAAATATGGAAGATGCTAATTTTGATAAAATTTTTAAGGCCTATGATATTAGAGGTGTTTATTCTAAAGAAATAAATGAAGATCTTTCTTATAAAATTGGCCAAGCGCTTGTATATTTATTTAAATGTAAAAAAATAATTGTTGGAAGAGATAAAAGAAAATCATCTCCCAAACTATTTAAAGCACTTGTTAATGGAATAACTTCTTTAGGGTGTGATGTTATAGATGTTGTATATACCACAACTCCACTTTTATATTTTTCAGTTGGAGAAAGTCAAGCAGATATTGGTATAATGATAACAGCTTCACATAATCCACCACAATATAATGGTTTTAAAATAACCGAAAAAAATGCAATTCCTTTAAGATCAAAAGATATTAAAAAAATTAAAGAGATAATTAAAACTAAAAAATTTAAAATTGGGACAAATAAAGGCGAAATTGTTAAAAAAGACTTTTCTAAAAAATATGTTGAAAAATTATTAGAATATTATAAAAATAATAAAAAATTAAAAATAATAATAGATACTGGAAATGGAATGAGTGGGCCTATAACTAAACAATTACTTTTTAAATTACCAATAGAAAGTTATTATATAAATGAAAAAATAGATTTTGAAAATGCAAGTCATGAGCCAAATCCATTAAAGATAGAGACCTTAAAAGATTTACAAAAAGAAGTGATTTTAAAAAAAGCAGATCTTGGTGTTTCTTTTGATGGTGATGGAGACAGAATAGGGTTTGTTGATGAAAAGGGTAATATTATTCCTATGGATTTAATTACTGCGGTTATTAGTAAAGAACTAATTAAAAAAAAATCCAAAATTATTTACGATCTAAGAAGCAGCAAAATTGTTAGAGAAGTAATTATTGAAAAAAATGGTTTGCCAATAGAATATAGGGTTGGACACACATTTATTAAAAGAAAAATGAGATCTATAAATGCAGTTTTTGCAGGAGAAGTTAGTGGTCATTATTATTTCCCTGATTTTTATTATTCTGAATGTCCTTTATTAGTATTAATTATGATTTTAAACTTATTAGAAAATAAATCTTTATCAAAAATAATAAGATCATATAAGAAATATTATAAGAGTGAAGAAATTAATTTTAGAGTAATAAATGCAAGAAAAAAGATTAAAGAAATAAAAGAGATCTATTCTAAATTACCATATGCTAAAATAAGCACTATAGATGGATTAAAAATAGAATTTAGTGATTGGTGGTTTAATATTAGAAAAAGTAATACAGAAGATCTATTAAGATTAAATTTAGAAGCAGATAGTAAAAAATTACTGAAAGAAAAGTTAAAAGAAGTTTATGATCTTATTTATAAGTAATAGAAAGAACATTTGTGATTAATTTTATATAATTTATAAATTGTAATAATTTATTAAAAAAATAATTTTTAGTTTTTTTGTGGTGTTTTTTAAATATTATAATTATAATATTATAAAAAAATCAAAAAATTAACCTTTAGGAAGTTTAAATAATGGATAAAGATGTTGAATTATTTTATGATAATATAGCTAAAACCTATTTTGATCATAATGATAGAGTTTGTGATAAAATTGTAGAATATTTTTTATTAGATAATTTACCAAAAAATAAAAAGTTAAAAATATTAGATGCTGGTGGGGGTATTGGAAGATTTTCTAAACCATTATTAAAATTAGGGCATAAAGTAATATTGTCTGACATATCTATTCAAATGTTAAATGAAGCCAAAAATAATTTAAGTACTTATTCTAATATAAAATTCATTAAAAATTCTGTAATTGATATGAAAGAATTTAAAGACAATTCTTTTGATGTAGTTATAATGATAAATGCAATACTTGATTATTGTGAAGATTATAATAAAGCTATGCAAGAAACATATAGAATTCTTAAAAAAGGTGGTTTATTTATAGCTACTGTCAATAATAGGTTTATATATTGTAAAAGACAAGAACTTAAAGAAGAAAAATATAAATTATTTAAAATAAATATGACTTTGGGAGATAGACATATTATTTGGAAAGATCAAAAAAAAGGGCATGTTAGTCATGAATTTACATTAGAAGAACTAGAGAAATCCCTTTTAAAAAATAAATTTAAAATCATAAAAAAATTAGGTGTATTTAATCTTATGGATAAGTATGATATGGATAAGATTAATAAAAAAAACGAATTTATTAAATTACAAATAGAATTTGCAAAGAAAAAAGAATATATAAATAATTCTCAAGATTATTTTTTTGTTGCAAAAAAATAGTGTTTTGTTTAAATAGGTTATTTTATAAATTATTTTTAGATATGTACTTTATAATCTCATCTTTTAACTAAATAACTTATTAAAGAAAAAGGATTGTTAGTTGATTTTCCAGATAGATTTGAAAGATACTCTAGTATTCTTTTTTGATTTCTTTTTTAATTTTTAATTTTTCATTATTTTAGAGTTATTGATTTGATTTTTTTTATTAATACTAATTGATAAACTATTTAAATAAATTTAATGGTTTATAGTACATTTATAAAAATATTATTACTTTATTAATTTATGAGTCAACAACAACAAAAGATAATTAAAGAAATACGTGATTTTGTAGAAAAAGAAGCAAATACTTTTGAAAAAAAGGAAATGTTTGAAAATCATATATTAAATGTAGTTAAAAACGCAAAAATTCTTTCAAATTACTATAATGCAAACGAATTTGTTGTAGTTGTTTCTTCTTTTCTTCATGATATTACTAAAATGCAAACTGGAATAGATAAGGGTCATAATATTACTGGAAGTGATTTTGCTAAAGAGTTTCTTAAAAAATATGATATTTCTAAAGAAGATTATAATCTTATATGTAATTGTATATTAAAACATTCTGCAGTATTAAAAATAAATTCTAAAAAAAATATTGAAGAAAAAATATTATCTAATGCTGATGCAATGGATCACATAATCAGATTTGAATATAATTATAATAATCTTTTAAAAAAAAATAAACTAAGCTCAGAAGAAATTATAAAAAAACTTAAAATAAAAGTAGAAAA
>CAZPGO010000052.1:0-12040 GCA_964586355.1 uncultured archaeon
TTTAAAAACATTTTGGAAACTAACATATTTACAATAATCTACAAAATCTTTCAAATATAAAATAAGGGGGCTTGACAAACTATGAACGAAGTTGAAGCAAACACAATATATATAGGAAAAAAAGGAACAATGGCTTATGTTCTAGCAGTAATAACACAATTTAACCAAGGTGCAGATCATGTAGTTATTAAGGCAAGAGGAAAAACCATATCTAAAGCCGTTGATGTTGCAGAGATTGTAAAAAATAAATTTGTAAATACTTTAAAGGTCGAAGATATTTTAATCTCTACAGAGGAGATTATTACAGAAAATAATACCCCGATGAAAGTTTCTGCTATTGAAATTAAATTAGTAAAGTAAATAAACAACTTTTTTTAAAGTTGTTTCTTTTTTTTTAGCAGATCAGTTTAGGTATAGGTAAATTTAGTTTAGGAAAATAATCATTTATTTTTGCTAAAAAACTCTTATTATAAGAGATTATTTTTTCATTTACCATAAAAAGATCTCTATTATTATTAGAATCATTTAGATCTGTTATTGTTTTATGTTTTATAGACTCAATAGCACCCTCAATTTTTGGATCATAAAACTTTGTATTGCTGTTTTGTAAAAATAAAGGGATCTCTTCTAAAAGATTGTTTATTAAAGAATATTCAGTAAGGTACTCTAAAAAATTAGGGTTTCTCTCCAAAAGACCAGATTGAGAAAAATCGGAGGAATAATTAAAAGTTGTAGTGATGTTTATAGATTCTTCTAGTCTTTTTAGTTTTTGTAAAAGATCTTTTATTATTATAGAGATAAAAGACTCTTGCTTTTTACAATACCAATTAAGTTCATGATCCTCTAATATTTTGATGTCATTATCATTTACTAGATTTACAGCATCAGATAATAAGATCTTGATTTTTTCTCTTTTGTTAAAAGGACCAACAGGAAAATCTTTTAATTTATTTTGATATTTAAAATTTAATCTATTCTCTTTTTTTTCATGATCTTTATGAAAAGAATATGCAAATTTGGAAGAGCTACTTATAAAATAATACCCAGATCTTAAAAATTCTACCTCTACTAAAGAATTAGACAAAATGTTTGTGCTGTTTAGATCTTTTGGTTTACAACAGTTGCAGTTTGTACTCTCATAACCTATGTTGTAAAATTTGTTAGTTAATAAATGAGGCCAAACTGCAGTAAAGTCTAAGGAAAGAGATCCCGGGAAAAAAAATTCTTTTTTATTATAGTTTATTTTTGATTTTTTAGATAAAGTAATATTTTTTAAGAAAAAATAATTTTCAAACAAGGTGTTTAGAATCTGATTTGAAGTAATATTTTTTTCAGGTTTTGTTTTTAAAAAATTAGATAACACTAATTTTTTTGTTAAAGGTTCTATTGATTCAATTTTTTTAGAGTCATCAATATTTTTAACAAATTTTTTTATAGCAAAATGTATCTGATCTTCATTATTTATTCTCTTTATTTTGTTTTTATGTAAAATAACAAAAGAATCATAATAGCTCCAATTGTTATTTATTAAAAATTGCCTTTCTGGTTCAATAAGTAATAGATTGTGGTTTGTAGATTGTTGAATGATTTTTGCACATAGCTTTAACACATCATAATTTTTTGCAATTATCTTTGTTTTATTTTGTGCAAGTTCTCTAATGGCAATCTCCTTCTTAAATTCAAACAAAAGAGTTTTTAAGAAACTTTGGGGAAGATCTATTAAAACAGAGGGGTGAAACACCTCTTTATATATAAAATCATTTGTTTTGGATAAAGGATCTTTTGAAAAATAAAGAATCATTCTTTCTTTATATGAGTCATACTCACTTGATACTAAACACAATCTATCCATAATATTCCACAAATTTATTACTGTTTTTCTTGGTAAACTAAAAGGCAATATATTTAAGTGTGTGAATAGAGGGGGTGTTTTTGGAGGGGGGGTCTTGTCCAGTGGCATTGGCAAAACCTCTATTTTAAAACAAGTAATACAATTTAAAAACATAAACCTTCTATAATTTATTAAAGGTGATCTTAGATAGAAAAAGTCTTAATAACCATTCCTGTTTATAATGAAGAAAATATCTTAGCTAAAAATATTTTAAGGTTAAAAAAGTTTTTAGATCTTAATTTTAATTATTCTTATACTATTGAAATTGTGGATAATGCTTCCACAGATAAAACACAAACCATTTCTAAAAAACTATCTAAATTAAAAAACATAAACTACCTAAGACTTTCACAAAAAGGAAAAGGTTTAGCAATAAAGCAATCCTGGAATAAAGCAAAAGAATATTCTGTACTTTCATTTATGGATTGTGATCTTGCAACAGATCTTAAACAGTTTCCTGAATTAATTGATTCTATCTTAGTAAACGATTATGATCTGTCTATTGGCTCTAGATATGAAAAAAACAGCAAAACAAAAAGAACGATTAAAAGATGGATTATTTCTAGATGCTATAATCTTTTATTAAGAGTTTTTTTAAAAATAAAAGTTAAAGACACACAATGTGGTTTTAAAGCTATTAAAAAAACAAAATATGATCTAATTAAAAACAAAATAGAAGATAATAAGTTTTTTATTGATACTGAGATAATTTACTATGCCTCTAAAAAAAAATACAAAATAAAATCTGTTCCAGTAAAATGGAGAGAGAGTAAAACAACAACAGTTAATATTTTTGGATCTTCAATAAACTTTATAAAAAATATCTTTAAACTATATTTTAAATAGTGTGAAAAAAATGTTAGATAAAATAAAAAAATGGATTTTAAAAAATAAAATTATAATTATTATATTTTTATTAACAGTGATCTTTTTTATAGCCCATAGACTAATAGTTTATTCTTGGGATTACACTGTATATCTATTAAATGCAAAACATCTTTTTAATAATGGTTTTTATTTTGAGATATTAAGACCTCCATTAGTTCCTTTTATTTTAGGGGTTTTTGGAAATATTTTTGGATATAGTTTGTTTTTAGATATTTTCTATGTAGTTTTAGTTTCGTTACTTTTTTTAGTTGGTGTTTATCTGCTTACAAAAGAATTGAAGATCAACACAACTATAGTATATGCAATGATATTTACTCCTTTTGTTTTGTCTTATGCTTTATTTACTGGAACAGAGTTGTTGTTTTTAGCCTTTGTTTTAATCGCCATTTACTTTTTGGTAAAAAACAGTTTTTGGGCAGGTTTGTTTTTAGGTCTCTCAGCTCTAACTAGATATACAGGAATAGTTTTTGTGGCATTAATTTTTTTTATAAAGGGGTGGAAAAACAAATTTTTTGCTTTTTGTTTATATCTGTTATCTTTTATACCCTGGTTTATTTTTAATAAAATAAGATATGGTAATTTTTTTACTAGTGTTGCTGATCAATACTATCAAAATATTATTTATAGGTTAGAGATTATACAACCAGCAAATGTTGTTCACTTTTTGGTTCAGTTTTCTACAGTTTTATCTGTTTTGTTTTGTATAGTTGTTATTTATTTACTATTTAACATACTTAGAAAAAAAACAAATTTTAGATTTTTAAAGCAAATAACAAAACCTCAAAAAAAAGTTTTATTAATAATTTTTATTATTGGGCTTTATACTGTCTATAGTTATCTTACAACCCCCTTAAAAGATCCTAGATACTTGTTTTTATTGGTTTTACCTATTGTTTCTTTGTATTATTTATTTTTTTCCTATTTTCATTCTTCTTTAAAATTAAAGTATAGAAATATTTTAAGAAAAACAATTGTTTTTATATTTTTAATAATTTTTTTAATTAATCTATATTTACCGTACACACAATTAGTGAGAAGTAGATATGCAACTAAAGAGTTTTATAATGAGACAAAAGAGCTTCTAGAATCCTATGGTTTGTCAGAGTGTTTGGTTGTTTCAAATTATTGGGTTTTTTTAAATGGTGTTGGTCTAAAGTCAATTCCTTTAGAATCAAATGGATCTAATTATTTTTGGATTGATGAGTCTGTAATAGTAATATATAAATTTGATTATGATGAAAATGTGTTAAATAATACCTTTGGTCAAACAGATATATTATATGAAGACGACTCTTTGATAATAATAGGAGAAAATTGCAAAAAAGATTTTTCATTAAATCTCGGACACAGATCCTTTTTAGAACAAATAGACGAATTAGCTCAAAGAAACTATGGCTATAGTGTAAACACAAATGCATGTATGGTTATCTTTAATAATCATCCAATTTTTGAAAAGTTTTGTAATTTTATAAATTTTAATGGTTTTGGGCTAGATGATAATAGGGATTATAGGATCTGAGTTTTTTTTAGTATTTTTTATTTTATATAAGTTATATAAATATATTTCTTTATATTATATATATTCAATTAATAAATTTTATTCAATTAACAAATTTAAGTTATTTATGATTCTAATAAACAAACTAAAATTATTTTTTAAAAAAAAGCTGTTTTATATATTTATAGTATTAGCAATGGTTTTGTTTACTTTTTATGTAAAATCTTTTAATTTTTATTTACAATTAATACTAATCTTTATTTTTTTGTATTTTGTAGTATTATCAATATTAATCTCTAAGAGATACTCAGAAGTTTCAAAATCAGAACCCTTTCCAAAAACAGCTCCAAAGGTTGCGGTTGTCACTTATGCCTATAATAATCGGAAGTCTGTTAAATATACTCTAGAACAGTTAAAAAAATTAGAATATCCTATTCCTTACAACACATATGTTATTACTGATGGTTCTTGTGATTTTTTAAAAAATGATAAATCAGTAACACAAATTATTATTGATAAAAAGTATTTTTCAGTAAGTGGAAATAGAAAATCTATAATAATGAATCAAGGATTAAAAAAAATAAAAGAACAATTAATCTTTGGTGTTGATGGAGATACAATACCAGAGAAAGATGCATTGCTAAAAATGGTTCCCTCTCTAAAAGATGATGTTGGTATGGTTGTTGGAGTAATGGGTGTTACTAATAAAAAAAAATTTATAGAAAAAATTCAAACCATAGAGTACACCTTTAGTTTTGGTCTTCCAAGAATGGTTCTTACTGCTATGGGCTCTTTAGATATTGGGACAGGTGCTATGTGTCTTTTAAATAAAAGAATCTTTGATTCTGTTGGTGGTTATGATGAGGAAAATATAACTGAGGACAAAGAGATTGCTTACAAGTTTATAAAAAAAGGATATAAGATTCATTTTGTGGTAGATGCCAAAGCAAAAACAGAAGTGCCAAGTACCTGGAAGTCCTATTTTATTCAAAGATTAAGATGGGCTAGAGGGGGTTTTGATACTAACAATAAATATCTCAATTTTTTATTTAATAAAAATCTAGGGATTTTTGGTTTTTTTTTACCATATAATTTAGGGGTTATGATTTTAAGTATGATGCTTGTTTTTAGAACAGTATATTATTTACTTTATGATTTGTTTTTTACAATCTATTATCATTTATCTAATATTATTCTTTATGGAGTAAATTTATCTGATTTTTCTTTTAATTTTAGTTTTTTTAATATAAGTTCTTTAATTATAATCTTATTAGTCTCTTTATCTATATCAGTTTATTTCATGTCCTTGTCTTTTGGATATACTGATTTTAAATTAGAGATTAGTTATTTTTTACCAATGCTTTTTTTCTTAAGTGTATATGGTTTTATAATTATTTTTATGTACATTATTGGTGTAGTATATGAACTTATTGGAGTGAAACAGAAATGGTAAAATACAAACCAACACAAAATATTTTTTTAACAGCATTATTAATTGTATTAATTATTGTTATAATTCTTTTTTTTGGAGTTATTTCCTATGATGATTACAAAAGAACAAATTTAGAAGAAGATATTAAAATTTTAAACCAACAGTTAATATTAGATGAACTTTATGAAAACTATTTAGAGCATTCAGAAAATGATGATCTTTCTAAAAAATGTGAGATATTAGCAAAGCAATTAAATTCTCAATATAAGATAAATAGAACAATATTGGATAGGTTAAGAAATATAAATAAAGATGCAATTGTTTCAACAGATAATTACATTAAATTTATGTATGTTGTTACAAACATTAAACTTTGGATGCATTATACTAATTTTAATGATGAGTGTAATAACGACACCAAGATATTATTATATTTTTATACAGAAGAAAAACAATCAGGATCTGAACAAATAAAAGCTGATACTGCAAATAATCTTTTTGAGAAGAGGCTAGACAATTTCAACAAATCTTGTAAGAATTCTGTGATTTTTGCTCTTCCTTTTCTCCCTGAAATAATTGTTTTAGATCAATTGATAACAGATTATAATATTACAAGAGCTCCAGCAATTGTTTATGAAGATGATGTTATATATAATAGTAATGATCTTGATAACATAGTTTGTGAAGAATAATAAAGGTAAATAAATATGAAAAAAAGGATTTTTATTTTATTTATTGTTTTGATAAGTTTAGGAAATGTTTTTGCATATTCTGATGAAAATTATTCCTTGGATTTTATCTTAAATAATAAAGAGGATGCTGTAGATATTTATAATAGAAATTTGGATAGAGTTCCAGAAATTATAAAAGATCAATTTAGTAATGAGGTTATTTCTTTAGAGGTCATAAGAGACGACAACTCTACAGAAGTTCTTTATCTGATCTTAAAAGACTCCAAATTAGAGGAGATATCTACAGAGTCTAGAGATGATATTTCTTTAGAGCTTTATATGTCTGAAAGTAGTATTGATTCTATTATTCAATCAGAAGATAAGGTTGCAGAACTAAAATCTGCAATGAAGTCAAAAGATATAGTACTAAAACCAAAAGATTTTTTTAATTCTATAAAGATTGGTATAATGAAAGTTATTCTGTTTTTTATAGGTTAACACTTTTTTTTTAAAAATAGAAATTGGGGACACTGGGATTCGAACCCAGGTCAACAGGTTTCTCCTTATTTTTTCTAAATTTCTTACAAAATTTAGCAAACCTGTTTATCTTCAGTCATCTGTTTTTAAAAAACATCCTGTTTATGTAATCTGGAGCCTGCTAGGCTAGACCTGACTACCCTATGTCCCCATAATAGGTAATATATTTATTGTTTAGTAAGCTTTTTATATCTTCCCACAATTTTCTAGAACTAAATTAAAAGCCTTTATTAATATTTTTGTGGATATATTTATTATTAAAAAGATTTGTTATGAAATTGAATTATAATAAAAACCTATCAATTACAAATAAAAAAGAAGTTGTTGCTATTGATAAGTGTAGAAAATCAAAAACTTTAGAAAAATCTTTAACTTCTCATGCACATTCAGATCATTTTTTAAAAACAAATAGTTTAATGTCTAGTTTTGAAACAAAAGAAATTATTGAAAAAACGTTTAATGAAGAACTAGATATTGAGCCATTTACAAAAAAAAAAGAAATAATTGAAGATGTTTTTGTAACTCCTCTTAATGCTGGTCATATTCTAGGAAGTAATATGTTTCTTTTTGAAAATAGTTGTGGTTCTATTCTTTACACAGGAGATTTTAAGACCAGTAATTCTTTATTGTTTAAGGGTGCAAAAGCAACATATGCTGACACTTTAATAATAGAATCCACTTTTGGTAAAGATAAGTATATCTTCCCAAATAGAGATCAAGTTTATTTAGATTTTTCTGAAAAAATCTCTAGAGATCTAAAAGAAAATAAACTTGTTTTAATTGGTGGTTATTCTCTAGGAAAATCTCAAGAGCTAATAAAATTTGTAAATGTTTATTTAAAAGAGGCTCCTGCTGTTACAAAAAAGATTTTTGATAATTCAAAAATTTATGAGAATTTCAATCTAAGTTTAGGAAAATATGATCTTATTGATTCTAATAACTGTAATAATATTTTTATTGTTCCAAACACATTAATTACAAAAGAACTAATAAACACTCTAGAAAAACAAACAAAAAAAAAAGTAAAAGCATATGTTGCTAGTGGTTGGAATCATTACAAAGTTGCTGAATCTATTCCAATTTCTGATCATTGTGATTATGTTGATTTAATTGATTTTGTTGCAAATGTTAAACCAAAAAAGGTTTTTACAATGCACGGTTTTAGTAAAGATCTTGCAAGGTCAATAACTAAAGAATTAGGGATATTTGCTGCACCTATTGAAGAAGTAATAAAAATATATTAGAATAACATCCTATAATAATCCTCTAACTTTTCACTTTCATTTCTTTGATCTGCACTATTTTTCAATAATGAGCTAATATCTTGTATCCTTTTTTTAAAATCAAAGAGATCAAAATCTTCTGTTTTGTGTTTTTTTAGTAATAGGTTATAAATATCTTTTTGTCTTGCTTTTCCAAAAGCAGTTTTTAAAAGATTATCTTGGTTTAGTAGTTCATAGATTATTTCAATTTTAAGTTTTTCTGTTTGTAGTTCCACCACTTTTTGTCTTAGTGCTGTTAGTAGTTTTTCAGGTGTTCCTTTATTTTTTTGATCTAGGATTATTTCTTGATAATGTTTAATCTCTTCATCTACTTTTATTGTGCTTACTTTTTCTGAATTAATATTTTGTCTTTTTTCTATTAATGATATTAGATCTAATTTTTTTGTTGGGGCTATATTATTTAGTTCTTCTAGATTTTCATTTTCTATTTTTTTTTCTTTATTAATTTTTAATTTTCTTTTAAGATTTTTAAAAAAGTTTGCTATTTTCATTTTTAATTACCTTCTTTTATATCTAATATATATTTAATAAAACAAAATAGTATAAAAATGATTGTTTTTTTAAATAAATTTCTTTGTTTTGATATTTTAGCAAGTATTAAAATATATTTGTGTAATAAAATATATATTACTTAAATATTGAAACAAAAATGACTACAGAAAAATCAAAAAGAATAGATCTATTCTCAGAATCTAAAAAAAATGTTTTTAAAACATATTTATTATTTTTATTGTTCTTTGCATTTATTTTCATACTTGCGATAGCAATAAAATTAATATTTAATTTCACTGGTTTTAGAATATTAGGTATTGCAGGTTTTATTGCTATAATCTATGGAATAATAGGTTATTATGCTGGAGACAAGATAGTCCTTGCAACAAGCAGAGCAAAAGCAGCTGATAAAAAAAAACATGTTTATTTACATAATCTAGTTGAGGGCTTAGCACTTGCAGCAAATATACCAAAACCAAAAGTATATATAATAGACGAAAAATCTCCAAATGCTTTTGCTACAGGAAGAAATCCAAAAAATGCTTCTTTGGCAGTAACTTCTGGGCTTTTAGAGATTATGGATAGGCAAGAACTTGAAGGTGTTATTGCTCATGAGCTCTCTCATATTCAAAATAGGGATATTCAAATAATGACTATTGTTTCTGTATTATTTGGAATAGTTTCAATAGTTTCAGATATTGCTTTAAGAGGTGTTATATTTGGTGCAAATTCTAGAAGAGAAAATTCTAATGGTTTAGTTTTAATTGTTGCTTTGGTCTTTATTATTCTAGCACCTATTTTTGCATTATTAATACAGATGTCAATTTCTAGAAATAGAGAATATTTAGCAGACAGCTCAGCTGCAAAGTTAACTAGATATCCAAAAGGTCTGGCAAATGCTTTAAGAAAGATCTCAACAGTAAATAAACCAGTTACTTCTGCAAGCAAGGGCACAGCTCATATGTATATTTCAAATCCTTTATCAGCTAAAGGGCTTTCAGGGATGTTTTCTACTCATCCTCCAATTACTGAAAGAATAAGAAGACTTGAAGCTATGTAATTTCTGATAATTGGATTTTTAAAATAAGATAAATTATGGAAAATTTAGATAATACTGATAAAATCATAGAAGTTATGTTAAATGGTTTAAAAAAAAATCATAAAATAATAGATCTATTAAAAAAAATAGATCTCTCTAATATTTCTAATCCATATAATAATGAAGAAAAGATACTTAATCCAATAAATATAGGCAAACTAAATTTTTCTGCTTGTGGTGTAGATTCTGGTTTTGCAACAAAACAACTTAATTTTGCAAATATTACAATTGTTAAGGAAGTTGGTGTTTTTTTTAAGTATTTGGATGATCAATTAGTAGATCATAAATACTATCCAAAGATATATAATCAAGCAAAACCATATTTGTCAAGTTCTTCTTTGGAGTTAGAAGAGATATTGTGGAGTTCTGGAATATTAAGATTAAATAAAGAGCTAGATTTATCTAGAGAAATAATGGATTTAGAAAATGTAAATCTTTCTCTTATTGATGGGTCAATAATTCCTCAATATATTAATAAGCCTACAAAAGAATGTAAGGAAAGAGAAGAATATAATAAATTAATTCAAAAGTTTATGGATCTTTATAAACTTTCAAAACAAAAAAAGATCTTTTTAGTTGGATGTATTGAAGATTGTAGAGCAAATAGATTCTTTAAAATCTTAAACGAAGAAATAAATCAAACAAAAGAGCTCTTAGAAAATTCTTCTGGTGAGTTGTTTGATTCTTTTACTGTTTTTTCTTTATTTCCTGTTAATTATAGAACAGGAGTTTTTAAGTATTCTAAGGAGCCAGAATCTCATCCTGTTCTTTGTGATTTTTCTAAAGATTTTTCTGATAATCTTTATGTTACTTATCTTAAGTTATCAGATGTTGATTACCCTTTAAGAATTGAGTTTATTTATTTTAAAGAATTTGGATATTCTTTAAAAGAGTATACTGACAAGGTTGTTGAAATGGTTTCTGCATTATCCACTTTTAATAAAAACTATGTTTATCCAACTGTTTTAGTTGAGTCAGATATTAGAAGTAGGTTAACTATCATAGAGATAGATCAAATAATGAGTAAAATTCTAGAAAAAACTAAAAATTTTGGTTTTAGAAATCAAAGAAGGGAGAGTAGATTGTTTTAGTTTTAGTTTTCTAAAGTTATTTTGTTTTTTTAATAGGATTACCAAACTAGATCTATTAATATATGTTTATAACTAATGTTTATTATAAAATATATTTTTTGCCTTAAGATATATTTATTGTAGTGGTTTTTATGATAGTAGTAGATTTATATTATATGACAGAAGTGTTTTCTGTATATTTGGTTGGAACCATATATTTATTAAAAAATAAATAGTTGTACATATTTTTTGTTAAAAGTTCCTTGTATTACCGCTTAGTTAAGGACTAAGTTAAAAAACCAAACCAAAATCGCTATTTCTTTAGGAAAAACAAAACCGATCTTATTTTAATAAAGTCATGACATAATCATGATATAACATGACACAAAATAATGATACTTCAAATAATGGTCCAGAATCATTACTTAAAAAACAATTCTTGGAGCAATTATTAGGTCAAGAAACAATTCAGGAAGTTGGTCTTGATGATCTAATAAAAGTTCAAGAGAAGTTTAATGATCCAATGTTGTTATCAGTTTTGGTTTATAAGTTAATTGAAGAAAAGAAGCAAACAAATGAATTATTAAAAAACATAAATGAAAAATATGATAAGTTACAATTTATGTTACAGCAAAAAGCTCAAACAGAAAATGCTCCTTTGATCTCAATTCCTTCAGAGACTGATGATAAAATAATAAGTTATATTAGATCTGTTGGAAGAGCCGATGCAGAAACCATAAAAAATGAGTTTAATTACAAAGGAACAAATGCTGCTAGCCAA
This sequence comes from uncultured archaeon, assembly GCA_964586355.1. Classification (GTDB taxonomy): domain Archaea; phylum Iainarchaeota; class Iainarchaeia; order Iainarchaeales; family CSSED10-239; genus JAKQTP01. The sequence continues at coordinate 11,643 of CAZPGO010000052.1, forward strand.
AGACTAAATAATTTAGTAAAAAGTGGTCATTTAAGCAAAGTTGTTTCTGGAAGAAAGGTTTATTTTTTTGTAAAATAAATCTTAGTAAAAAATTTAACCCCCAAAAAAAACAGAATTGTGGAAAAAGAGAGACGCAGATATTTCCTCTTTTTTTCCCTCTTTTTTGCCTATAACAAAAATACTTAAAGAATAAGAGAGAGTGTATTTTTTCTCTCCTTCTTTTTTGCCTAATTTTATTTTGAATATTTTTTTAGATAACAATATAAATATTTCTTTCTTTTATACTTCTTATGATATATAAGCGTTCTGTTTCTCCCTTAATCGCCACAATTTTATTAATAGTTGTTAGTGTAATATTAGTTACTGTTGTTTTAACTTGGGGATCAGACTTTGCAAAA
>CAZPGO010000053.1:0-5127 GCA_964586355.1 uncultured archaeon
TTTTCTTTTATACTTCTTATATTTTAAAAACTTTAATCATCAGAATTATAAATGTGAATATATGTGTTTAAAAATAAAAAAGGTCAAATCTCAATAGAATTTTTATTAGTCTTATCAATATTGGTTGTAGGTGGTGTTTTATTTGGTGTTTATTATCTACAATCAATTGGAAAAAATAGGCAAGAAGATGTAAGTACTGATGTTTTAGATAATCTTATTACAGATTTTGCATCAGATGTTAATATACAAGAATTACCCACAAACCCGACTGGTTTTTTTAGTATTTCTTTAAATTTAGATCCTAATGGACCCACAGAAGAAAATAATGATTTTAATATAATTGTAAGAGCTTTTAATGATACAGAACATACATCTTCTAGAATTACTTCTGTTTATATATATGATAATGGATTTAATTCAACAACAGAGTGTAGTTTGAATAGCTTACCAAATCAAAGTGTTTATAACAATTTAGATTATTATTTTGTTACTGATCTTTATGATTTAACTTTTAACTGTGATAATTCAGGAACATATAATGTTCTTGTGTTTGCTGATATTGCTGATGATCCTAGTTATAATGATTCCGAATTAATTTCTAAAATAATTGTTCCTCCTATTGTTCCTCCTCCACTTTATCAAACATTTAGTATTGATTTAGAATTAGATCCTGATAGTTCTAGTCAAGTGGGTGCTGATTTTGGAGTAGTTGTTTCTGTTGATGAGAACACAATTTATAATGATCCAGTAATTGATCAGATTTCTATTTTAAAAGAGGGTGTGGCTACCCGTGATTGTAGTTTGATTGGTGTTTTTTTTTTAGGTGGTCAATCAACATATAATGTAAATCTTCCTTTTGATAGTGATACCAATAAGCACACATTGTTTTTTAGATGTAGTCATGAAGAGACAACTTCTCAAACATATTCTATTTCTGTTGATGCAGAAATAGATAGTAATAATGATTTTACTGATAATGCTTTAATACAAAAAAATATTGATCCATTAGATACTTCTGGTTGTGTGTCTTTTACAGGAGATATTATTTTTGATCTGCCTTCTGGTGTTTATAATAATTCTCAAAATTTGACTTTATCTTATAGAAATGATCCCGATTGTGTGGGTCAAATTTATTATACCATTGATGGCACTACCCCAACAACTTCTTCTGCTGAGTTTGTTGGTTCTCCAATTGTTTTAAATGGAAATGAAACAAATGAAATAGAAACAAATGTAAAAGTAAAAGTATTTGGAACTGATTCCTCAAATCAAGAGATCTCAACAAATGTTAGTGAGAGTGTATATAGTTTTAAAGTAGCTAATCCAGTTTTCAGTCCTTCAGGAAACACACACACTAATCCCTTTCCATCTGCTGTTAGTGTGTCTTTGTCTAATAATACTACTGGTGCAGAAATGTGGTGGGTTTTAAATCAATTTATAGATCCTTTGATCACACCTGAACCACCAAGCACAGGTCAAATTTATTCAACACCTATACTTATTAATTCTACAAAACAATTAAACGTTAAAGCTTATAAAAATAATTATATCCCAAGTAATGTTATAAGAAAAACCTATCATATAGGAGAAGAAGAAGAAGATATTTGTCCACCAATGGGTGGTTTAGAGATATGTTCTAGTATTTCTGGAGAAGGTACTGAAAATAATCCTTTTTTAATAAATTCTGCTGAAGAGCTTTATTGTGTTAGAGAACACCAGCTTCGTATGAGTTTAGGTATTTGGTACCAATTAAGAGATGCTAATGCGATTAATATTTTTAATTATGAAGATGGTTGGACTCCTACTTATGATGGTTCTGGAAATTTAATTGCTTGGGCGAATACTTCTGAAGAGGTTCTTTCTGCGGGACGCGGTCAAACCCCATCTGCTTGGTGGGAAATTGGTGCTCCACTGTGTCATTATAAATTAACTCATGATATTGATCTGAGCCATGATTTATTATCATCAGAAGATTGGTATTCTGAGGAGCAAGGATTTCCAAGCATTGGTGGTTTATATACTACTAATGACGCAGGTGGTATTCATGGCTGTAGTGTTTTAGATTTTAGTTTTTATGGTTTTTTTGATGGTGATCATCACACCATATCTAATTTATATATGAATAGATCTGATGTTATGGTGGAAGAGAATATAATCCAGTATGGTTGTTTTGGTCCTTCTGGTTTAGAAACTTATGATTTCTTTTTACATCAGGGTTTTCCTCTTTTTGGTAGTTTACCTTCAAGGGGGGGTACTTCTACTGTAATTAGACAATTGAATTTAGATAATCCAAAACTTGTTTTTATTGATCAGGGAGTGACAGATAAAGGGATTATGACTGAGTATATTAGGCCAAACACATATATTTTTAGAATAAATATTAATGATGCAAATATTTTTGTAGATTGTTCTGATTGTGATATTGATAATTTAGGGGGTGTTGCTGGGGTAAATAATGGAGGAGAAATAAAGGATGTTTCCGTTAGTGGTAATTTTATCATTAATGCAGATTCTTCATATGTTGGTGGCATTGTCGGTATTAATAACGCCTTAGACCTAGATGTTGTGGGTAAGATAATAGAGTCTGAATTTAATGGTTATATAAATCTTATTCCAAAAGAAGAATCACAACCCTATTATCATGGCGGTATAGCTGGCTATAATTCTGGTGAAATACTAAAATCTAAATTTATAGGTGATTTAAATTCATCTGGAGCTTATGTTGGTGGTATTGCTGGTGAAAATAAAAACTTAATTTCTTTAAGTTTTGTAGATGCAAATATTTCTGGAGCTTCAGAGGTTGGGGGGATTGCTGGTAGTCAATTTTGTAACCAGAATTATAATCCAAAGATTGAAAATTCTTATGCAAAAGTAACCTTTTATTTCTCTGAAAATAATTCCTTGCCATCTTATTTACATCCAAAATTTGGGGGTCTATCAAGTAAATTTGATCGTGATTATATTCCATCACCTCCTGTCCCTCATCCTAACAGTATAGTTAATTCTTATGCTGTTGCAAATTTTGAAAACATAGACATTTCTATTGAACATGTTAGATATTGTGGTGGTGTTTCTAATCCTAATTATTCTAGATGGTCGAATATTTCAAATTCTTTTTTTAGTTCTACTGCATGTGAAAATTGTTCTCCTTACTATCTTTATGATGAAACCACAGGAAATTATGGTGTGTTTGCTTTAACAGATGAAGACTTGAAAGTTAAAGAATTAAATTTTTGGAATTTTAATACAATTTGGGATAGAAACGATGAGATAAATGAGGGCTATCCTTATTTAAGAAGCAACGTTCCTAATTAATATTATTAAAAAATTAATTTAATAAAAAATAAAAAAGATTAAATGTGTTTAAAAATAAAAAAGGACAAGTATCAATAGAATTGATAATGGTTTTAGCCGTGTTAATTATAGTTGCAACTTTATTAGGTATTTACTACATACAAACATTTAATTCAAAAAAAGCAATAGGTTCAGGAGACGAATCTGGATCAATTAATGATACTGTTAGTGATTATGATGATTATTTTAATAACCCATCAGTTCCTTTAATTTTTTTTAAAAAATATTATTTTAGATCTAATTACCTTTAACTAATTAAAGTTAATAAAAAACAGGTTTTAAAAACATTCTTGTTCTTATTTTATTTATGAACAAACTACATATTTTATTAATTTTTTTACTACTTTTCAACTCTACTTTTCTTTATGCCAATACTTCTGAATCCTTATCTTTAAACAATCATCCAGATGTATTTTATTTACCAGAAGCAGAGTTAGCAAAAGACGGTTTTACTCTAGAAAGTTATCTTGATTCTCTAAAAGAATCTGTGCCAAAAAACCGAGACTCCTTATCCAGTGTAGACAATATTTGGGGCACTTCTCCTTTAAGTGGTACTGTTCATATTCCTGTTTTGTTAGTTCAGTTTCCAGATAACCAGTCAAACACATCCTCTTTAGATCTTTCCTTAGCTTTCAATTCTGAAAATTATTTAAACGGTTCTGGCATTAGTGTTAGCAAATATTTTAATAAGCAATCCTATGGCGATTTCAATTTAGTTTTTGATATTTATGGTTGGCAAACCCTTTCTCAACCATATTCTTATTACTCTCAAGATAGTTACAATGAATTTTTATTAACCTTAGACAGCATGTCTGCTTTTAACTCTATAGTAAATTTTTCCGATTATGATTCAGATAATGATGGTCGTATTGATGGAGTTGTTTTAGTATATGCCGGAAGGGGTATACAAGGAAGTGGAGGAATTTGGCCACAAGCCAGAATCTTTAACGGTTATACAAATTATTCTTATGATGGTAAATATATTGGCAATGTTGCCTATGTTCCAGAACGCGGTCTTAGTTCCACTGATTCTTTTAGAATTTCTATTGCTACTCATGAATTTAGTCATGTTTTGGGTTTACCAGATCTTTATGCTAACTCCACAAGTGGTCAGTTAAATCCAGGTCCTATGAACGGCATGAGTATGATGATTTTTCAGGATAGTTATTGTTCCCAAAAGCCCATAAATTTAGATGTTTGGTCTAGATATTTTTTTGGTTGGGTTGATCCAATAACCTTAACTGTAGATTCTCCAAAAGAGATTAGTTTGCGAAGTATTAATGATTATCCTGATTCTGTTATTTTAAGAAATAATAATATGGGTCCCAGAGAATTTTTTATAATTGAAAATCGTTATAGAAATCATAACGACCCCAACAACCTAGACAACTGTATGTTTTTAAATGGCTCAACCAACTATGGTGGTTTTGCTATTTATCACATAGATGAAAATAAAATAGAATTTGATTACCCAATCAATGCTATTAATTGGGATCGTGATAACAACTATTACTCAGATGTTACTTGGCCAGGAATAACTTTTGAAGAAAATTTTGTAAATAGTTTAAATACTAATCCTCTGATTTTTCAAAACGATCTTTATTTTAACGAAATAATTTCTGGGTGTAATACTTTTGCTTACTTTGATGAAACCCCAAGAATCTGTTCTGATCTTGGTCAAATTTTTGATCGCACTACTTCCACATATACAGGTGTTTCTAATCCTTTTATTAGTTTTCGTGCTATTAACTCTAATCAATACACTATGACTGC
>CAZPGO010000054.1:0-11292 GCA_964586355.1 uncultured archaeon
ACAGATTTTGATCTAAAATTAATAAATTTCATAAGAATCAATTCCAATATAAATTAAAGAAGTAATAAGATAAAAAGATTTAAATAGTTAACTAAAAAAAAATTTATTAATAAAAAAATAGTTTCTTTTTCTAAGCTTTCTTTGTAAAAAAAGGTTACGCCCTAGACGGGAGTCGGACCCGTCCCGCAACCTCGACAGGGTTGCATCCTAACCGATAGACTACTAGGGCATTATTTAGAAAAAACAGATCTAAATTAATACAAATTATATGCTACAAAATATTTATAAAGGTTAAAGAATACCACTCTTACCCCTAAACCTTTTGCTTTCTTTTGTTTATTTTGTGCCTTATTATAAAAAATAAAATAATTGCTCCAAAAACCCCTAAGATCAAATAATTTGCCCACTTTAAAATGCCTGTGGATATAGTTAAACCAAAACTATAACCTAAATAGGTTAAAAAGAACATCCAGATTCCAGATCCTAAAGCAGTATAAAAAATAAATTTGAAAAAGTTCATTTTGGAAAAACCAGCAGGAATAGAAACATATTGCCTTACAACTGGTATTAATCGACCTATAAAGGTAGCAAGAGATCCGTGCTTTACAAAAAATTCTTCTGATCTTTTAAGATGCTTTTCTTTTATAAAAAAGATCTTTTTGTGTTTTAATAAATAACTTCTTCCCAAATACCTTCCAATACCATAATTAACAATAGCACCAAAAACAGAGCCAAATATTCCAAATAGAACCACAGGTAAAAACTCTAAAGTACCAATAGACACTAAATACCCTGCAGGAATCATTATTGCTTCTGATGGGAAAGGTATAAATGAGCTTTCTATACTCATAAGTATAAAAATACTAAAATAACTTAGACTATGAAGTAAGATCTCTAAAATATGTAACATAATTTTTCTTTATTTAAATATATAATAAAATAAAAAGCCTAAAACATTTATAATATGTTCTATAAAAACAAAGAAAATAAGAAAAACAACAACAAAGACAAAGGAAGCAAAATAATAACATAAAGAGCAGATTTTCTTGAACTGTTTTCTATTAATCCTAAATATATTCCTGATATTATGGAATATTCTATTATGTAGATAATAGTACAAACATAAGAAATAACAAAAACATCACTAGCAATGGTAGTTAGAGAAACATTAGATCTAAGATTATTAATTAAAGAAATAACAACACCTAAGATACCAGGAACAATTAATCCACCAGCAAAAAGAACAGTGTATTTTTGCATTAGTAACATTGATTCTCTTTCAGAGAGCAATTCCTTTGACTCTATAAACTGTGTTGCTAGTTTTTTATAATCCTTATTACTTACAACACCAGTAGTAATAGATAACAACAAAAGATCCAAAAATCTTGTAAGTATTATAGACTCATACTTTTTTTTTAGAATTTCAAAAACAGATCTAGGGTTATGACCGTTATTTATTTTATCATAAACAAAACTAAATTCCTCAGAAATTATATTATTTTTAGAAAACTTTAATTTTTTTAAAATGTTTTTTAGATCATTACTTTTTGGATAAGAAGAGATTATCATTAACTCATCTATTATTGCTATTTCTAGTTTTTGTTTCTTAATTAAGAATTTATATCTTTTAAAAATACCATTAAACAAAAAACCAAACACCAAAATACCAACAAATATTCCTAGAAACAAATAAATATTTAGATCTAGAATAAATAAAAATAATAACAAAGGCAATAACAAAAATAATCTTTTAGATTTCATATTTTCTCAAATTTTACATATTTGCCCTCATAAACAAAAGCAAAAATAAATCAATTACTGGAAACAAAACAACAGTTACAAAAATAATAGTGGTTTTTGAGAGGGAGAACTCCAAAAAAGAAGCACCAATTAAAAAAAACATTAAAAATATTGCAGGAACTACTGCTGAAATTACTATAAATATCAAACTAATAAAGTTTAACTTGGTAGAATATCTTTTAGAATCTGATTTTTGTTTCTCTATTATGGTTTTAGATAAGGTTCTTAGGTTATCTGATTTATTTGTACCACCACTAGTAACAGTATCTGTTATTTGATAAAGAGATCTACTTAGGTTTTCTGTCTTAATTGATAAAGAACTAAAAGCCTTTTCTAAAGAGTATCCTTTTTTATTAATCTTATCTAGTCCTTGCTTAAGTAACACCCCTAAATCTTTATTTTCAAAGATCTTAGACTCAATTTCTAAAGCAGACTTTAAAGAGATCCCTTTCTCTAAATTATTTGCAAGATTATTTAGAAAATATGGAAGGTCTTGATCTATTCTTTTTACAAGATCTCTTTGTTTTATTATTTCTAAAAAATATATTATAAGAAAATAACTAATAGCAACAGAGAATAATAAAAAAAACAGTTGAAAAAAAGTAATCTCTAAAAATATGTTATTTAATAAAAAATATAATAACAAAAAAGAAAACTCAATAATTAAAAATAAAAAAAACTGTTTTTTAGTAAAGATCTGTTTCATATTTTATTTCCTAGTTTAGAGATTTTAAATTTATTAATAAGTTTTAAGGAGTTATTTTTTTTAATTAAAATGTTTTTCTTAGAATCGTATTCAAACAACTTATTTAGAAATATCTTTTGTTTAGTATTATCAAAAACAACTTCAGAGATCTCCATAATCTTTCTTCTTTCAATTATTTGATCTTTGTTATATTCATTATATCTTCTTTGATTAATAATTAGATCAATGGAGCCAATATCTTGCTCCAAAACCCCATAAGATCTTAATCTTAAAATAGCATCATTAGAGGACTGTGCATGAATGGTGGTATATGTGCCTTTTGCTTGCCCACAAAGAATTGAGTCAATCAAAGACAATATCTCTTCTTTTGATCTAACTTCTCCAATAATCACTCGGTCTGGTCTCATTCTTAAAGTGTTTATTACTAAAGAATCAAGTAATATATTTTGATCCTTATTTACAATTAATGAAACCTTATGAGGATGAGAAATATTAATCTCCCTTACCTCCTCAACTAAAACCATTCTCTCCGACTTAGGAATAAATTCTAAAAGAGCATTTAGGGTTGTTGTTTTTCCTGAACCTGTGTTACCACAAACAAATATATTTGAATCTGTTAAAAAAGCTTTTTTTAAAAAATTAAAAACTTCTTTAGTAATTATCTTTTGGGATAATAGATCAGTAACAGTAAACGGGACAACAGGAAATTTTCTAATAGTAATGGATATAGAATCAGTTATGGGATTTATAACAGCATTAAGTCTAGTGTGGTTTTTTAGAGTTATGTCTAACAAAGGATTTTTTAAAGTTATATATTTACTAGACTCCCAGCTCATTTTGTTAATTAGATCCTTTAAACAGTCTAAGGATTTATAGACAATATTTGTTTTTAACCAGCCAAAGTTTTTATGATAAACAAAAGCGGATTCATCTATATCAAAGATTACAATCTCCTCTAGATCATTATCCTTTAGCATTAAAGACAAAGGACCAAGATCAGATAAAATATTTACAGCACACTCTAAAATATACTTAAACTGATCATCATCAAGCTCAATAGAATTATTAAAACAATAATTTACAAGTATTTCATCAAGATCTTTTTTTATACTTTCAGTTATTTCCATATTATCTATTTCTTTGTTTGTGTGATCTGTTTTATAATTATCTAAAATGTCGTTTATTAGTTCTATTTCTGATAAAGAAAGCTTTTGATAATTAACAATATATCTCTTTTCATTATTTTTGTCAATTATAACAGAAGAATCTAGAGAGAGAGTTTTTTCTGTTTTTATATCTTCTACTATAAAACCAAAATACTTAGACAAAATCTCTTTTTCTTTTATTTCATTTTCATCAACAAGTTCAAGCATTTCTTTATTATTATAAAAACAAGGCATCAGAAAGGAATTATTGAAACAGAGATCACATTTTTTTGCTTTATTTTTAATTAAAACAATAGCATTGTTCTTACAAGCTTTTACACAAGCCCCACAACCAACACATTTTTTTGAATCTATGGTAACTATTCCTGTTTTTGAATCTTTTTTTATAGCTCCATATTTACAAGCCTTAAGACAAAGAGGGTCTTGACAATTAACACAGTTAAAGACATTAATATGCTTCTCTTTAAAATTATAGGGACAATTTAGGAAAAGATCTTTCTCTGGTTTTTCTGATTTTAGTTTAAGATACATACCAATAAATATAATATTTATATAAAAAAGCCCTATATGTGATTTTTTTGTGTATTTTAGAGAATATTTGGTAAAAGGTTAAATTTATTAAAATCTTTCATCTTTATATATTTAATAAAAGAAAGAAAAAATATGGAAAAAGAATATATAATAATGGCACCACAAAAAGATCTGCCACTAGCAACAGCGATTGCTGATAAATTGGATTTACCTATTGCTGGTATAGATCTTAAAAAAATAAATGAGTCTGAAACTGTTGTGGATATTAAAAGTTATGTAAACCATAAAACTGTGTTTTTAATATTTAATCTAAACACTCCAATAAACGATTCATTAATGAATCTTTTTTTCACATCTGATCTTTTAAAGAAACAAGGAGCTCAAAAAATTCATCTTTTTTTACCATATTTTCCATATACAAAAATACCTGATGATCTAATAACCTCTATAGATCTAAACCTTATTATTAGATTTATTGAGGTCTCTGGAATAGACTCTATCTATACCTTTGATATGTTTAATCCACAGATAACTAGTGCAATAAATATTCCTATATATAATATTTCTATGAAAAGAGTATTTAGTAAAACATTAGAAGAAAAATATAGATCTAATAAGGATCTGGTAGCTACAACAATTGATTTTGAATTTCAATATAGGGCAAGAGATATAGCTAAAGAAATTAAAAGTAAATTTGTAACTGTTAACAAATATTTTAAAGACTTTGAAGAAACCTATGAAATTGAAAGCAACATAAATAACAAAGATGTGTTAGTTATTGGAAACCTAATAGTCTCAGCACAAATACTTACCAACTTTGCAAATTATCTTACAACAAAAGGAGCAAGAACAGTATCTATTCTTGCAACTCATGGAGTGTTTAGTGAAGGTGCTGTAAATAGATTAGAAAAGAGTGTGATTAAAGATATTTATGTGTGTACTGCAGCAAAACAAAAATATTCAAAAAAAATAAAAGTGATTTCATATATTAATATTATTAAAGAAATAATAGAAAGAATAATTGATCAAAAAAGCATAAAAAGCTATACCAACTAAATAAAGGACAAAAATATGATAACAGATAAAAAAATGCAAAAAGTTATTGGAGAGTTAATTACTCTTGCTAATAATGAGATAAAACTCTCAAGAGATCAACAACTAAATGTTATAGATCTAATTATAGAAAGAAGAGCACAAGATCAACCACAACTCTCTATTGAAAAAATACTTAGAGATCTAACAGCAAATATTCAAAGATCAGAATCACCAATGGCATATATTAGTCTTTTAAATAAATATGATCTGATTGAACAAAAGGAGCAAAAAATATTTGCACAAAAAATAAAATTAATAGCAGATATTGAACTTAAACTTTCTGAACAAAAACACATTAATCCAGCAGAATATGAAAGATATATAGAACCTTTGTTTAAATTACCTTTAAATCAAAAACTAAAACTATTTAATCAATCAGAAATTAAGAAAAAACTAAATAAAGCAACTACGATTTTAAGTAGATATAGAACATTAGTAAACATGTATTTAAAAAGCTCAGGAGAAAAAAAAGAAAAAATAAATTATTTATTAGAAAAAACAAGGCACAAAATAAAAACAGAAGTGCATCAAATATACTCTGAAATTAGTACAGATATAAAAAATCAGCAAATAAGAAACTCTAGAAAAGAAAGATCTGGGTTTAGAATGCTAGCAAAAAATGCAGAAACTAAAAAAGAGATAGATTATATTATGCTTCTTGGAGGTAATAAAGAAAATGCAAGATCATGGGAAAATGGATGTATAGATTTTTCTAAAATACCTAGCACAAGAGAACTTTACATAGATCTATTAATAAAAAGAATAAAAGATAAAAAAACATTAACAGAAAGTGAATTTTATAGTTTTATAAACATCTTAACCAACACCATAGTAGAAAAAAGCCCAAACAAAAATAAGAATGCTATTAGAGAGAAACTTATAAAAGATCTATCCCATAATAGATGCCTAGATCATATACTATTAAAATTAAAAAATCTAGGAGTCCTAAAAAAAGAAACACATAAAAAATTCTTTGAGGAACAAAAAGAAAGAATAGCAAAAAACATCAAATCTAAAAGAAGAAAATGATTTAAAAATCTTTTGGTGTTTTGACTTTATTTCCTATATATATGGCTTTCTATCTATAATATATATATTAAATAATTAAAAAAAGTGGTAAAAATGATAAAAAGTAGATATAATGATGTACAAGAATCAAAAGACACCATTCTAGAAGTAGTTTTAGATGATGGAGACGAGTTTCTTGAATGTATTGAAAGATCTTTTGAACAAAATGATATAAAGAAAGCATCATTATTAAGTGCTATTGGCACCTTAAGGGATCTAAAGATAGCAACCACAAAGATAGGGTCAATTAGACAAAAAGTATATGAACAACCATGCCTTATAACAAATGTTTCAGGAGACTTTACAAAGACAAAAAACGGAGAATATATGGGTGATGTTCATATATCTCTTGCAAGAGATGCAATACATAAAGTAAATGGGGTATTACTTAAAGGTCTTTCTCATGGAGAAGTGAAATTAAAGTTTAAGGTTATAACAGATCTTTCTATTGGAGTTATAAAAATGCCAGAAGAAAAAAGGAATATTACTTTAGTAAAAGAAAAAATATTAGAAGAAACTTATTCTAAACCAAAAAAGCCCTTTATTGTTTCATAAATACTTTATTCTTCAACACTAAAAATCTCTTTTTTAGTGTATCCTAGTTTTTTTGCAAGTTCTTTGTGTTTTTCATTATCTATAATATTATTATACTGAACAACTATATTATTATACTTAGCAATAGCTTCTCTTACCAAAACATCTGCTTGGTTGATCTCTTCAGTTGCTTTTTGATATTTTTGATTATCTTTTAGGACATCTTGATATTTTTCTAAAATTAAGAAGGACTTTTGTAAAGTGTCATTAACTTTATCATTAACCATCATAAAACTAGTAAAATTATCAGCATATTTAAACTCTGATCTCATTCTTAAAAGATCAGCTAGTACATTTTTTTCTTTTAAATCTACATTTTCTAAAGAGTCTACTAAAGTAGCTATTGTTTCATCTCTTTTTTTTAACGAATTTAATAAATTTTTCCAAGACTTAACAATTTCAGATCTTTTTTCCAAAAGCTCGTTTTTTGGAGTTTTTTTTCTTTTTTTTAATATTAGAAAATAAACTAATAAAAAAGAAATTAGAACAGCCAGAAAAATAAAAATTATTAATAAACTCATATTTAATCACATTTTTTTATGTTTTATAATATATAGTAGTTAGAATAATATATAAAATCTTCTTTTTTTACAAAAACACAGTAAAATTTAATTATATTTTCCAAACATAAGATCATTATAATCCAAAATTTCTTGTTCTGATAAAAGATCAGCAAACAACTTAATATCATAAATCACTCCATTAAAAAAATAAGGAGAACTATAATCTCTTTGACCGATTGTAAAAGAACTAGATACATAAATATATGGATTACGTGACAAATAACTTTTTTCTTCTCCATTTACAAACATTCTAATTTCTGGTATAGATCTATCAAATAACACAGCAACAGTATAAAATTCATTATTATTTAATGATTCTGAAATATAATATTCATTACTTGAACTATAAGATGTTGATAACCTACCAGAAGCATCTAATTTAATGGATGATTGTGACTGAAAAGAGGAAAATCCAAAACCATATATTATTGTTTGTAAAGAACTATAATCAGTTTTAAAAGAAATTAAAACACTAGATACAGAATTAGCAGGAAGATGATTTCTTGAAAAACCACCATCAGAAAAAAAGATTCCTTTTTCTTGGGTTTCTGGATTTCCTGTTAATAAAGAAAGATTGTAATTATTTTTACTTTTATCAACTAAAACATTATCTACAACCGTCATATCATAATCTGCAACCAGACCGTTTTTTCCAAAACAATAATTATCAGACCTATAATTATTTGTTTTTATTAAAATTGAAAAATAGGTTTTTTCTTCATTAAATAATTGTAAATAAAAATTACTTTCTGGTAAACAAATTAAATTAAAAGAAACAAAAGCACCTGGATCTAAAATTATTTCGTTCTTAAAATATAATGGTTGATTTCCAAAAATATAGTTACTATCAGTAACAAGATTATAACCAATAAACTTAATTGATTCTGTACTATGTATATTTCTAATAATTACTAAATTACTTTCAGATAATTGCTTAATATCAGTTAAAACTAAAAAAGAAGAAAGATCACTTTCCGTAAAAGTAGATGTAAGATCTATTTGGTTTAAGTTCTCTTTTGCAAAGCTTGAGCTCCAAGTTAAGACAACGGTGATCAATATAACACTTACAACTATTAGTAAGATTGTGGCGATCAATAGAGAAACAGATCTTCTAATAAACATTATTAAACAATCTCCGGAGTCAGTTTAATATTTGCAATTCTATCACCAGGATCTAAATCAATAACAAAATAATTACTATTAATATAACTACTATTTGTCACAGGATTAGAACCAGAAGCTAAAGAAACAAGAGTCCAATCATTATATCCAGGAGTTGATATAAAAAAAGGCCCTTTTATAAAAAAAGTAAACTTATTTGATTTATCTCTTGTAATTTTAATATTATACCAAAATTTATCTTTAATAAAATTGCTATTAGTAACCATTAAAGCATTACCACCTGGATCATTTGACATTGTAAAATGTGTCACTTTCGTGTCTCTATAAATAAATAACATATACCCTTGAAAAGAACTATATGCACTAGTTTTGTTAGAAATAATATGAATACGAGGATTTTGATCAGCACCCTTATACAGATCAAATTCCCAAGTACCATATGCTTGAGGACTTATTAATGCTTTTCTTCCGTTAGTAAGATTTTCAAAATATTTAGTACCATCAGTAATTGTTTCTAATGGATCTATCTCTTTAATAGAATCAATTCTAACAACAACATTAGCTGTTGTTGACTGACGTAACTGAAGTTGAAAATAAGATGATGATTCTCTATCACACCAAATGGTTAAAGTGTGTTTACCTATTTCTTTTATTGGTACTCCACTATCATCTAAATAATCAAAACTTAAACTAAATCTTTGAAAATATAAATCATCATTAGCAAGAATTCCAGTTGTGCTTAACGTCTCCAGCTCTATTTTATAAAGTCTACCAAAAGTATAAGGAATTAAACCTGAAGACATCATAGTTAATGTACCGCCATCTGATGTTAATGACCATGTTTTTTCTGAAATTTTAACTATATTACCAGTAGTATTTATTACTGAATCTAAATAAATATTTTCTTTTGTTTCTTTATTAAATTCATCTATTTTATAACTACCATTTATGGTTTCAAACTCCCATAAAGGAACATGAAAACTATTACATTTTGTAAACAATCTGTTTCCTTGTGGATTGATCTCTAAAGTATATGGCTGATCATTAATATCTATTAACTCTAAAAAAAATTTATTCTCTGGAACACAGACTAAAGAAATTGGATTTATGGAAGATCTGTTAAATAAAATATTGTTTTCTAGGGTTCTATAACTATTTAGCCAAAAATAGTCTGAGTTATAATCATTTGTTAAGATCTTGTAACCTTTAATTTCTAGATCACTATCAGAAATATTTCTTAGAACAAGTTGATTACCAACTAAAGAAATTTGCCAAAAGAAATCTCTCTTTGAAATGTTTTTTGAAGACTCTAGAAGATCTGTGGCTTGGTTGGTTGTGTTTTCGGTAAAGCCTTTGCCCCAAGTTAAAACTACAGTGATCAATATAATACTTACAACTATTATTAAGATTGTGGCGATCAATGGGGAGAGAGATCTTTTATAATTTATTTTAACCATAATAATAAATATAGAAGAAATAAATGTTTATAATATTATTTAAATAAAAAATTTACTCAATTAAACTTTTTGTATTATTCCAAAGTGTTGTTATTTCATCTATTGTTAATTTATTATCATAAACTTTTAACATCATCATTTTTCCTCTAAATCCACTGGTGTTACTAGAACTAAGTCCAAAAATAGTTGTCTCTGTTTCTGTATCTATAGGAATTCCACTTGATTGATCTGTGTGAGTACATGTCGGTGTATTTGTGCTATCTCCAGAATAAAAATTAACATATCCATCAACATCTCTTGTAATTGCAAAAAACTGTGTTGTTGTTGGATTTACATAATTTGAATTACTTAAAGCCGTTGTTAAACCATCCGATCTTATTCTCATTCTATTTGTTGTGCTGCCATCTATAAAAAAAGCACCATTATCTAAAAGATAAGTGCCAAGAGAAATATCATTATAATTAGCCCAAAAAACAATCGTTATTGAGCCTGTTCCAATAAAATTAGAACTTGCTTTTAATTTATAACCACCATTCGTTACTTGTGCATAATTTTTTCTATTTTCAACAATGTTTGTTGATTCTACTCCTAGCAGTGTTAATATCTTTCCAGTTCTTTCTATTTGTGTTCCAGAGGTTACATCGTAATCAAAAAGCAATCTACATCTCAAAGGGTCTACATCATTTATAGATCTTGCAAGAACTTGTGTTCTTACATATGTGTTTTGATCTGTTAACAAATCTATGAAAAAAGATTCTTCTGGGTAACAATCTATTTGTAAGACTTCTGCTTGCTTAGATCCTATTATTAATGGTTCTTCTAAATAATAGAGCTTATTTTCAAAATAATCATAAAGATAATGATCAAGAGAAGAAATTATTTTATAACCAACAACATTTAGATCTTTTGAAGAATGGTTATTGGAAATTAAAATGTTTTGTGCTGATAAAGAGCTGTTAGTGATTAAACCGATGAAATCTTTATTGTTAATTTTTGATGTTTGGGCAGTTGATAAATTATCTTTTGCAAAGTTTGAGCTCCAAGTTAAGACAACGGTGATCAATATAACAGAAACAACTATTAGTAAAATGGTCGCTATTAAAGGAGAGACATATTTATATTTTTTAAACAAAAATTTTTTTCTTAATTTAGATCTGTTTTTTTTGGATAACATAATAATAATAATAATA